>JAFUDV010000091.1 GCA_017464245.1 Bacteroidales bacterium | reverse complement strand
CTCCGCCCGGCCAAGACCAAACTCAAGGTCAGCGGATGCTTCCGCTCCGAGACCGGCGTGGAGAACTACGCCACCGTCGCTTCCGTCATCCAGACGGCGGTCAAGAACGGGCAGAACCCCTTCGAGGTCCTTCGGGTCATTTCGACCCTTGCCCAAGCATAGTATCATTGTTTGAATCATCATTGACAGGTGGTCAGGGCCTACAGCCTATGGCTAGGGTACCTGAGTAGTTACGAAAACATGAAACCAACTGACGCAATCCTTTCGGTCCTTGTCCTCCTCCCCCTGGCCTCCGCCTGCATCGTGGACAAGGAGCTGGATTTCAAGAAAGACCTCGACGCGACCGTCACCGTCCTGCCGGGCATGGCGGTCAATTTCGGGAACACCGGCATCATCAAGACAGGCGCCTTGCTGAACTCCATCGTCGAGGCCGGCAAGACCGTTTCCTGGATCAATCTCGTCGATTTCGACCCCAGCGGGAACATCTGCTTTTCGACGGGAAGCAAAACCTTGCAGAACGTGCCCCTGATCGACGGGGACATCCTCAGGGAAGGGAAGCAGGAGACGGCGCCCGCCGGCACGGTCCGTTTCGATGCCGCCTCATCGGCCTCCGTGGAACTGAAAGCCGCCCTCACCCTGAGCGGCAGCCCCGAACTGGCCGAAGGGGTCGATGCCGCCCGCAACATCGAGACCGACCCCTTCTCCATGGAACTGACGCTGGGCCTCTCGGCCCAGGGCGCCACCGCCCTCATGCTCAAGCAGGGATTCCGGATCATCCTGCCGGACTGCCTGACCATCCGCACCGTCCGCGAGGGTTCCCGCTTCGCGGCGGACGGAGCCCATGCGCTGTCTGCAAAGGTGGATTTCACGCTCCGGCCTGAAGAGACCTGCTCCGTCAGCCTGGAAGTGACGGCGGCCCAGAATGCAACCCTCCAGAAAGGAGAAGACTTCGAACTCACGGGCGACCTCCTGGTTTCCGGCCAGATCACCGCCACCCCGGGAGAAGGCTTCGGCACGGACAGTCCCCTCACCTGCCGCCTGACCCTCCAGAACGGCAAGGCAGCCCTTGCCAAGGCCGATGTCCATGTCATCGGCAGCGTCTCCTGCGGCAGCATGGACACCTATCCGGCCGCCGTGAACTATGCGAAGCCATACGTGGCCCTGTCCGACCTCGAAGTGGTCCTCCAGGCGGAGAACCGGATGGGCGTTCCGCTGGACCTGGACACCCGCCTGGTCGGAGAGGCCGCCATGGGTGACCTCCTGTGCGACTATCCGGTCGGGCGTCATGAGAACGCCGCACCGGTCCAGATTCCCGCCGGAGGGAAGTCCTCCTGGCTCTTTTCCGGCAACCTGCGGGCCGAGGGCTACACGCCCTACCTCTTCCCCGGACTGGAGAGCCTGGTCCAGAAGAGCGAAGTGGTCCACTTCGGGTTCAAGAACCTCCGCGTGACCCCCGGAGAGACGTCCTGGCAGACCGTGGCTTCCGACGGTGGGGCCGGCCTGATCCAAGGGAAGGCCCAGCTGTTCATGCCCTTCATGATCGGAAAGGGAGTCGATTCCGCCATCGACTACAAGTTCGGTCATTTCCAGGTCGATACCACCATGACCCTGGACAAGTTCACCCCGATCGTCTTCGAGATGGACGTCGAGAACACCCTGCCGATCGGGTTCCGCTTCGCCGCCGAGATCGTGGACAAGGACGGGAATGTCGTCTCCCAGTACAAGCCGGTCGTGGAAGGGACCGTCGTGGGCGGAACGGTGGATGACGCCGGTCATTCCAAGCTGTCCATCGGGTTCACCACCCGGGAAATCGTTCCCTTCGACGGCATCAAGCTCACCTTCACCGTCGATTCCGAAGCCCAGGCCGGGCGGGCGCTCAACCGCAACCAGGGCATCACCTTCCAGAACCTGCGGCTCGTCCTGCCGGAGGGTGTCACCTTCGACCCCGCCTGGCTCAAGTACGTCCAGTACCTGCTGGACGTCAAGCGGGTGGTGGATGACGTCGTCGAAATCGTGGACAGTTTCAAATAACAGGAATTCCGGAGGATCAACCCATGAAAAAGAGCATCTTACTCTCCCTTGCGGTCTTTCTTGCAGGAACGGCCCTCAGCGCACAGAATTTCCAGGGCGCCCATTTCCTGGACGGCTTCCACTACAGCTACCGGCTCAATCCGGCCGTCACCCCCGATGCGGACATCAGGACCGGCATCCTCAACACCCTGAGCGTCGAGACCCGGAGCAACATCGGTGTGGGCAACTTCATCTTCCCGGTGGACGGTCACCTGACCACCGGCCTCAACCGGCATGTTTCCGCCTCGGACTTCCTGGAGAACCTGCCGATGGACAGCGAGGTCATCGGCACCGTGGACGTGGGCCTGTTCGCCCGGGGATTCCGGAAGGGCGGGAACTACCACACCATCGAACTGAACGTCCGCAGCAACGACCTGGCGGTCATTCCCTACGACCTGCTGGCGTTCCTGAAACTCGGAGCGAGCGAGCGGGCGTCCACCTACGACCTCTCCCCCCTCCACATCAGCAGCGGCAACTACCTGGAACTGGCCTACGGCCTGTCCCGGAGCGCCGGGAATCTCCGGTACGGGTTCCGGATCAAGCCCCTCGTCGGCATTTCCCACCTGGACGCACGGCTGAAGCGCTTCTCCATCGACATGACGGAGCCGGAATTCTGGCGCATCTCCTCCCAGGCGGAGATCGAGATCGCCGGCAACCAGTTCACCAGCCGGACCCGGGGCGAAAAGGAACAGGAAATGCTCGACCCCGGCGGCATCGGCTTCAAGCTGTTCCGTCCCGGCTTCGCCGGGCTGGGCGTCGCGACGGACCTGGGCGTGCAGTGGCAGGCAAGTCAGTATCTGAGCCTGGGGCTCTCCGTCCTGGACCTGGGCATGCTCAAGTGGTTCGACAAAGTCTATGCGCGGACGCCGGAAGTGACCTACCAATACGACCCGAGCACCATCACCTCGATGAAACCTTCCGCCGACAGGGAGAACTCCGGCAGCGTGGCGGACATCGCCCGGTTCTATGTCCGGGACAAGAAGAATTCCCTGAGCCGGCTGCCGATGACGGTCAACGCCACGGCCCGGATGAAGATGCCCTTCTACGACAAGCTCTCAGTGGCTGCCTCCGGAACGCTCCGGAACGGGCCGGACTACACGGTCATGGAGGGCCGCCTGTACACGGTCTGGTCCCCGTGGGACTGGTTCAGCGCCAACGTCAGCTGCGGCCGGGACCGGTTCGGCTGGTCCGGCGGAATGGCGGCGAATTTCACGACGAAGGAATTCACCTTCTTCATCGGCACCGATTCCTACATTTTCCGGGTGACACCCCAGCTGATTCCCGCCGGGAAGGCCAACCTGAGCCTGACTTTCGGCGTGAGTCACGCCCTCTAAGGGCCTCAGTCGTGCTTTTCGAAGAAAAGGTCCAGCAGGTGGTCGTCGAAGTCGCCGAACCATTCGTGGAGCTTCGCGGCGGCATTGGCCTTCACCTCCGGGGTGATGCTCTTGATTACGCAGTACACGCCCCAGGTCAGGGCCGCCAGGTCGTCCGTATAGCCGGCGACGGGGATGAAGTCCGGAATGATGTCGATGGGAAGCAGGAAATAGCCCAGCGCCCCGATGATCTTCGCCCGGTCCTTCGATGAGGTCAACGGGCTCTTGAGCACATAGTACAGCAACAGGGCGGCGTACGTCACCTTGATGCCCGCTTTCCGGCCGAAGCGCTTCAGCTTCTCCCAGAAGGCGTTTTCGTCATAATGGTCTGCGTACTTGACGATCTGTCCGTCTTTCCACTCCTTGTCGAATTCCTGTTCGTTCATGTCCGGATACGATTTGTCCCTCCGTCCGCATGCAAAAATCGGGCGAAGGGACAAAAAGTCAGTTCATGGGGTTATTCCCCCGTCACCCGGACGTTGTCCAGATACCAGCGGTTCTGCTTGCGGGTGGAGGTGATGCTCGGGTCGGCGTTCGTCGGACGGATCGTGATGCGCGTGGAAGGCGTCGCGCCGAGGATGCGCACCTTGGCGTGCTGCCACTCCAGTTTCGTCAGGTCCCCTTCCGTCGGCTGGGCCGATTCGATGTTGCCGCTCACTTCCGTGCCGGTATCGGCCAGGCGGCCGCCACCGGTCACGGTGACGGTGAGGGTCATGACATCCGGCTTGGAAGCGCCTGTCATGCACCAGCACCAGTCGAAGGTGAGGTCCACGTCGGCCGTCCCGCCGATCTGCGACAGTGCCGGCAGGATGATACCGGAGTTATAGGAAGTCTTGCCGAACTTGAGGTAGTTGTGCATGAAATACAGGGTCTGCTTGTTCCCGTTGTCGGGGGTGCCGTCGGACCAGTCCTGGTCCTTCCAGCCCCAGACGTAACCGTATCCCCGGGTCTGCAGCTCCGCCAGCGCGTCAGCCACCTCGGCCTTGGTGAAGGCGTTCGGGGCGGATCCCACGCTGTTGTTCGCGACATCGTCCACCGTATAGGCCGCCCAGGGCTCCAGCCACTCGAAATCGTCGGCGAAGTACACCTGAGGCACCGAGATGGTGATCTTCGGGCCGGTCTCGGCCGTGCCGGACCAGCGATGGGTTCCGCCGTTCGGGGCCGTCAGGGCGCCCTTTCCGTTGCCCTGCCAGTTGGCCACGCAGGTGAAGCGGATCCGGACGGTGCCTTCCGCGACGGCGTCGGCGAGCTTGAACGACTCGGTCAGCTGGACATCGCTTGTCGGGGCGATGTGGGTGTACCGGGCCGACATGCCGGTCTCCGTCTCGGTCTCGAGTTCCTTGACCGGCGTCCAGGTGGTGCCGTCCACAGACCAGTCCATCCGCCAGTACTTCTGGCCGGTACCGGAGATGCGGTGGAGCGCCGTGAAGGTCACGACGGACCCGGCGGCGACGTTGCGCACCGGCACGGCGAACTCCCAGTAGTCGCCCGGCCACACGCCGGTGACATACGGCTGGCCGGTGCCGCCGATGAGCTGGGACTTCTTGCCGTCCGTATCCAGGGCGACATTCTCGGGCAGGTTGTTCCAGGACAGGTAGCCTACGCCCGCGATGTTGGACTTGAAGCTGTTGTCCTTCTCGAAGGAATCCTTGTAGGAAGCCATCAGGCCGGCGTCGAAGCCCCACTGGACGAGGTTGTTGTCAAAGACCGCCTCCTTGCCCTCCTGGACCACGGTGACGACGGCTTCGAGCTTCTTCTCCTCGTTGTAGAAGCGGACCGTTCCGGTACGCGGGGCTTCGCTGTCATTGGCCGTGCGGGTGAGGACATACTCGTCCCACTCGACCAGGGCGCGGGTCGGGGCGGGCTCCAGGGCGAGCCAGTCGGCGTCCACGCTGTACGCATATTCCACATTGTGCTGGACCCGGATGTCGGACTTTCCTTCCTCGGCGCTCACTTCCAGTACGTTGCCCGTGGACACGCTGATGAACGGATCCAGCATCTGGCCGGCCGCGCTCTGGACCACATGGACAACTTTCTCGCTGTCCTCGGAGACGATGCGGATGGTTCCCTCGCGGAGCTCGGAGAGTTCACTCTCGTCGCAGGTGACGGTGACGGTCGTTTCCTCGCCGGCCACGCCGCCCTCCACGTCCAGGTGGAGCCAGTCAAAGGCCGTGGCGATGGTCCAGTCATAGTCGGACTTGACTTTCAGCTGCTTCGGCGCGCCCGGCGTGCCGTTGAAGGTCAGGAGTTCGGGATCCACCTGGATGTCGGCATACACCGGATCCTTCTCCACGCCGTTGCCTTCCTTCAGGATGATGACGGAAGGACGGTAGGTATCGTCGTCCACATTGGTGATCGTGAGACGGGAAGACGCCGTGGAACGGGTGGCCGTGGTACCGCCGCCGCCTCTCCAGAGGGCGGAGCAGCGCAGGCGGACCTGCAGGTGCTCGTTGTTCCGGCGGAAGCGGATCACTTCCAGGACTTGGGAGTTGGTGGCGCCGTCCGGATTGGTGGACACGGTGTACTGGACCTCATAGCCCGGTTCGGTGGACACCTGCGGCGTACCGGCAGGATACCACGTATCGCCGTCCAGGTATTCCAGGAGCCAGAATTTCATGCCCCACGCGGAGGAACGCATCTCGAAGGCGATCTGGATCTCGGTCCCGGCAGGGATGGCGCCGTTGCCGTAGAAGAGCCAGTAGTCGTTCACCCAAGGTCCGGTGACGCGGGGGTTGTTCGCCTGGACGTCCAGCTTGTAGCTACCGGAGGCGTCGGTGTTCTCCAGGTCATAGGGCACATACTCGATGTAGCCGATGCCCTGGACCGGGTCGATGCGGGGCGTATCCTTCGTGAAGGTGGCGCTGGAATAGTTCAGGTCCTTGCCGATCGCCCAGATGAGCGGATACGGGATCAGGGTCTCGTCCTTGCCCTCGTCCTTGACGGAAGTGGCCACCAGATAGCCCGTGGTTCCCTTGATGCCCACGGCGTAGCCGGTGAGGACCACCTTGTGCAGGTCCACGGCCTCCAGACCCAGTTCCTCCACCGGGTCCACGACCACGACGGAAGCGGAGCCCACCTTCAGGCTGCCGTTCACCAGTGAACCCCGGAGGGTGATGTACGGGATGGAACCACCCTTGAAGGAGGCGATGTTCTCCGTCATGTCCGGAGCGTCCGGATAGGTGATGCTCCCGGAAGAGATGACGTCAAGCTCATCCACGAAGAAAGTCGGGCAATCGTTGAAGGTGCCCTTCTTACCGTTCAGGGACACGTTGTCCCCCACTTTCACATCACGGACGCCCTGCACGTACAGGTTCTCACCGTCCTGCGTGAGGACGAATCCGCCCGTGGTGACGGCCGCCACCTGGGCGGCGGGGATCTTGGCCACGGCATCGTCGTCCAGGACGCACACTTCCTTGACCGTCAGTTCCTGGACCCCTTTGTAGGTGTCGCCCTTCTGGTTGACGGTGATGCTTCCACGGCGCTCCACGGTACCGCCCTGGAAGATGACGGACCCGGTACGGGGAAGGTCCATGACACCGCCCGACAGGTTGTCGTCCACGGTGATGGTCACCTCTGCCATGCCCTTTCCGGACATCGGGTTGACATGGATCCAAGCCTCGGGCGTATCGGCCGCCCAGGACCCGTCGGCATAGACCTTGACGGTCGCGGCAGCCGCGTCCACAGCCTCGAAGGTGAGCACGTTCTCGCTGGTCGCGACGGCCCGCGCCTCCACGTCCTGCTCCTTCTGCCGGCAGCCTCCGAGAAGGAGGGTGCCGACGGCAAGCACGGCGACGCCTTTGAATATACTAGTCAGTTTCATATCGTTCATTCCTTAGAGATCAGTAACTTAAACCATCCTTCCATCCCGGGTTCTGCTTGAGGTCCACACCCTTTTCATGGTAGAGCTGGCGCTCCTTGGTGGGGATGGGATAGTAGTAGTCGCGGCCTTCGTCGAAACTGCGGGTCACGTTGGCGTGGTGATAGACATAGCCCTTGTCGCCATCCGTCAGCTCGATGCCCGTGGGAACGCCCAGCTCGAAGTCCGAGACGTCCTTGCTCTTGGGATCGGTGCCGGTCCAGATGTTGATGTCGGCGACGTTGTCGCCGGAGAGGTCGTAACGGCCCGTGCCCGGGAAATACATGCCGTAGATGGGCTGCTCCAGGCACTTGCCTTCCCTCCAGCGGAGGAGGTCGGCGAGCCGGAAGCCTTCCATGGCCAGTTCCAGCGCACGCTCGCGGCGGATTTCCAGGATGACGCCCTGGTTGGTCCCGGATACGTTCCGGTAGCCGAACTCTTCGGACAGCAGGTACGGGTCCGGATGGGCGTTGGCATCGGCCACATCCAGCCGGCCGGCCATGCCAACGCGCGCGCGAAGGGCATTGACGGTCAGGTCCGCATCCTCCTGCGTCAGGGTCCCCAGCTCCGCCTTCGCCTCGGCGTAGTTCAGGAGGACCTCCGCATAGCGGAACACGGGCATGTCATTGTAGGACTTGTCCACGCGGCCCCACTCGGGCAGGGTCTTGTCCATGACGAACTTCATCACCTGGTAGCCGGTCACCGTGCAGTTCAGGTCCGGGGCCGAGACGGTCTCGTCCCCCAGCCAGATGGCGCCGGTGCCCACCGTGATGGCGGCCAGGCGCGGATCCCGGTCCTTCATCTCCTCGGCGAACTGCATGGTCTCCCAGCCTTCGCGGTCGGTGAAGCGGGAGCCGTCGGCCATCAGGACGCTGGCGACGAACTTGCGGGTGAAACCCGGGGTGCCCTGGGTGGTCATCATCGCGAAGGCAGTGGCATTGTTGCACACCTGCAGGCTCTGGTCGTTCTTGATGGCGAGGATGAACTCGTCGCGGTTGGCATCCACGTCGGCAAAGAGCGTGCGGTAGTCCTTCACGCCGGCCAGCTTGTACGGACCGTCGTCGATGAGTTCCCTGGCCGCGTCGGCCGCCAGTTGCAGGTACTGCTGCGCGCTGCGGGCGTCGGAAGGAAGCGGAACCACGTACATGTCGGGATGCTGCGCCGGGTCATGGTACTTGCGGAACGTGCCCTCGAACAGGCAGAAACGGGCCTTGAGGGCCAGGGCCGTCCAGCGGTTCACCCGGTAGGGGCTCACCTCCGCCGGCAGGTTGTCGATGGCGAAGTCGATGTCCTCCAGCATGTGGCCCAGGATGACCTCGCGGCTGTCGCGCGGACGGTAGAGGTCCTCGGAGTCGGTCTCCAGCTGCGCATTGATCCACGGCACGTCGCCGAAGCGCTTCACCATGTTGAAGTAGAAGTAGGCGCGGAAGAAGCGGGTCAGGCCGGAGTACTTCGCCACGGCCGCGGCGTCCGTGCATTTGTCCACGTTCTCCAGCAGGGTGTTCATCTTGCGGAGGTCGCCCCAGGCGCCGGAACCGCTCCCCCAGCCGCCGCCGGAGTTGGGTACGGTGCGGGAATTGCCGCCGCGCAGGAAAGTGGACAGGTTCAGGCACACCAGCTGGTCGCTCTGCTCCTCGTAGGGTTCCTTGTCCAGAAGGTTGTTATAGAACGTATTGGAGAATAGCTGCAGGTCCGTCTCGTCCCGGAAGTAATTCTCCGGGGCCATGTCGGACTTGGGCGTCCGGTTCAGGAAATCGCTGCAGGAGGTCAGGCCGATGACCAGGGCTATGGCAGGTAAAAT
Source organism: Bacteroidales bacterium (assembly GCA_017464245.1). GTDB lineage: Bacteria > Bacteroidota > Bacteroidia > Bacteroidales > UBA932 > Cryptobacteroides. The sequence continues at coordinate 9,268 of JAFUDV010000091.1, read as the reverse complement.
GTATCTTTTCATAATCTGTTCCTCCATCCTTTAGAAAGTGATGTCAATGCCGAACATGTAGGTCTTCTGCCAGGGATAGCTCATCTGGTCCTGGGCGGCCGAATTGCCGTTTCCGTCACGCGTGTAGGCGCTCTCCGGATCCAGGTACTTCGTATATTTCTTGAGCGGGGACCAGTAGGAGAGGTTCTCGCCGGAGAAATACACGCGCAGCTGCTCGAGTCCCACCTTGCGGGTGAGACGGGCCGGAAGGGTGTAGCCCACCGTCAGGTTCTTGAAGCGGAGGTAACGGATGTTCTGCAGGTAGCGGCTGTTCACCTTGGAGAGTTCGCCGCCGGTGGAAGAATAGGCGCGGGGACGCGGGAAATAGGTGTCCGGATTCTCCGGCGACCACACCCGGTCAATGAAATCGCGCTGTAGGAAGGACGTGTAGGAATAGGCGTACGGGCCCCAGAACATCATGTTCATGCCGGCCGGATACCAGTAGTGGTTGCCCGTTCCCTGGAAGAAAGCCTGGAAGTCGAAGCCCAGGTAGTCGGCCGTGAGGGTGACGCCGTACTGGAGGCTCGGAAGGCTGTTGCCCAGGATCTTGCGGTCGCCGGGGTCGTCCACCGTGTTGCTGCCGAGGCCCAGGGTGTTCACCCGCCACTCGCTCTCCGGAAGGAGGATCTTGTTGCCGGCCTCGTCCAGGACGAACTTGCCGTCGGAATCGACCTTGTAGTGGCCGTCGTTGTCCTGGTCCACGAAACGGAGGTCGCCGGCGAGGAAACCGCCGGTCATGCGGCTGCTGATGTAGCCGCTGCAGTCCAGGACCTCGGAGGTGTACTGCTTCGCCTCCTCGTCGGTCTTGAACAGGCCGTCCACCTCGAAGCCCCAGATGTCGCCGATGCGCATGCCCTCGTAGTAGGACATGGCCAGGGACTTGGTGGGGTTGTTGTACCGGGTGATGTAGGAGCGGAAGTCGCTCAGGGTGGCGCGGATGCCGTAGCCCAGGGGCTTCCCGAACAGGCTCACCTGGTCTCTCCAGCCCAGGGACAGTTCATAGCCCACCGTCTTCAGGTCCGCCGCATTGGTCTGCGGGGAGGCGGCGCCGTACACGGCCGGCAGGTCGGGACCCGCCGTGAGCATGTTCAGGGTGTTGCGCCGATAGACTTCGCCCGTGAAGGTGAGGCGGTTCTTGAACGCGGCGAAATCCAGGCCGGCGTTCCACTGCTCCGCCGTCTCCCAGGTGAGGTTGGCATCCACCGGAGCGCCCAGCGTGGCGTACTTGCTCATCGTGGTGCTCTCGCCGAAGGTGTACCCGGCGAAGTCGTTGATGGAAATCTTCCGGAGATAGGCATAATAGTTCTGGCCGCCGGACGAGGAGCGGACCACCTGGTTGCCCAGGTTTCCGTAGGAGAAGCGGAGCTTCAGGTTGTCCAGCCAGCGGGCATTGTTCTTGAGGAACGGTTCCTCGGAGATTCTCCAACCCACGGAAGCGGACGGGAAGAAGCCCCACTGGTGGCCCTTCTGGAACCGGGAGGTACCGTCGTAACGGCCGGAAAGTTCCAGGAGGTACCGCTCCTTATAGTTATAGTTGATATGGCCGAAGAAGCCCATGATGGCATATTCGTTCTGTCCGCCGGAGACCTCCATGACCGTCGCACCGGTAGCGTCCGGGCCCACGAGGTCCAGGTCGTTCAGCGTCTCGGAAAGGAGGTTCTTGCCCACGGCGCCCACGCTCTTGGAAGCCCACTGCTCCGCGTTCATGCCGGCGGTCACCGTGAGGTGATGCGCATCGGCGAACGTGTCGTCATAGGTACCGAACACGTTGGCGGTATGGCGCTGGTTGGTCGTGGTGTTCTCCGTGAGGGCATCCTCGCCGGCACCCGTGGTGTAATACTCATAGGGCGCACCCGGATAGCGGCGGTACTCGAAGTTCACGCTGCGGTACTGGTTGCGGTTCTGGTACAGCCGGTAGGTGTAGTTGGCCGTGAGGGTGAACTGCTTGACGGGGGTGACCTTCAGCTCCGTGGTGTTGGCGAAGTCGCTGCGGAGCTGCTGGTTGCGGGCCTTGCCTTCCCCGAATACGAGATGGCGGCCGTTGGCGACGTTGTAACCGATCAGCGGCGTGCCGTACAGCCAGCTGCCGTCCGGGTTCCGGAGCGGGAAGCTGGCCAGGGCGTGACGGGAAGCATAGGCGAAGGAGTCCTGCACGCTGCTGCCGCCCGGATAGTTGTAGGAGGAACTGTAGAAGGCCGTGTTGTTGGACAGGCGGGCGTACTTGTTCAGGCGCGCGTCGATCTTGGCCCTCAGGTTATACCGCCGGAACACGTCCGGATTCATCTTGATGATACCGCTCTGACGGTCGTAAGCGCCGGACAGATAGTACTTCACGTCCTTGTTGCCGCCGGTGACGGACACATTGTGCTGCTGGACCGGGTGCCGGTCGTTGTACAGCTCGTGGTACCAGTCGGTATTGGCATAGTAGATCCACTGGTTGCGGCCGTTGCGGACTTCCTCCACCACCCAGGGGCGCTCCGGATTCTCCGTCACGTCATTCACGCGGGCCAGCATCTCGGCCATGTCGTGGGCGGTGTAGTTGGTGTAGTTCTTGCCGGCGTCGGTCGCCCAGAACTTGTCCACGGTATAGACCGACCAGTAGCCGCGGGTCTCGAAGTCGGTGGAGACCGTCGGTTCCTCCCAGCCCATGCGGCCGCTGTAGCGGACCGTGGCCTTGCCGCCCTTCTCGGTGCCGGCCTTCGTCGTCACGAGGATCACGCCATAGGCCGCGCGGGCGCCGTAGATGGCGGCGGCCGACGCGTCCTTGATGACGGAGACGCTCTCCACGTCGGAGGCGTTCACGCGGGACAGGTCGCCTTCGGAGCCGTCGATGAGGACCAGCGGGTCGGCCGAATTGATGGAGGTGATACCGCGGATGTTCAGGCTGCCGGTGGAGCCCGGGTTACCGGACGAGGTGGTGATGTTCAGGCCCGGCACCGCACCCTGGAGCATGTTCGTCAGGTTGTGCGTGGTGCGGTTCTGCAGGTCCTTGGCATCCACCGCCGTGACAGCGCCGGTCAGGTTCACCTTCTTCTGGACGCCGTAGCCCACGACCACGGTTTCCTGGAGAAGCATGTTGTCCTCCTCGAGGGTGATGGTCAGCTGTCCCTGCCCCGCAGGAACAATCACCGTCCGGCCGGTGTAGCCCAGACAGGAGACTTCCAGCGTCACCTCGCCGGAGGGAACGCGGAGGGAAAAGGTTCCGTCGGGGGCGGTCACGTCTCCGGTGGAAGTCCCGGAAAGGATGACTGCCGCTCCGACGACAGGCTGCTGCGCCGTGTCCAGGACCGTGCCGGACACCACCCTGTTCTGGGCCGATGCGGCCGTGAGGGCCGCAGCGAGCGCGAGGAGGGTGGCAGCAATGTGTCGAATCCGTCTCATAGATAATTGGTTGGTTATGGATTAGTTTTTATATTGGTCGGTCGTGAAGGCCTTCGGACGGGTCATCGTCTCGGTATAGACGTTGCCGAAACGGTCCGTGACCTTGATGTCCAGGGTGGAAGACGGGCTGGAGGCCGTCACCTTGAACAGGTGGCCTGTCGTCGTGGTCTCGAAGGTGGGCTTGCTGTTTTTGTTGATGCGCTTGGCCGTATATGCGATGAGGTGAAGCGGGTCTTTCTCCCCCGAAATGATCCGGGAGACAGTAAGCGGGGTGCCGTTCTCCGACACCTCCACAGTCCAGGAAGGATCCCAGTTCCAGACATTGATATACACCTCGTTCGACGTGTTCGCACTTCCCCAGATGGAAGGTTCGAACTTGTAAGTGCCGTTGGAATTCGGGACATACTTGGCATCCGTCAGGTGGATTTCGTTGCGGTCGTAGGTGCGGAACTGGTAGTCCACATGGCTTCCCGTGGCCTTGTACTGCCACTTGAAACCGGTTCCGGCGACATCCAGGAGGGTATAGCCGCCCGGGGAGCCGTCCTGGCCGATGTGCACACCCGGCGTCTCGTTGCCGCTCCACCACCAGGTGCCGCACACCGATCCGGCGTTGTGCTCGAACAGATGGTCGTCAGAGAGGTGGTCCGTATTATAGACAGTATGGGTGTGGGCCGTGAACAGGTGCACTTCGGGATAGGAGCGCAGGATGCTCTCGAAGGCCGATGCGTCCTTGAGGTGGTACTTTCCGTCCTTGCCGTACAGCTGGATGTGCATCGTCACCACGAGCGGAGTGCCGTTGGGTACGGAAGCCAGGTCCTTCCTGAGCCAGGCGAGTTCGTCGGAGACGATGTGGGCGTCGTAGGCCCGTACATAGCAGGGATTGCCCTTCTCGTCGGTCGTGGCCGTGCTGTTGGTGCATTCCACGTCGTCCAGGACCACGTAATGGACCTTGCCGATGTTGAAAGAATAATAGGTGGGGCCGATGAGTTCCCTGTACTCCTTCACCGTGTCGTAATCGCCCATGTAGTACATGCTGTGGTCATGGTTGCCGACCGTATGGTACAGCATCGTCCCCTTGATGCCCGCGGCATCGGCGAGGTACTCCTTGAAAGAATAGTTGTTCGTGATCCAGTACAGGTCCCAGGTCATGTCGCCGAGGGTGAGGGCATACACCTTTCCCGGGGTTGCGTCGATGGTCGCGTTGACATCCTTCACGAAATCGGCGAACTGCTTCAGGTCGTTGGTGCGGCGCGCGAGGTGCATGTCGCCGAGAAGGAGCATCCGGTGATTCTCCTGTCCATCGGCCTTCCGGAGCTGGAAATCGACGCGTTCCGCAGTGGCGGCATTCGCCTTCAGCTGCGCGTGGAACTTGGGCAGGAGGCCGTCCACCAGGGGCTCGTAGCCGCTCGGGGTGGAGACGAACACATAGCCGTGATACTTCTTGGACTTGAGCTGGTACACGCCCTTGGAATCGGTCTTCACGACCTCGATGCCGTCGGAGACCACGACGCCCGCAAGGCCGGTTCCCTCGCAGGTGACCCGGCCATAGACGGTGCTGCCTTCGGCCGGCGTCACCTCCTCGTCGCCCGCATAGCGGACGGTGACGGACATCGCGCCCTTCTGCAACTTGGAGGTGCCCCGCTGGTGATAGACCGTATAACTACCGGGGCCGAAGCCCTGGGACCAGTGGGAGGCGATGGATACGGAAAAACGCGTGTCGGACACCGATGTGACCGGGCACACGTATTCTGCGGAATGGCCGGCGAGGATCACCTGGTCGGTGGCGAGCGGCGGCTTGGAGAACTGGACGCGGAAGCTGATCTCGGCGGCTCCGTCGTCCACCGTCATCGAAGCGGGGACCTCGAACTGGACGTCCACCTTCTCCACAGGCTTGTCTTTCTTGCAGGATGCGGCACTCAGGACAAGAACGGCCGCCAAAATGGAAATCTTTTTTATCTTATTGACAAACAATTCTTTCATTTACACGCGGTATTTAAAAACTAATTCAAAGTTAAGAAATTTTATTTATTATTGCTATCTTTGAGTCGCGAAAAAAGCGTAACAAGATCCAGTAACATGCTCAAATTCCTGCAACAACCCGCCCACCAGCCGGAACAGACCGGCCCGGAGGCCGACGCCAAGTACAAGAGCCTGCGCCTGCAGGTGTTCATCGGCGCCTTCATCGGCTATGCCGGTTTCTATCTCGTCCGGAAGAACCTGTCGATGGCCATCCCGGCCATGGCCCCGCTGGGCTTCGACAAGACCGAACTCGGTTTCGTCCTGGGCCTCAATGCGGCCGCCTACGCCCTCTCGAAGTTCCTGATGGGCAGCGTCTCCGACCGCTCCAACGCCCGCGCCTTCCTGCCGCTGGGCCTCATCCTGTCGGCCATCTCCATGTGCTTCATGATCGTCCCGATCCAGCTTATCGGCGCGGAGCACAAGGCCCTCGCCATCCTCGTGATGGGCATCCTGAACTTCCTCGTGGGATGGTTCAACGGCATGGGCTGGCCCCCCTGCGGCCGCGTGATGACGCACTGGTTCTCCGTGAGCGAACGGGGTACGATGATGAGCATCTGGAACTGCGCCCATAACGTGGGCGGCGCCCTCGTGGGCCCGATGGCCACCTACGGCGCAGCCTGGTTCGGCAGCTGGTTCTACGGCACGCACGAGGAACTCTACTTCCTCATCGGCACCTTCGCGTTCCCGGCCGCCGTCGCCGTGTTCATCGCCCTGCTGGCCTACATTCTCCTGAGGGACACCCCGCAGTCCTGCGGCCTCCCGTCCGTGGAAAAGTGGCGCAACGACTATCCCAAAAACTACTCCGAGAAGCACGAGAAGTCCATCTCCGCCAAGGAGATCTTCTTCGAGCACGTCCTGAACAACAAGTTCCTGTGGTACATCGCCCTCGCGAACGCCTTCGTGTACATGGTGCGCTACGGCTGCCTGGACTGGGCACCCACCATCCTCACCGAGAAGGGCATCGACCTCAAGAGCGCCGGCTGGGCCTACTTCGCCTACGAGTTCGCGGCCATCCCGGGCACCCTGCTGTGCGGCTGGCTGTCCGACAAGCTCTTCCACGGGATGCGCGCCCTCCCGACGATGATCTTCATGGCCCTCGTGGCGGTGTTCATCGTCCTGTACTGGGCCTTCATCGACAACCTGACCATGGTCATCATCTCCCTGATCGGCATCGGGTTCTTCATCTACGGACCGGTGATGCTCATCGGCGTGCAGGCCCTGGACCTCGCCCCGAAGAACGCCGCCGGCACCGCCGCCGGGCTCACCGGCTTCTTCGGCTATTTCTTCGGCACCTTCATCCTCGCGAACACGGTCATCGGCCTGGTGGCCCAGCACGCAGGCTGGAGCGTCACTTTCGGGATGCTGCTGGGCGCCTGCGTCCTCGCCATCCTGTTCATGGGCCTCACCTACAAGGAGGAGCGCTATCTCCTGAAGAAGGGAAGCAAGAAGAACTGACACTTTGGCAGAGGTCTTGCCTCTGGCAGACAATTTGATTAACTCTCTCGCGGCCTCGCCGGTGAACCCGGCGGGTCGCGTATGTTTACAAGTGATTGCATTATGGCGGACAAAAAGAAGAAAGATATTGAGAAAGAGGAAGTTGCACAGGACGACAAGCAGCTTCAGGAACTGCATGAGCAACTGGCCGACGCCCTGAAGAAGGCGGAGGAGGCGGAAAAGAAGGCCGAGGAGACCGCCCGGAAGGCGGAGGCCCAGAAGAACGACTTCCTGCGGCTGATGGCAGAATTCGACACGTTCCGCCGCCGGAGCGCCGAAGAGAAGCTGGAACTCGTGAAGTCGGCGTCGGCCGACACGATCAAGGGACTCCTCCCCGTCCTGGACGACTGCGAGGTCGCCCTCGCCCAGCTGGAGAAGACCGAAGGCAACGAGGCGGCCATCGAGGGCGTGCAGCTCATCTTCAACAAACTCATGGGTTACCTGAAGACCAAGGGCCTGGAGCGCATCGAGGCCAAGGGAGAGACGTTCGACACCGAACTCCACGAGGCCGTCACCCTGTTCCCCTCCCCGGACGAGTCGCTCAAGGGCAAAGTCATCGACGTGGCCCAGACGGGCTACACCCTGGGCGGCAAGGTCCTCCGCTACGCAAAAGTGATTGTTGGAGCTTAACGATATGGCACAGAAAAGGGATTACTACGAGGTACTGGGCGTGACCAAGTCGGCGACGGCCGACGAGATCAAGGCCGCGTACCGGAAACTGGCGCTGAAATGGCATCCGGACCGCTGGGTGAACGGCACCGACGCAGAGAAGAAGACCGCCGAGGACAACTTCAAGGAGGCGGCCGAGGCGTATTCCGTGCTCAGCGACCCCGACAAGAAGGCGCGCTACGACCAGTTCGGCTTCGCCGGCGACCAGATGGGCGGAGGCGGCGGATTCGACTTCGGCGGATTCGACCTCAATGACATCCTCCGGAACGTGTTCGGCGGCGGATTCAACTTCGGCGGAGGCGGGTTCGACTTCGGATTCGGCGGCGGCTCGGGCGGCGGAAGCACGCAGCAGCGCACCTACCGCGGCCGGGACATCCGCACCAGCGTCAAGCTCACCCTCGAGGAAATTGCCACCGGCTGCGAGAAGGAAGTCACCATCGAACGGAACCGTCCCTGCCCCGACTGCCAGGGCAAGGGTGCGAAGAACAGTGCCGATGTCAAGACCTGCCCCACCTGCAACGGCCGCGGACAGACCCAGCGTGTGGTGAACAGCCTTTTCGGACGGGCCGTCTCCTACGAGACCTGCCCCCAGTGCGGCGGCGAAGGCCAGGTGATCACGAATCCCTGCCGGCGCTGCAACGGCACCGGCCTGGAACGCCGCCGCGAGACGGTGCGCGTGAAGATTCCCTCCGGCGTGGAGGAAGGGATGCAGGTGACCGTGCGCGGCGAAGGCCATGCCGCGATGCACGGCGGCACGAACGGCGACCTGCTCGTGGTCATCAAGGAGGAGGTGCATTCGAACCTCCGCCGCGACGGGAACAACCTCTTCTATACGCGCATCATCTCGGTGATGGACGCCATGCTGGGCTGCGAGATCTCCGTTCCCTGCCTGGACGGCAGCTACAAGGTCAAGCTGGATCCCGGCACCCAGTCCGGAACGGTGGTCAAGCTCCGCGGAAAGGGACTCCCCTCCGTCCAGGGCTACGGCCGCGGCACCGGCGACCTGTACGTGAAGATCCTCGTCTGGATCCCCCGCAAACTCTCCAAGAGCGAGAAGGACATGATGGAATCCCTGCGCGGGAACAGTTCTTTCACCCCGGACCTGAACCGGGACGACAAGGCGATTTTCGACAAGGAGAAAAATATTTTCTAGAAAAATTTGGTGAATCCAAAAATTGTCCCTACATTTGCAGTCCCGAAACAGCAACCTCTTGCCTTGGGTTTGATCGGCAAAGTTGCGCTTGAGGTTCGGACATTGAATTATGGATTTGATCAAAGTAGCAGAGCAGGCTTTTGCCAGTGGCAAGGCGGCTGAATTCCCGGAGTTCAAGGCCGGTGACACCGTCACCGTGACCTACCGGATCAAGGAAGGCGACAAGGAACGCCTCCAGAAGTTCAGAGGTGTCGTCATCCAGATGAAGGGCATGGATCCTTTCACGAAGACCTTCACGGTCCGTAAGGTTTCCGGCGGAATCGGAGTCGAGAGAATCTTCCCGTTCACGTCCCCTTTCATTGACAGCGTCGAGGTGAACAAGTACGGTAAAGTGCGTCGCGCACGTATCTTCTACCTCCGCAACCTGACCGGTAAGAAGGCCCGCATCAAGGAAAGAGTCTACACTGCTGAAAAATAAGCCGAAAGGCGACTGGCTCCATAGCTCAATTGAAT
>JAFUDV010000090.1 GCA_017464245.1 Bacteroidales bacterium | reverse complement strand
TTCCATGGTGCAAATATCGTCAAAATTCCGTAACTTAGCACCATGTACATCGGGCTCATATCGGATTCGCACGGGGTGTTCGGTCCCGAGTTCCGGAAGTTCCTGGAGCCGGTGGACGAGATCTGGCATGCCGGGGACTTCGGCGGCGGGCTCGCCACGGCGGCGGAGATTGCGGCGTTCAAGCCCATGAAGGGGGTCATCGGCAACTGCGACGACCGGAAGCTGCTCTACGACTGTCCGATGCATCTGTCCTGGGAGTGCGAGGGCCTGAAAATCCTGATGACCCATATCGGCGGGTCGCCGGGTCATTATTATCCCGAGGCGAGGAAACTGATCCGGCAGTATCGGCCCGATGTCTTCGTGTGCGGACACTCCCACATCCTCAAGGTTATGAATGACCGGACGGAGAACCTTTTGTATATCAATCCCGGAGCCTGCGGAAACCAGGGCTGGCACGTCGTCCGGAGCGCTCTCCGCTTTCATATTGATAGCGGAAAACTGCACGACATGGAAGTCTTTGAGTTAAATCGTTGACTGGTTGTAACAAAACCTTAACATCTTTCGATTATAAATTATTTGAAAAAATCTTTGAAGTGTCGCAAAAAGGCCGTACATTTGCGGCCGGAAAGTGTTTTGTTTAACCAGTGTATATCTAATTGACCATGAAAAAGGTATTTATGTCCGCCGCTGTCATCGCGATGATGATCTGCGCTGCCGCTTGCGGCAACAACAATTCCAAGAAGGCCGCCGAGGCTGAAGCCGCTGTCGAAGAGGCTGTCGAGGCTGTCGATTCCACCTGCGCCGCCGCTGCCGACTCCGTTGCCGCCGCCGCCCAGGAAGTTGTCGAGGAAGTCAAGGGCGAATAATTCCGCTCCGTACATATCCTCAGCGATGATTGATATTGTCCCAGGTTGGAACAATATCTTTTTTTTGTATCTTCGCGGAAAGGATTCTGCGCGATGGCTGTGAAAGGAACGACGAAAGCGAAGACCGTGTGGTTCTGTTCGAACTGCGGCAACGAGTACTCCAAGTGGATGGGCAAGTGCCCGGCCTGCGGGGAGTGGAATACGATGGTGGAGAAGGAGGTGGTGACGGGCAAGCGGGCCCTGTCGGTGTCCGTGCCCGGCGCGAGCCGGAAGCCCATGCCCCTGAAGGACGTGACCACGACGGCGGAGGACCGCGTCTCCCTCGGGAACGCCGAGGTGGACCGGCTCCTGGGCGGGGGCATCGTCAAGGGTTCCCTCGTGCTGATGGGCGGTGAACCCGGCATCGGCAAGTCCACCCTTTCGCTCCAGATCCCCCTGTCCTGCCCGGAACTGAAAGTTCTCTACGTCACGGGCGAGGAAAGCGTCAAGCAGGTCAAGATGCGGGCGGACCGCCTGGGAGGCGATGCGTCCCATTGCTTGATATACAGTGAAACGCTGATGGACAACATTCTCGCTGAGGCGGAGGAGACGGCGCCGGACCTCGTCATCGTGGACTCCGTCCAGACGATGTACTGCCAGAGCGTCGAGTCCACCGCCGGTTCCGTGGCGCAGGTGAAGGAAGTCGCCGCCGCCCTGCTGCGCTTCGCCAAGGGGAGCGGCATCCCGGTCATCCTCATCGGCCATATCACCAAGGAGGGAACCATCGCCGGCCCGAAGGTCCTGGAGCACATCGTGGATGTGGTCCTGCAGTTCGAGGGCGAGAACCGGGGGGCGTACCGCGTGCTCCGGAGCATCAAGAACCGCTTCGGCTCCACCTCCGAACTTGCTGTCTTCGAGATGACGGGCGCAGGGCTCCGTCAGGTGGCCAATCCTTCGGAACTGCTGATCCCCCAGCATGAAGACGGCCTCAGCGGAACGGCCGTGAGCGCCATGCTGGACGGCAACCGGCCCTTTATGTTCGAGGTGCAGGCGCTGGTCTCGTCGGCCGTGTACGGCACGGCCCAGCGCAGCGCGACGGGCTTCGACGTCCGGCGCCTGAACATGCTCCTCGCCGTGCTGGAGCGCCGCGCCGGCTTCAAACTCAGCCAGAAGGACGTGTTCCTGAACATGGCCGGCGGCCTGCGCATCACGGACCCGGCCTGCGACCTGGCCGTCGTGGTCGCCGTCCTGTCTTCCAACTTCGACTACGCCATTCCGGGCGACGTGTGCTTCGCCGGGGAAGTGGGCCTGAGCGGGGAAATCCGTCCCGTCTCCCAGGCTGAACGCCGCGCTGTGGAGGCCGCCCGGCTGGGCTTCCGGCGCATATTCGTCTCCTCCTACACCCGCTTTGACCGCAAGCCCGAGGGCATCGAGGTCGTCAAGGTGTCCGACATCCCCACCCTCGTCAAGTCCCTGTTCCGATGAACGATACGCTCAGAATGACGAACCGGATGCTGGTTCCGGTGCTCCTGGCCGTTGCGCTGGTGGCGGGCTTCCTCGTCTGGGGCGGCCGACGCGCTTTCACGAAGGCGGAGCGGACGGTCATCCGGGAGTCCGACTCCGTGATGTATGTAACCACGGTCGATGCGGACAGCCTGGTCCTGCGCACCCCGAGCGTGGACCTGACCCCGGCGGAACTCAAGTCCAAGGACCTCAGGACATTGATGGCGAAGATGCTCGCGACGGTCCGCTCCCCGCAGCAGGACGGCGTAGGCATCGCCGCGCCGCAGGTGGGCATCGACAAGCGCGTCATCTGGGTCCAGCGGTTCGACAAGGAAGGGGGCCCCTTCGAATGCTACCTGAATCCGCACATCGACAGTCTCTTCGGAGAGGTCGGCAAGGGACCGGAAGGCTGCTTGTCCGTCCCGCCCATGCGGGGGCTCGTTCCGCGCCGTACCGGCGTCATTGTCTCGTACATCCATCCGGAAACGCTTGAACCCAAGCGGGATACGGTGACGGGCTATACCGCCGTCATCTTCCAGCACGAGTGCGACCATCTGGACGGCCGCCTCTATATCGACCGGGCCGACACGGTCTTTGTCTCTCCCTCCTGGGAAGCCGAAAGACGGGCGTTCGACTACACCCGTCCCGACTGGTGGCCGCAGCAATAGGCCCTTACTTGACTTCGTACGTAAAGTCGCTGTCGTTGCCGGCGACTTTCACGTTGTGCCAGCGGATGGTATAGCCGGAGATTTTACCGGCTTCCGCAGCCTGCTTCATCACGCTCTGATTCTTGTCAAAAACCCCCTTGGATTCGGCGACGAAGGCGCTGATCTCGTCCGCGGAATCCTGGGCGGTGTGGGTCTCCTTGCGGGTGCACAGGGTGAAATTCGACAGGAAATAGTTCTTCAGGTGATCCTTCAGATACGCTTCCACCTGCGGATTGGTAGGAATGACCGTCATCGTCCATTCCTGCTTGTAGCGCGGAGGGCAGTTCACGACGCTCTTGAAGGTCTTTTCCAGCGTATGCGGGATGTAGTATTCCGTGCAGCTGAGCCGGTGCCGGTCATAGGTGAGCCATTCGTCCACCAGCTTGAAAGAAGTAGTGAGGTTTACCGTCTCGGCCGTCGTGGCGACGCTCCACACCCAGGCATGCTCCACCGTACAGGTGTTGGTCTGTATCGGAAGCGCAAAGTCGTGTTTGGAAGTCAGGAACTCGTTGTAATAGCATTTTACGTGCGGTGCGGAATAGGTCCACTTGAGCTTTCCGTCCCGTACGTTGGCCGTCATCGCCAAATCCGGATTGAAACGGGAGACGGAGGTCCCCCAGGTGGCGTTGCCGGAAAAAGATCCTGCCGGCGCTGCGCCGGAGAACCCCAGGGAGCCTCCCAGCGTATAGGAGAAACTCTCGGTGACGTTGACGCCGCCCGCCGTGTTGTTCATCGGAAAATACTGGTCGATATTGGGGGTGAGCCCTTCCAGGGAACTGCTCACTTCCAGATCCTTCATATAGGCGCCATAGGCATGGGGATACAGACTCTTCGGATACAGGAACCATCCGTCGTCCTCCACCTGTTTATTCAGGGCTATCCAACGGTCAAATCCTGAAGCACCCCACCATTCGCGCGGCTCGGAAGGGCCGCATCCCAGGCGCTGGTTTTCCGAAGTGATGCTCTGTTTGACGCAGTAATAATCAATTTTCTTGTCTTCCGAGTAGGCACCCCATATATCATATTGTATCCTGGCGGGATGCGTGGAGTTCGCAACGGAGCCGTTCGCATTCCGGAAACTGATGGTCATGCTGGCATTGAGAATGATACGCTGGCTCTTGACGAGGCTCTCCAGGGAAAACTCGCCTCCGGCCCGGGTCGCCAGGAGGGCGGCGGCGGAAGACCGCCGGGCATTTTCCTCCTCCGGCGATTCTTCTCCTTCATTGATCCATTGGGCCAGGTCGTCGGCCTTGCAGCCGAAGTAGTAGTCCGTGATCTCGTTCTGCTCCTCAAACTCGATTTCGACGAACCGAAGGTCCTCCTTACCGTCGTCTTCCGATACATCTTCCCAGATGACCATCTTTTCTTTCTCGGGGATATTCTCCCGTTCGTTCAGGCTCAGATAGAGGCTCTTGGCCCGCAGGGCCACCACCTCGAACTGGTCCTTTTCACCATCGATGACGAGGTCCTCGAAGGGCGTGACCTCGCCCCAGAACAGCACGCGCTGCACGGCCTCGTCCGTGATGTACTTGCCCCAGTCCACCCTTTCACCCAGCTCGGCGACTGCTTTGCAGAAGGCATCCAGCTGCGGCAGTTCCGGCTCGATGAACACGAGGGTGCCATCATCCACCAGTAGGCCCAGCATCAGCTCCAGCTGATCCTCGGTCAGGGCCGGGATCTGGCTGCCGGGAAAGATTGCGACCTCCAGGCCGGCGCCATCCAGGGGCGTCTCCCTGCCGGCACGCTCCACCACCGCTTTGCCTTCTCCCGTATAAGCGCCCGGGAAAACGTAGGTCGGTCGGGCGATTCTCACCGTCAGCTGGTCCTCGACGGGAATGTCATCCATCTCCAGGACTTCGACGTCCGTCTCCGGACCGTCTTTGGGATTCTTTTCGCAAGAAATCAGGAAGAGCCCCATGAGGAGGCCAGGCAAAAGAAATTTAAGAAAATGATTCATAGATTCATAGTTAATTCACGTTTAGATCATCCCGGATGGGCCCAGGATTGGTCCTATAAAGATAGGAATTTTCTGAAAATGTTCCAAATGGGGGGAAGGAGAGGCGAGAGAGATCAGGCATCGGCCGATATACATGGAGGATGATATCAAACAACTTGACACTTTGAAACAAATGGAAAAGGAAGCGGAGCAGAAAAAAAGATGACAATGACAAATAAAAGGATAATTGGCCATTTTTGAAAATATCCCTATCTTTTGCAGTGATTTAAAACAGAAAGACAATGAATCTTCGTGACATCAAGAAAGGTCATAAAGAATTGTAATCATTGATGTCGGAATACATCGAAACTGGCCGCGAGTGCGGCCAATTTTTGTTGTCTCAAGATTATTTGTTACATTTGCCATAGTTCTTGCATCTAATATGCAGGAAGTTATAAGCCGTGCCGGAGATTTGTAGATTTTACGGGATTATCATCAAAATGTTCTTCAAGCCAAAAGAACATGAGCCTGCGCATATTCATGCAATTTATAATGAATACGTTGGGATTTTTGATATTCATACCTTTCAAATGACGGATGGTGACCTTCCTGTAAAAGCACAGAATATGGTAAAGGAGTGGTTGGAAACCAATTATGAAGCCCTCCTTGAAATGTGGAACACGCAGATTATTACCAAGCTTGAGCCGCTTAAATAATGATACCTAGAATTAAGAGCATACGGCCATTAGACAGTTTCATCCTTCTCGTTGAGTTTGATGACGGAAGGAAGGTGACTTATGATGTCAAGGACGACATAAGGACCTTGGCCGATTTCCGTGTGCTGGAAACGGAGTATGGCCTGTTCCGTAATGCCCGTTTGGACTCGTCCCGTACCTGTGTATACTGGACAGAGCGCGTGGATATCCCCTCCGACACCATCTTGGAATACGGCATTCCGGCATAATTGCATGGTCGGGTGGGGATCACCGGGAAAAGCCTGTGTTTACGTATGGATCTTCTGTAGGCGGCAGGCCTTCGTCATTTTGGGCCGATTCTGCTGGTGAACCAGCCTCGCCGGCGTGCATATTTGCAGAAAAAACATTATCTTTGCACCGAATTAATTCGCAAAAGATATGAATCTTAGAGACATCAAGAAAGACATCGAGTATGTGATCGGTGCATTTGTGGATGACTGCGCCCTGTTCCTCTCCGTCCATCCTGGCAAGAACGCAGACGAGGTCGCCGACCTCATCGACGGCGCCGTGGACCTCTACAACGAGCTCCGCAACAAGCTGGGCCGGCCCGAGGGCAGCAAGCGCGCCTACTATGACGGCGTCCGCAAGGAACTCCTCGAGAAGACCGACGCCCTCTACGACAAGCTCAGCGAGGCCGTGAAGAAGGGTCTCGGCGAGTAAGCCGCCTCCACCGACTAAACGATAAAGGTGTCCGGACCGCCCGTCCGGACACCTTTCCCGTATCCGGGTCGTCCTAGAACGACCACTTGTAGCCCACGCCGGCGGAGATCATGTTGCCGGTGTACCAGTCGATGGACTTGAGTACCAGGCCGTTCTTGACATAGCTGTCGGAGCCCTCGCGGTTGGTGTCCACCTTCTTGTCCCTGTAGTGGTCGCCCAGCAGGTAGAAGTCCAGTTCGTGCCGCTTGCTGAACTTCACCGTCACGCCCAGCTGGAGGCGGTAGCGGTTGATGTAGGCGTGCTTGTAACCCAGGAACTCCTCGTTCGTGTAGATGTCCTTGTTCTTCTCCGCGGAGGCGTTGTAGGTCCCGGAATAGGAGACGTCGTTGAGGGTGTTCCTGAGTTCGAAGGCGGCGAAGGGGACGACCTTCTCCCAGCCGCGGTACTTGACCGATACCTTGGACTTGAGGGCCAGGGCGTTGCGGGGCGCCTGCAGGGTGTTCAGGTCGTCCGGGCGGTTCGTCAGGCGGAGGGTCTCCTTCACGCCGAACTGCCACCAGGGCGTCTTCCAGGTGCCGGTGACGAAGAAATTGCCCCGGTGCCGGGTACTCCAGACATTGGCCAGGGCCTCGTCGTCGTACTTGAAGCGCTTGATCCACTCATATTCGGCTCCCACCTTCAGGAACGGAAGCACCTTGTATTCCAGGCCGATACCCGTGTAGAAGCGCATCACGTCGTCCGTGTTGGAGTAGTAGCGGTATTCTTCGTGGGCCAGCAGGTGCAGGCCGCTCATCAGTTTCGCATCGGCTTCCACGGTGGCGCGGGCGCCGAAGGAGAGGCCGTTGTCGTAGGTCGCCTGCGCGAAGGCGCTGAAAGGGACCAGTGCGAGAAGGGTCAGAAGGATCTTTTTCATTGCTCGACAAAATCTTTGGCACGGGTCAGCTGGTCGATGGAACCGGTCTGCCCCTTGTCCAGGGTGTAGAAAATCTTGATGAAGGCCGCGTCGCGGAGAAAGTCCACGTGCCCCACTTCCAGGTTGTCCACCTTCACGCCTACGCGCTTCTCCAGGTCGGCGATGAGTTCGGCCCGGCGTTCCGGGACGATCAGGTCGATGCGGTCGTAAAGGACGAGCTTGGTGGAAGTGTGCCCAAGCAGTTTCTCGCTCTCCAGCACCCAGATCAGGGCGACGACCAGCAGGTTGGACAATACGGTGACGAGGGTCGCTCCCCAGTTCAGGGCGTAGTGCGGATGCATTCCGGTTGCGTCCACCAGGTGGTACAGCGGCGCCAGGCCGTTCATCGCGGCGATGGCGATGATCACGAACAGGTAGGTCATCTCCCGGATGGGCACGGTCTCCGTGCGGTACCGGATGACTCCGAAGATGGCGAACAGGCCCAGGGTGAGGCCCACACCCACCTCCACGTTGCCCATGATGTACAGGAGCATGAGCATGGCGGTGGAGAACACCATGAAGGTGAAGAAGTAGTCGCGGCGGCGGCTCTTCCGGTAGTAGAACACGCCCACGATGACCCAGCACACGAGGAGGTTCAGGAAAAAGCGGATCGCGAGCTCCGTGAGGCTCTGGGACGTGGTCATCATCGCGTCCGTGATGGTCTGGACGTCCAGGAAGTTTTCGTCTGCGAGGTTGTACTCGTCCAGGTCTTGCATTGAAATCATGCTACGGTGATCTTATGGTTGATGGTCTTTTCGATCTGGCGCACCTTCACCTTGAACCGGTTGGATTTGGCACCCGGGTCGGTGAGGGTGACGGCGATGCAGTATTTGCTGATCCGGGCGGGCTTCACCCGGTGGGCGAGGAGGATGCCTTTCATCTGGGAGGCGGCATGGCCGTCCTGCTTGAGCTCGATGATGACGGCGTCCAGGAGGGAGGTCTCGAGTCCCGTCCGGAAGTTCTTGAAGCACAGGCGGGTGTCGATGGTAAGCCGTTCCGTCAGGTCCGGGTTCACCAGGGTGATCCGCTGGAAAAGCGTCTCCACGGATGGCCGGAGCTGGGACGCATCGAAGTCCGAATGGCCGGCGAGGTACCGGCAGGCGGCTTCGTCGGCCCGGAAGTCCGGCAGCTCCGCGACCGGGATCTCCGTCCGCTTCTTCTTCGTCCGCCCCCGGTTGTTCTTCCGCTTGATCTCCAGGAAAGCGGAGCCGGAATTGACATAGGCGCGGGTGCGCACTTTCTGCCGGCGGAGCCGCTTGTTGTGGTGGTCGGAGAACATCCGGAGCCCTTCGGTGTCATAGTACACGGAATCGTAGGGGCTGATCCGCGCACCCTCGGCGACAAGGACCCGGTAACCGGCGGCCGCCGCATCGGCGAGCACGCCCAGGAGCGTCTTCTCGTCCGTCAGGTACTTCGTGTCGATCCGGTTCATCAGCTTCACCGCGTCCATCTCATCCAGCGAGATGGGGGCGAGGGCCTTCAGCGGACCGGCGAAGGAGATGTGCGCGACCTCAGGCATCTTCGGTGATGTATTCGAACACCTTGATGGACACGAGCTTCCCCTTGGGGTCGTAGTTGTACTGGGTCTTCTTGCGCCCGAACTCGTTGTATTCGAATTTCCGGACGGTCTCCAGTTTGTTCCGTTCGTTGTACAGCAGTTCTTTGACGCATTTCCCGTCGGCCCCGTATTCGTAGCGCTTGCGCCACTTCTGGCCGTAGGAGTTGTACTCGATCTCCTCGATCTTCTTGCCGGCGGCGTCGAAGGTCGTGACATGGTCCAGGGCCTTGCTTCCGCTCTTGGGGTCGGTCTTCCACTCTTTGATCACCAGGTTCTTCTTGTTGATCTTCGGGGCGGCCGTATTCTGGGCCAGGGCCGGGACGACGAACGTCAGGGCCAGGGCGAGGAGGGTGAGGGTGCGTTTCATAACGAGTGACATGGTTTTGCAAATATACGATTTTTCCTGGACAGGCGTCGGGTGGAGGGCCGTAAAAAGGCCTTGCAGCAGAGGCTCTGCCGGAACAAGTTATGCAAGAAACAAATTTTTCGGCAAACAATTCAACAAACGGGCCAATTCATTCAGCGAACGGCGGTTTTGTGATAAAAATGTTTTCGTACTTTTGTCAAAAGTGAGCGAACGATGCGCCAACCAGACCCGGAGAAGAAACAGGAGATCCTGATATACTGCATCCTTTGGGGTGTAGTGTTCGCCTTGGTCCCGGTCACCTTGCTGCTGCGCAAGGGGTCTTCCGGAACGGGATTCCGCTTGTGGGAGATGCTGTCGGTCTGGCGGGAGATCCTGCCCTTTTTCATCCTTTTCATCCTGCATGACCTTTTCGTGGCGCCCCTCTGGGCGGAAAAGGGAAAGCCCGGCGTCTATGCCGTCGCCCTGCTGGCCTTGCTGGCCTGTTTCGGCCTTTTCCTCCGGTATGACGACCGGCCGGTGTCCAGGGCGTTTCCTCCCGAAGCCCCCCGTGAAAGCACCGTATCGTCCCGGGTCTCTCCTTCGCCGGTCCCTGCCGTCGTTCCCCGTCCTGCAGCAAAAGCCGAAGCCGGAGCACGCCCCATTCCTCCTTCGCAGCCCCCGTTCCCCCCTCCGCCCCACATGCCGCCGCCCGGCTCCAAGGGCCGCGTCCCGCTTTCTCCCGAATCGGTCAAACTGCTGATCGGCCTGCTGCTGCTGGGCACCAACCTGGGCGTGAAGTTCTATCTGAAAGCCGTCCGCGGAGAGCGGCGGCTGAAGGAACTCAAGGCGGAGAATGTGTCCAACCAGCTGGAAACGCTCCGTTACCAGATCAATCCGCATTTCTTCATGAACACCCTCAACAACATCCATGCGCTCGTGGACGTCGATCCCGAAAAGGCGAAGGAGAGCATCGAGGAGTTCTCGATCATGATGCGGCACGTCCTTTACGAGGGAGAGGAAGCCCACGATCCCGCTGTCCCGGGAACTGGATTTCCTCCGCCACTATGTGTCCCTGATGCGGATCCGCTATGCGGATACCGTCCAGGTGGAACTGTCCCTGCCCGAGCGGGCGGACGGCGTCGAAATCCCGCCCCTGGTGCTCGCCACCTTTGCGGAGAACGCCTTCAAGCACGGCATCAGCTATGAGCAGCCGTCATTCGTGAAGATCTCCCTGGACCTGGATGCGGACCGGGTCGTTTTCCAGTGTGTCAACAGCCGCGCGGAGGCCCGCAAGGGAAACGGAGAGGGGATCGGGCTTCAGAACGTACG
The DNA here is from genome assembly GCA_017464245.1 of Bacteroidales bacterium. GTDB lineage: Bacteria > Bacteroidota > Bacteroidia > Bacteroidales > UBA932 > Cryptobacteroides. The sequence goes on along the minus strand of JAFUDV010000090.1, from coordinate 49,126 downwards.
GCGCCGCCTGGACATGCTGTACGGTAGCGGTTATACCCTGTCGGTCCGGCAGGAAGACCGGAGTTATGAGGTCCTGCTGTCGCTTCCGGCGGTGGCGGGCTTGGAGAAGGAGGAAGCATGATACGGGTGGTCATTGTCGATGACGAGCCGTTGGCGCTCCGTCAGTTGGAAGGATACGTCCGCAAGGTGCCGTACCTGCAGCTGGTCGCCTCGTGCCTTTCCGCCGCTGCCGCCCAGCCCTATCTGGAGCAGGCGGACGTCCTGTACCTGGACATCGAAATGCCCGACCAGTCCGGGCTGGAATTCGTCCGTTCGCTGGAGCACCCGCCTTTGGTGGTCTTCACGACGGCCTACCCGCAATATGCCCTGGAGGGGTTCCAGGTCCATGCGGCGGACTATCTGCTCAAGCCGTTCGGCTTCCAGACGTTCGAGGCGTCGGCCGCGCGCCTGAGGGACCGTCTCGGCGGGAATCCTTCCGGGGAGATGCTCTCTTTCAAGACGGCCTACAAGGTCATCCGCGTTCCGATCGCCCGGATCCGGTATGCCGAGAGCATGAGCGAATACCTGAAAATCCACCTGGCGGGGGAGGACGCCCCGCTGCTGGTCCTTTACCGGCTGCGCCGCCTCGCCGAGGACCTTCCGCCGGCCCGGTTCGTCCGGATCCACCGTTCCTACCTCGTGAACCTGTCGCTCGTCCGGGAGTGCACCCGGAACACGGTCGTCCTGGAAGGGGGAACGGTCCTGCCGGTAGGCGACATGTACCGGGCGGGCCTCCAGGCCGCCCTGGGAATCGGAAATCCGGGATGAAACGGATAGACATCCCCTTTTTTTAATACAAACAAACACTGTATGAAAAAGTTATTATCTTTCCTCTGCCTCGCTGCAACGGGTCTCGGACTCACCTGCTGCAGCTATGACGACAGCATGCTCAAATCAGAGATTGAGTCGCTGAAGACCCGTCTGACGTCGTTGGAGAACAGCTACAAGCAGCTGTCCAACTACCAGACCATCGTCGCCAACCTCAAGTCCGTCACGGACGTCAAGGACAATGGCGACGGCTCTTACACCATCCAGTTCTCCGACAATACGGCCATCACCCTCAAAGGGGGCAAGAACGGTACGGACGGTACCAACGGTACCAACGGAAAAGACGGCGTGACGCCGAGGTTCCGCATCCAGGACGGAGACTGGCAGGTTTCCTACGACGAGGGTTCCACCTGGACCACCCTCGGTTCCGCTTCCGGCAACGACCTGTTCCAGAACGTGTACATGGACGGCGACATCCTCGTGCTCGTGCTGGCGGACGGTACGGAATTCCGCGTGGGCCAGGGCGGCGGTCCGGGTCCCGGCCAGGGTGACGGTCCGGGCGGCGGCGGTCAGGGCGAAGGTCCCGGCGGTGGCGGCCAGGGCGGAGAACTCACCCCGCAGCTGATGTCCAACTGGAGCGCCGTGTTCTATCCGTACGGCGGATCCACCTGGCTCTATGTCTATGAGGCGACCGGCAATTACAGCTTCTATGCGGTGAAGGCCGATGCCGGCGACTTCAGCAGCCAGGATTTCATCAAGGAGGTCCTCTCCGAGTATGACCGGAAACTCGCCGAATACTATGCCACGAACACCTTCACGGTGCTGGACGCCTATTCCTACGAGGAGTACGGTGTCTATAACGTGTCTTCCAACGTCTCCATCGCCGTGGCCGAATACATCGCCCGCCGGGATGCCGGCGACGGCAAGTACCGGGTGCTGATGGTGGGCGTGAACGACCAGGGCCACCTGACGGGCGATTACTACGTGCTGGGCGGCGATTTCACGGTCGGCACGGTCACCTACAACAATCCGGAGGATGCGGTCAGCTACGGCGTCGTGAACATGACCGGTACCTCCAAGGAAACCGACAAGTGGCGGGCCCAGTTGTACAGCAACTATGTCTATGTGTACCGGCCGGTCGACGAGACCTGGCTCAGCTTCTACGCCGTTCCGAACAGCCTGGACCTGACGGACACCTCCGTGGCCGAAGGCCTCATCAAGGAGTTCGAGGGCCTGCTCAAGTCCTATTATGCCGACGGCTCCCCGACCGTCAATACGGGCTACGCCAGCACGGGAACGTACAATGTGTTCTCCTTCACCGGCGCCAGCTACGCTCCGCACCAGAATGTCGTGAATGTCCGCGACGGTGCGACGGGTGAACTACAGATCCTCATGATCGCCCTGAAGACGGACCTGAGCGTCTCCGGACGTTATGCCATCGTGGAAGGTACTTTCAGCAAGTAATCCTTCCACTGCCTCGGAAAAGGGTGCGACGTTCGCAGGCCGCACCCTTTTTCTTCCCTTGGTTCAACTGAAAGAAAGCCCTTTATGCAGTACCGGATTCTTCCTTTCCTCGCCCTTTCGGCCCTTCTGGCCGGCGGCTGCCGGCAGACGGAGAAAGAGCGCACCTCGCCCTCGTATTTCCTGGTGGACGGGAGCGGCGCCGCCTCCGTGAGCGCGGAACAGCAGGGGGTCGTCGTCCCCGTGTCCGTGGACATGGACTGGACGGCCTCCCTGTCCGACGAAAGCTGGTGCACCCTGCTGACCGACAAGACGGACGGCGGCGGGACGGTCACCCTCCAAGTCCTTCTGAACAACGCCCTGACGGAGCGGAGCCTGACGCTGACCCTGAAGGCCGGCGACGCGACCGAACAGGTGGAACTGGTCCAGCAGGGCCTTCCTTCCGTGGTGTCCGCCACCTCCGTCGCCCTGACCGGAACCCAGGAGCAGGCCTTGACCCTCCATACGCGCGGCGGCTGGGACCTCGCCGGCGTGCTGCCCGACTGGCTTCGGGCCGGCGCGACGGGAGGCGTGGCCGGGTCCTCCCGGCTGACCCTCGCGGCCGTGGACGACAACAGGGAAGGAGAAATCCGCAGCTGCGACCTTCCCCTGCGCCTCGCGGGCGGTACGGTCCTCATCCATGTCTCCCAGGGCCAGACCGACGCCCTGGACCTTTCCGAAACGGCCTTCAGCCTGACCGGGGACGGCGGTACCTTCGAGGTGACGGTCGGCGCCAACGTGGACTATTCGGTCGATGTGTCCGCCGATGCCGCGTCCTGGATTTCCCATGTCTCCACGCGTGCCTATACGCAGCAGGTGGAAACCTTCTCCGTGGCGGCCAACGAAAGCGAAGAGCCCCGGGAAGGTACGGTGACCTTCCGCTCCGGCGACCTTTTTGCCACGGTTTCCGTCCGGCAGGAAGGCGCGGCCCGCTTCAAGGGGGATCCCTATCAGGTGGGCCTGTACAATTACAAGGGACGCAATTATCTCTATACAGAGGGATCCGACCAGTATGCCCTGACGCCTTCCGGCGACGGGACGCATACGCTGAATATCCTGACGCTGAATGCATTGAAAGTCATCTCCATCGGAGGCATCCCGAACAGCCCGGTCGTGGGAGCGTCCCTGTCGATTCCGCTGCTGATGGTGGAGAACGGCGCCGTCACGGCGGAGGAGACCCTCACCGGCACGGTGTCCCAGGTGCAGGAGGGCTTCGTCTGGATCACCGTTCCCGGAAACCGCAGAATCATCGCCAAATAAATGCAGCAGACCATGAAAAGAATCCTGACCTTTATCCTGTTCGCCCTGGGCGTCGGCCTGGGAGCCTGGGCCGGCCCCGCCTATCCGGGACCCATCGCCTATACGCAGCCGGACGGAACCGTCATCACGATCTGGCTGCACGGTGACGAAAACTTCAGCTGGGTCACTTCGGCCGACGGTACCGTCCTGGAAATGGACGTGGCCGGCTATTACCGGAAAGCGGCCGACCAGCACCCCCAGCCCTCCGTCGAGCAGGCCATCCGCCTCTCCCGGGCGCGCCGGGTTCCGGCCGCCCCCGAGACCCCTCCGGCCGTGGGCGGAAACGGCAAGCTGGGCTTCGGCAACCAGCACTACCTGTGCGTCCTGGTGGAATTCTCCGACCTGTATTTCAAACTGGACGACCCGCAGGCGGAATACACGTCCATGCTCAACGACAAGGGCTATTCCAAGCATGGCGGCCGCGGCTCTTTCCGGGATTATTTCCAGGACACCTCCGGCGGGCTGTTCGAGCCGACCTTCGACGTGGCCGGCCCGGTGCGCCTGTCCAAGAGCTACCGCGAATACGGCGGGAACGGAACCGGCTCCCCGAACGGATACCGGGAGGCGGTGGGCTTCTTCGAGGCCCTCTCCCTGCTGGACGAACAGGGCTTCGACTTCTCGCCGTATGACAATGACGGAAACAGCGAGATCGACTTCGTCTTCTTCATCTTTGCCGGCTACAGTGCGGCCGAATCCGGGAACTACTACCTGATCTGGCCCCACCAGTGGCATTTCAAGTACTACAGCGAGTTCTACAACCACCGCTTCGACGGACTCCGCCCGGGCATCTACGCCTGCGGAGCGGAGCTGAAGGGGGCGTACGGGACCAACATGTCCGGCATCGGCACCATCTGCCACGAGTTCGGCCACGCCCTGGGCCTTCCGGACTTCTACGACGTGGACGGTGCCTCGAACGGGACGCTGTCCTGGTCGCTGGGCGGCTATTCGATCATGTGCTACGGCCCCTACAACGGCGACGGCACCTGCCCGCCCTATTACAACGCCCTGGAGCGCTACCTGGTCGGCTGGCAGGACTTCCCGCAGGAGATCGCGGAATCGGGCTCCTATTCGCTGGAGAACGTCCAGTCGGGACAGGCCTATGCCCTGAAGACAACCATGGAAGGGGAGTACTTCCTGCTGGACGCCCACGATGCGACCGGCTGGGACGCCCCTTTGCAGCCGGGCCTCCTGCTGTACCATTATGACCGGTCCAACGTCAAGTCCTATGTGGGGTCGATGACGCCATATGCCATGTGGGAGCGCGGCGTCCCGAACAACTATGCCGCCCATCCCTGCTTCTATATCCGGCGGGCGAACGCGCAGAACCAGGAGAGCTGGCCGTTCCCGGGCCAGCGGCGGGTCAGCAGCTATACGACGGAAGACTGGTCGGGTGCCCAGTCCTGGGCCTTCCGCAACATCGCCTATGCCGACGGCAAAGTATCCTTCGACCTGTCGTTCATGCGGAACCGGGTCCTGGGCGGCACGGTCCGGAGCGGGAACACCGGTACGCTGGCCCTCCCCGGCGCCGTCATCACGGTCTCCGGAGAGGGCGTCGAGCCCGTCTCCGCCACGACGGACCGCAGCGGCAAGTACAGCCTCACCGTCCCGGACACCTTCCCGGTCCGGGTGACGGTGACCGTCTCCTGCCCGCCTTTCCGGACGGAGACGGAAACGTTTGACTACGAGCAGGGAACGCGGACGGTCTCCTTCTACCTCGAGCCCGAAGGAGAGATGCCGGACGACCTGTCCCTGCTGGGCTTCACCCACCTGGGCGGCCTGCCGGAGCATCCGGCCGTCGGCACGGAATTCACGCCCGAGGTGCTTCCCGCCCTCGGGAAGACGGTCGCCTCTGTCCGCTGGACCTTCGACGAGCGCTCCGCCACCGGCCCTTCCTTCACCCTTCCGCGCAGCGGAAAGACCCGGCTCATGGCCGACATCACGTACACCGACGGATCGACCGAACAGGTCGTGGCCGTCTTTATCGCCCAATAACCCATGAAACCATTCCGGCTTATCACCCTCCTTCTGCTCTCCCTGCCGGTATCGCTCGGGGCGCAGAACATCACCGTGCGGGGGACCGTCAAGGATTCCTCCGGCGAACCGGTTCCGGCAGCCGCGGTCCTGGTCCGGGGTACCTCCACCGGCGTCAGCGCCGACATGGAGGGCGCTTTCGTGATCAGCGTCGATCCGAAGGCGACCCTCGTCGTGTCCTCCATCGGCTATCAGGAAGAGACGGTCCCCGTGAACGGGCGCACGTCCATCCAGGTCGTCCTCCAGGAAGACACCCAGATGCTGGACGAGACCATCGTTGTCGCCTTCGGCACCTCCACGAAGGAGGCCTTCACCGGCTCGGCGAAGGTCGTCCATTCCGAAGAGCTGGCCAAGTCCCAGGTGTCCAACGTCACATCGGCCCTGTCCGGCAAGGTCGCGGGCGTGCAGATGGTCCAGTCGTCCGGCCAGCCCGGCAGCAACCCCTCCATCCGGATCCGGGGCTTCAGCTCCATTTCCGCCAGTTCCGCCCCGCTGTACGTCGTGGACGGCGTGCCGTATGACGGCGACCTGAACAACCTGAATCCCAATGACGTGGAGTCCATGTCCGTCCTCAAGGACGCCGCCTCCAACTCCCTGTACGGCGCCCGCGGGGCCAACGGTGTCATCATGATCACCACCAAGCGGTCCAAGGAGCGGGATGCCGTGATCACCCTGGACGCGAAATACGGCATCAACCAGCGGGCCCTGGCCAATTACGACTACATCTCCAGCCCGTACACGTATTACGAGACGCATTTCGCGGCCCTGTACAACCGGTACATCCTGGACGGGATGGACGCTTCCGCGGCGACGCGCGAGGCGAACCGGATCCTGCCCGGCCCGTCGGCGTCCGGCGGCCTGGGCTATCTGGTCTTCACCGTCCCGGACGGCCAGTCGTTCATCGGCAAGAACGGAAAGATCAACCCGTCGGCGTCCCTGGGCAGCATCGCGGAATACAACGGCCAGGATTTCTTCCTGTACCCGGACAACTGGGACCAGGCGGGCTTCCGGACCGGCTCCCGGCAGGAATACAACCTGAGCGTGAGCGGCGGCGGGGACAAGGCCAACATCTACGCCTCCCTGGGCTGGCTGAAGAACCTGGGCATCACGGAGAAGTCGGACATGACCCGCTTCACCTCCCGCCTCCGGGCGGACTACCAGGCGAAACCCTGGGTGAAGATCTCCGGCAACATGTCGTACACGAAGTATGACATGAACAGCATCGACTATGAAGGGGAAGGATCCACGGGCAACATCTGGATGTACACGTCCACGGTGGCCCCCATCTATCCGCTGTACATCCGCAACATCGACGGAAGCCACCGTTACGACGCCAACGGCATCGAGATGATGGACCTGGGCGACGGAAACAACGGCGGCTCCACGCGGCCGTACCTGACCAACTACAACGCCATCCTCACGAACCGGCTGGACACCTCCTATTCCGAGGGCAACGCCTTCACGGGAAGCGGGGCGGCGGACTTCACCTTCCTGAAGTACTTCAAGCTCACCCTGAACATGGGCGCCAACCTGGACGAGACCCGGTACACCAGCGTGAACAACCCCTACTACGGCATGAGCGTGACGCGCAACGGGGACGTGTACAAGTACCATTACCGCCGGTACAACTTCAACACCCAGCAGCTGCTCAACTACACGCAGTCGTTCGGGAAGCACAACGTGAACGTGATGGCCGGGCACGAAGCCTACCGGAGCTACTATTACTACCTGAGCGCCGGCCGGAACACGATGTTCTCCATGGACAACCAGGAACTCAACGGCGCGGTGACGGATTCCGGGGCGTCCTCCTCCTACACGACCTACTACAACAACGAGGGCTACTTCTCCCGGGCGCAGTACGACTACGACACGAGGATCTTCCTGTCGGCCTCCTACCGCCGCGACGCTTCCTCGCGTTTCCATCCGGACCACCGCTGGGGCGATTTCTGGTCGGTGGGCGGCGCCTGGATCCTCAACAAGGAAACCTGGTTCCACGCCTCTTGGGTGGACATGCTCAAGGTGAAGGCCTCCATCGGCTCGCAGGGCAACGACAACATCGGCTCGTTCCGGTACACGGACCTGTTCAACATCAAGCTCGCCGGGGATTCCATCGCGACGACACCTTCTTCGAAGGGCAACGAGAACATCACCTGGGAGACGAACACGAACATCAACGCCGGTGTGGAATTCACCCTGTTCGGAGAGCGGCTGGACGGCTCGGTGGAGTATTTCGACCGCAAGACCACCGACATGCTTTTCTATTTCACCCTTCCGCTCAGCTATGGTTATACGGGCTACTATGACAACGTGGGCGACATGCGCAACTACGGCGTGGAGTTCTCCCTCAGCTATGACCTCCTGCACAAGCGGGACCTGAACTGGAACGTCTCGTTCAACGCGACCAAGGTAATGAACCGGATCACCATGCTCCACGAACGCAACAAGACGGCGACGGTGGAGGGCTATCAGGGCTACTCCAGCGGTAATTACTTCTATGGCGAGGGCCTGTCGCTCTATACCCGCTACATCAAGAAATGGGCGGGCGTGGACCGGGAGACCGGCGAACCCCAGTGGTACGTGACGACCACGGACGAGAACGGGAACGAGGTGCAGTCCACGACCAAGAGCTACAACGCCGCTTCCTACTACCTGGCGGACAATCCGATCCCGGACTGGTACGGCGGCCTGTCCACCTCCTTCTCCTGGAGGGGGTTCGACTTCAGCGTCAACACGACCTGGCAGCTGGGCGGCCAGGCCTATGACAGCGGTTACGCGTCCATGATGACGATGCCCTACAACGGCAGCACCGGCAAGAATTTCCACCAGGACGTGCTCAAGGCCTGGAGCCCGGAGAATCCGGATTCCGACATCCCGCGTCTGGTGTACGGCGACCAGTATTCCGCCTCCACCTCCACGCGCTTCCTGACGGATGCCAGCTATCTGAACATCGACAACATCAATGTCGGGTACACGTTCCCGTCCCGCTGGACCCGGCGGGCCGGCATCCAGTCCGTCCGCCTGTATGCGGCCTGCGAGAATGTCGCCTACTGGTCCGTCCGGCAGGGCTTCGACCCGCGGTATTCCTTCTCGGGAACCACCAACAACACCCGTTATTCCCCGATCCGGACCCTGTCCGGCGGGATCACCCTCAAATTCTGACGGATATGAAAGCATTCCTGAAACTGACGGCTGCGGTGGCCTGCCTTGCCTTCGTCGCCACCGGCTGCATCGAGGAGACGTTCCCGATGAATTCGACGGCCTCCACCGAGCAGGTGGGCGCCAACCCCACGGCGATGCAGGCGTCGGCCTACAGCATCGCGGCCATGATGACCCAGTATTTCTCCGGTTATCGCGGCTCCTCCAGCTCGAACGACTACGATTTCTCCTGGCCGGGCCTGATGATCGCCCTGGACACGGCGGCGGACGAGATCATCGTCTGCGGGAGCACCTACTATGACTGGTATCTGTACTGGGGCCAGAAGGTGAGCCTGGGCGAGAATACCATGGTGGGCTATACCATCTGGAGCACTTTCTACCAGTATGTCCTGTGCGCGAACAGCCTGATCCGGGCCGTGGACCCGGAGACGGACAATCCCCTGGAGCGGGGCTACCTGGGCATGGCCTATGCCTTCCGGGCCTTCGCCTACCTGCAGATGGCCCAGATCTACGAGTTCAAGCCGCCGACCGACCCGTCGGTCCGCGCCGACTACGTGCCGGAGAACCCGGCGGTCCTGACGGACCGGCTGACCGTTCCCATCGTGACGGAGAAGACGACCGAAGAAGAGGCGTTCAACAATCCCCGCGCCCCGCATGACCGGATGTACGCCTTCATCCTGGAGGACCTGCAGGCGGCGGAGGAGTACCTCTCCACGGGACAGCAGGACAGCCGCCTGCTGCCGGGGCTGGACGTGGCGTACGGCCTGCTGGCCCGGTACTGGCTGCTGCGCGGGAACGAGGTCCCGGACGGTTACGCCCAGGCGGCGGCGTATGCCCGGAAGGCCCGCGAGACCTTCGGCGGCAGCCCGCTGACGCAGGACCAGTGGGAAAGCCCCACGACCGGGTTCAACAACTATTCCGCGAACAGCAACTCCTGGATGTGGTACGTGGCTGTGGCGAAAGAGAACGTGTACATCAATGCGAACTTCATCGCCCACATGTGCACGGAGCAGACCTGGAATCCCTACGGCTACAGCTGCGGACGCGGCATCAACCGGAACCTGTACGACAAGATTCCGGACACGGATTTCCGGAAGCATTCCTGGGTGGATCCGGGCCGGATGAACTATTATGCCTACAAGACGCTCCGGGATATCGATTCTCCGGGCGATGCGACTTTCTATATCGCCAACTACGCGAACCTCAAGTTCCGTCCCGTGGGCGGAGAACTGAGCCAGTACCGGGAGAGCGGGGCCGTGGAACTGCCGGTCATGCGCCTGGAAGAGATGTATTTCATCGAGGCGGAGGCCTTGGCGCGGAGCGGCGACCTCTCCGGGGGGAAGGCCCTGCTGAACACCCTCGTCCGTACCCGGAACCCTCAGTACGACTGCGCGTCCGCCTCGACCCTTGAGGCGTTCGTGGAGGAACTTTTCACCCAGAAACGTATCGAGTTCTGGGGCGAGGGAATCGCCTTCTTCGACTTCAAGCGCCTGGAGGCGGGAAGCCTGAAAGGGTATTCCGGCACCAACGTCCCCGAGGGGTACCGTTACAACGTGACCGGCGCCGCTCCCTGGTGGAACTGGGTGATTCCCCGCAACGAGGTCAACAACAATACCGGCGTCGCCGGCTTCAACAACCCGGATCCGAACGGTTCCGTCCCTGAATGGAAAGAATAGTCCCTCTGAAACGTTTCGCTTTACTGATACCCCTCCTGCTGCTGGCCGCGTGCGGGCGCAAGGAGGAAGCCTATGTCCCGGGCGAGCCGGACAAGGAGGGATGCTACTATGTGTATTTCCCTGCGCAGAACGCCCTGACCGGGGCGGAACTCCTGATCACCCCGGACAAGGAACGCTATGTGGATGTCGCCGTGGCCCGGAAGGTCGCGGGCGAGGGCATCGAGGTCCCTTACGTCCTGACGTCCGACATCGACGAGTCGGTCTTCGACCGGGGCACCATCGTCTTTGCCCCGGGGCAGTCGGAAACGACGGTCCGCATCGGCTTCGGCGGTGCGCCTGCCTATCAGTCGGTCCGCGTGAACCTGGAAGTGTCGGACCCGCAGTATGCCGGCCTCTACGAATCGGAGGCCCAGAGCCTGTCGTTCTCCTTCCTGCTGGTGGAACTGGTGAACATGGGCAAGGCGACCTTCACCCAGCGCTGGTGGGGGGATTTCTACTTCGGCGATCCCGCCCTGGAGATCCGGGCCGATGTCCTGTACTATGAGCTGGACGGCATCCGGTACTGCCATACGGAGAATGAGGAATGTGCCCACGGCTACCCGGGCTTCTGGGGTTTCGGCAACGAGCCGGAACTGAACGGAAACCATTTCGAGTGGCTCTGGTACCCGGACGAACGGAACGTGGACGGCTTCCAGCCGGTCGAGATTCCCATCCAGCGGATCGCTTTCGAAGACTGGTCGGAATGGGGATACGGCGTGTGCAACTACAACATCTTCGACCGTTACCACTACTGGCAGGATTTCCGGAAGAGCAGCGACTACGGTTCTTTCCTGAACTTCATGAGCCGCTACAAGAACACCTATCCCCTGAGCTATTTCGACGGGGAAGGCGGCTTCCATTTCCTGATCTATGCGTACATCCTTCCGGAATACACGGCGTACAGCGATGCCGGCTATTCCTACTTCACCAACCTGGACGAGGACGTGACCGGAGTCCTGGACCATTACGAGGCATTATGAGACGATGGATGATCCTGCTGGTGCCGGCCGTCCTTTCGGCCTGCACCGGCGCCTCCAAGGAGGATCCCGTCATCCCGGAGGAACCGGTGGCAACCGTCACGGCCCCTCCCTCCGGCGTGACCCTTTCCGCCGCCACCCAGACTTCCCTGACCTTCGTCTGGGAGGCCGTTCCGGACGTGGCGGTCTATACCTGGACACTGTCCCTGGACGGTGCGGAACTGTATTCCGGCAGTACGGACCGGACACAGGTGACGGTCCCGAACCTGGAATGCAGCGAGACCTATGTCTTCGGGGTGCGGAGCGTCGGGGTGACGGTCAGCGGGGCCGTTACCGCTTCGGGCACGACGATGGACCTGGATGCCCCGACGGGGTTGGCGGTGAAGGACCGGGGAGGCCGCTTCCTGACCCTCTCCTGGGACGCGCTCGGAGAACTGCCGACGGGCTTTGCCTGGGAACTGACGGCCCCGGACGGTACGGCCGTCTCCTCCGGGGCCCAGGCGGAAAACGAATTGACTTTCAGTGATCTGGAGCCGGGCGGGACCTACCGCTTCTCGCTTTGGAATGTCCGGAACCGGGCCCGGAGCGCCCCCGTCGTCCTGGATGCGGAAACCCTGCACACGAAATATTCCATTGAGACGAACCTGGGCCGGATGACCGTCCTGCTCTATGACGATACGCCCCTGCACCGGGACAATTTCATGGAACTGGCCGACAAGGGCTACTATTCCGGCGTGAAGTTCGACCGGATCCTGTCCAACCTGGCCCAGTGCGGCTATACGGAAAGCGGGTCCGCCCATGCGCAGCAGTGGGGCACGCTGAACTATCGCATCAAGGGCGAAGTCCTGCACAAGCACAAGCGCGGTTCCCTGTCCCAGGCGCAGTGGTCCACCGACCAGACCTCCCCGATGTCCTTCTTCTTCTCCCGGACCGATACGGGCTGCACCTACCTGGATGCAACCTTCACGGTCTATGGGGAAATCGTGGACGCGGAGGGGCTGGAAACCCTGGAGAAGTTCTTCGGCGTCCCCCGGTCGGGCGAAACGCCCCGCGAGGACATCGTCATCGTCTCCGTCAGCGCACTGTAGGAGCCTCTACCAGCCGGGGCGTCCGCCGCCTCCGCTGCCGGAGGTATAGGTGGACAGGGAGACTCCGCTGCCTCCGCTCACGGTCGCCTGGGTGAAGCCGGCTCCGTTGAAGATCTCCGTTCCGCCCGTGACGGTCACGCCGCTCTTGAGGGACGGGGTGGAGGCGCCGGAGACGACCAGGCCGCTGCCCATCCGGCTGAAGGAAGGAATCCGGAACGCATAGACGTCGGATCCGACGGTCATGGCATACCAGCTTCCCTTGGTGTAGGAGGTGGCCCGCCAGCAGGCCTGCGTCAGGGAGGAACCGGATTCAAGCGGGCCCACGGCAAACAGGGTTCCGCCGCTGACATACAGCTTGTATCCCCCTTCCGTATTGGCATCCAGGGCCACTTCCGGCGTGGTCGTGGCGACGGCGAAGACGACTCCGCCCTTGATATACATGTTCCCGTTGGAATCCAGGCCGTCGTTGCCGGAGGAGATGCCGGCGACGTATCCGCCGTTGACGGTCAGGTGGCTGGAGGCGTTGATGGCGTCATCGGAAGATTCGGCATAGGTGTCTCCGCCGTTGATCTCGATGGTTCCCTTGCATTCGATGGCCTCGTGGCTGGCGGCATAGGCATAGATGGTGCCGCCGGAGATGACGAGGATTCCGTCGGTCCCCTTGTCGGTGGAGGCGCTGACCTTGATGCCCTTGGCTGACTTGGAGTTGCTCGAGGATGAACTGCCGCCCCAGGGACCGAAACCGCCGGAACTGGAGGTTCCGTAGTTGGCGCCGGTGACGGTGACGGAGAGTTTTCCTCCTTCCAGGTAGCATTTCCCGGCCAGCTGCTCATCCGCATCGCCGACTTTGATGCCCTTGCCGCCCTTTCCGGAAGCCTTGACGGTGAGGGAGCCGGCAGACATGCGGAAGACCTGGTCGGCCTTGATGCCCGCGGTCCCGGTGAGGGAGCCGTCCACGGTGCCGGCCTCCGCCGTGCTGGTGACGGTGGTCACGCCGCCCGCAAACCAGGCGAGGCTGTCCGTGGAGATGCCTTTCTTGCCCATGGCGGACACTTCGACGGACAGGTCGCCGTTGGACACGATGACGGCATCCTTGCCGCGTACGCCGTGTCCGGCGGTGGACTTGACCTGCACGGTCGGGGAGGACATGAAGCGGATATAGTCGTCGGAGGTGATGCCGGCCTTGCCCCGGGCCGTGACCGTGAGCGTCCCGTGGCCGGAGAAGACGAGCTGCCCTTCGGAGAAAAAGGCCGCTTTCTCATCCTCGTCGGAGGGAGTGCCGGTATAGGAAGATCCGTCGGTGAGCGAATTGGTTTCCCGGACGACCACGAAGCAGCGCTTCTTGCCCTGGTTGTTGATGGCCGCGCCGGAAGGATTGGTGAGGCTGAGCCCGTTCAGGACGATGGCCTGCTTGTTCTTGGAATAGACCTTGAAGGAGCCGTCGGCCGACGCGCCGGAGAGTTCGTAGATGACCTTCTCGCCCGTCTCGGTGTTGTCCACGGTGACATGGTTGCCGGAAACGGTGACAATTCCGTTCACGTCGCCCGCGACCGTCGCCTGGCTGCCGCCGAAGGTGATGTACACGGTGCGGTCGAATTCGGTGTTCGAGACGATGTCCTCGTCGTCCGGGTCCACATCGTCGGAATCCAGCCGGGTGTTGGTCAGCTCGCCTTCCTGGCCGATGTTCAATTTCAGCGACAGGTCGCCGGAGGCCGTGGAGACGACCAGGCTCCCGCTGCGGGCGTAGGATTCGTCTGCCGGGACCGTGACGGTCACTTCCGTCGTGCCGACGCCGCCGCTTTCCGGGGAGCAGGAGATCCAGGCATCGTCGGACTTCGCGGTCCAGGACGTATTGGCAGACACCTGGAAGGTGGCGCTGCCGCCCTCCTTGGCGAAGGAGAGCTTGCTCTCCGACAGGGTCAGGACTTCGTTCCCGGCGTATTTCCGGAAAGAAAGGTCCGTTCCGCAGCCGAGGTTGACCGAGACCGTCTCGTCCCCGTCCGTCACGCCGGTGAAGACCGGGACGCTTCCTCCTGCCCGGATGTCGGACAGCCCGTTCCACGCACCATTGTAATAGGCGTACCACAGGTCGTCCTCTCCCTTGAGCCGGAGGGCTTCGTCCGCGACTTTGACGGGGACCATGACGCCGTCCAGCGTCCAGTAGCCGCCGTTCATGCCGACGGCCGGGTTCACGTAGGAGAAATCGTAGGCCGTCCGCATGGGTACGGAGACGGATTCGCCGTCGGAGAAGGTCAGGGTCTCGCCGGCGAGCTGGAGGACGGTGTTCCCGGCCGTCCATTCGGCCGCGAGGGTGCGGAGGACGCCGATATCGGCGTTGAGGGTGGTGCAGTTGACGGAGATCCCTTCCTGTCCGTCTTCAGGAGTGTCGGTTATTTCGTCGCCTTGGCAGGCTGCCGCGAGCAGGGATGCCGCGGCAAGGGAGAACAAAAATGGATACGGCTTCATAAGGCTCGGTCGTTCAAGAAAAATACACGTTTCGCGTAAAATAGCAACAACCGAACCAAAAAACGAAAAAAATCAACGGGACCGCTCCGCTTTTCAATGAAAAGCGGTGTCGATTACCGCATATACTGCCGGAAGAAAGCCCACATTTCCCTGCAGGTGTCCATGTCGGCGAGGTGCCAGCTGTGCTTGGCGCCCTGGACTTCATAGAGGCGCACTTCGATGCCGTCATCCCCGCCCAGGTAGCGGTGCAGGACCACCGGATGGTCGCCTTTCCGGGGGAGCGTCACCGTTTCCTCGTGGGTGCAGCGGGCCTGGGCGGCCCAGTAGCCCACGGCCAGGGGAACGGCGACGTAGGCGCCCCAGCCGCCGGTGTCCGTCGGATCGCCCTCCCACATCGAGGTCTTGTCGGCGGTGCCGTGGACTTCCATCAGGGGAACGGGCTTTTTCGCCTTCCAATCCTTGAAGGCCCACTGCATCGTGAGGCCGGCGATGGAGGCATAGGCCCGGAACAGGTCCGGATACTTGTATGCCATGAAATAGGTCATCTCCCCGCCGTTGGACATGCCGGACATGAACACGTTGTCCCGGCCGACGTGATGCGTCTTGCGCACATGCTTCACGAGGGCCTTGACGAAGCCCACGTCGTCCCGTTGCAGGCCCTGCTGGACGTCGTATCCAACGTTCCAGCCGGTCTTCCCCTTCGCGTCCTTTTCGCCTTGCGGGTAGCACACGGCAAAGCCCTCGCGCTCAGCCACTTCCAGCATGGCGGGGCAGTAGCCTTCCGCCTTCCCGCCGTAGCCGTGGAGGACCAGGACGAGCGGCGTCCCGGCATCGGCCCCTTCCGGGACGTACAGCCAATACGTGCGGGTCTCGCCCTTGTACTTCATCGTGTACCGGACGGTCTCCGCCGCCGTGGCGCAGACCGCGACCGCCCACAGCAGGAGGGCGAGGAGGATTTTCCGGCCCATGGCTATTTCCCGGCGAGGTGCTTCTCCCAGGCCCAGGCGGCGGCGAGGGTCTCCTCGACGCTGCGGGTGGCCTTCCAGCCCATTTCCTCGTTCGCGAGGGTGGGATCGGCCCAGATGGCGGTGACGTCACCGGCGCGGCGCGGGGCGAACTTGTGCGGGACCTTCACCCCGTTCACCTTCTCGAAGGCGTTCACGAGCTCCAGGACGGAGACGGGCCGTCCGGTGCCGATGTTGAACACTTCGCAGTCCTGTTTCATCTTCCCCTCGACCATGCGCGTGACGGCGAAGACATGGGCCTTCGCGAGGTCCACGATGTCGATGTAGTCGCGCAGGCAGGTGCCGTCCTCGGTGGGATAGTCGTTGCCGAAGATGGACAGGCACTCGCGCTTGCCGACGGCGGTCTGGGTGATGTAGGGGACGAGGTTGTTGGGAACGCCGCGGGGGAGTTCGCCGATGAGGGCGCTCGGATGGGCCCCGATGGGGTTGAAGTAGCGGAGGAGGATGCCCTTGAGGGCGCCGCCGGAGGCCTTGACGGTGTCGCGGAGGATGTCCTCGCACATGGTCTTGGTGTTGCCGTAGGGCGAGGTGGCGGGCTTGCGGGGCGTGTTCTCGGTCACGGGAACGGCGTCCGGCTCGCCATAGACGGTGGCGGAGGAGGAGAACAGGACGTTCACCCCGCCCTTCTCCTGCGCGGCTTCCAGCACGTTGAGGAAGCTCGTGAGATTGTTCCTGTAGTACATGAGGGGCTTCGCGACGGATTCGCCCACGGCCTTGAAGGCGGCGAAGTGGATGACCGCGTCGATGGGGTAGTCCGCGAAGATCTTCCGGACGGCCGCGAGGTCGCAGAAGTCCATCTCCACGAGCGGGATGTCCTCCCGGCCGGTGATCTTCTTCACGCCCTCGTAGCAGGTGCGGTCGCAGTTGGAGAAATTGTCGGCGACCACCACATCGTAGCCCGCCTCGATGAGTTCCACGGTCACGTGGCTTCCGATGAAGCCCACCCCGCCGGATACAAGAACTGTCTTTTTCATTTTCACAGGGATTACGGTCATGCAAAGGTACGAATTTTATCCGTATATTTGTCTTATGCGCAAGAGAATGATCCTGGGCGCGCTCCTGTTCGCGTGCCTTTCCCTGCAGGCCCAGCCGGACCTGACCCTCGAAGACATCTATGCCAAGGGCACTTTCCGTGCCCGGGGCGTCCCCCAGCCCACCTGGATGGAGGATGGCCGTTCCTACTCCGCCTTCACGGAGCGCGGCCTCGTCCGGGTCGATGCCGCCACCCTCGCGGAGACGATCGTCGTTCCCGCATCGGCCTTCGTCCCGGAAGGGGCGGACCAGCCGCTTCGCCTGGAAGGGTACGAATGGTCGCAGGACAAGTCCAAACTCCTGGTTTACACGAACTCCCGCCGGGTCTGGCGGCGCAACACCCGGGGCGACTACTGGCTCCTGGACCGCTCGGCCGGAACGCTCCGGCAGCTGGGAAAGGGCCTGGACCCGTCCCGGATGATGTACGGGAAGCTATCCCCCGCAGG
This sequence comes from Bacteroidales bacterium, assembly GCA_017464245.1. Classification (GTDB taxonomy): domain Bacteria; phylum Bacteroidota; class Bacteroidia; order Bacteroidales; family UBA932; genus Cryptobacteroides. The sequence goes on along the minus strand of JAFUDV010000090.1, from coordinate 31,584 downwards.
GGACAAGTTCGGCTTCGTGTACTACAATGACCTCTATGTGGAGGACACGGACACCGGAGTTCGCCGGCGCCTGACCTTCGACGGAAGCGACCGTTTCGTCAACGGCAACTTCGACTGGGTGTACGAGGAGGAACTGGGCTGTTACGACGGCTGGCGATGGAGCCCCGACGGGGAGAAGATCGCCTACTGGCATTCCGATACGGAAGGGACGGGGACCTTCCTGATGATCGACAACATCGACTCCCTCTATTCCTTCACCATCCCGCTGCCGTATCCGAAGGCCGGAACCACGAATTCCGCCGTGAAGGTGGGCGTCGTGGACGTGGAGACCGCCCGCACCGGATGGTTCCCGGTGCCGGGGGACCCGCGGGAGAACTACCTCGCCCGGATGGAGTTCGTACCCGGGACCGACGAAGTGATGATCCAGCAGCTGAACCGCCTCCAGAACACGAATACAGTGTACTACGGGAATGTCAACACGCTGGAACTGAAGCCCTTCTTCGAGGACCACGACGACGCGTTCCTGGATGTCCATGACCACATCGTGTGGCTGGACGGCAACAGATTCTTCACCTGGACCAGCGAAAAGGACGGCTGGCGGCACCTGTACCGGGTGAGCCGGGACGGGAAGAAAGAGACGCTCGTCACCCAGGGCGACTTCGACGTCATCGACGTCCTCGAGATCGACGCCAAGGGCGGCTATGTCTATTACCTGGCCTCGCCGGACAGCGCCGTGGAACAGTACCTGTACCGCAGCCGGCTGGACGGGAAGGGCAAGGCGGAGCGGGTAACGCCGGAGGGCTTCCGCGGCACGTATTCCTACAACGTCTCGCCCGGCGCGAAGTTCGCCCTGTGCAGCTTCGGCAACAGCGCGACGCCGCGGGTCTATGAGATGGTCACCCTGCCGGACCACAAGATCGTCCGGGTCCTGGAGGACAACGCGGCCCTGAAGGCCGTCTATGACTCCTACGGATTCCGTCCGCGGGAATACTTCCAGGTGGATATCGGCGATGCGGTCCTGGACGGCTGGATGATCAAGCCCCGGGACTTCGACCCTGCGGGGAAATACCCCGTCATCTTCCACATTTATGGCGAGCCGGCCTCTTCCACGGTCCAGGACAGCTGGTCGGGCGACTACTGGAACCAGCTGCTGGCCCAGCACGGCTACCTTGTCATGAGCATCGACCCGCGGGGGACGAACAATCCCAAGGGAAGGGGGTGGCGCAAGAGTATTTACGGGAAGGTGGGCATCCTCGCGATGGCCGACCATGCGAAGGCCGTCCGCCTGGCGGAGGCGCGGTTCCCGTTCATGGACCCGGAGCGCATCGGCGTCTGGGGCTGGAGCGGCGGCGGATCCTCCACGGCGCACCTGATGTTCGAGTATCCGGACATCTATTCCGTGGGCATCGCCGTCGCGGGCGTGTATTCGCAGTTCCTGTACGATTCCATCTACCAGGAGCGCTACATGGGCCTTCCCTCCACGAACCCCGACGGCTATCGGGAGGGGTCTCCGATCACCCATGCGGCCGGCCTCGAGGGCGACCTGCTGCTCATCCACGGCACCGGCGATGACAATGTCCATTACCAGAGCTGCGAGATGCTCGTGAACGAACTCGTCAAGCAGGGGAAGATGTTCTCGATGATGGCCTATCCGATGCGGACCCACGGCATCAGCGAACGCGAGAACACGACGATGCACCTGTACCGGACCATGCTCAAGTACTGGCTGGAGCACCTGCCGGCCGGGAAACGTTAGGAAGTTATGCGTAAACCATGGATACTGTGCGCGCTCTTTTTCTCGGGCGCGCTGCTCCACGCCCAGGAGACCCTGCAGCAGAAGGTGGAGCGGGCCGTGTCCCGCGAGCCGCTGAAGGGCGCGGTCGTGGGCGTGATGGTGCAGGACCTGTCCGGCCGCGTGGTGGCCCGGCGGGAAGCGGACCGGCGGATGGTGCCGGCCTCGAACATGAAACTCGTCACCACGGGGGCCGCCCTGCATGCGTTGGGGGCCGATTTCCGGTTCGCGACCGGGATCGGTTACACCGGTGAGGTGGATGCGGAAGGAACCTTGCACGGGGACGTGTACATCGTGGGCGGCGGGGATCCTACCATCGGCGTGAGCGACACGGTCGCGGTGAAGCCGGACGCGCTCTTCTGGCGGTGGAAGTCCATCCTGAAGCAGGCGGGTATCGGCCGCATCGACGGCCGCATCGTCGGGGACGGACGGGCCTACGAGGGCCATCTGGAGAATACGACCTGGGGCTACGACGACACCGGAACCTACTACGGGGCGGGCTGCAATGCGCTGAGTTTCTATGAGAACGCCATCGACCTGGCCGTCTCGGCCGATGCCGAAGGCGCACCGGTGAAGGTGGTCCAGCGCTACCCGGACACCCCTTGGATGCACTTCACGAACCGGTCCGAAACCGGTCCGAAGGGCACCGGCAACAGCCTTTATCTCTATACGACGGACCTGGCACCCTACTCGGAACTGCGCGGCACTTTCGCCGTGGACCGCAAGCCCAAGCTGGAGCACTTTGCGAACAAGTACGGCGCCCTTACCTGCGCGTACTATTTCTGGCAGAACCTCCGCTCCACCGGCTGGTCCGTCTCGGGCGGCTATGCCGACATCGACCGGGGCGGCTGGCTCCGGGGGCCGGACTTCGTCCCGGTGGAGAAAGCGGGCACGCCGGCGGTGGCCGGGGAGTCCCTCTCTCCGGTCCTGTCCCGGATCGCCCGGGAGACCAACGTCCGGAGCGACAACTTCTATGCGGAAGCCCTGTTCCGGCAGATGGGAGAGCGCTCCAGCGGCATCGCGGTCTATGACAGTTGCCGCGTGGCGGTGGCCGACGTGCTGAAGGCCCTGGTCCCCGACGCCCTGGACGGCCTGCGGATGGAGGACGGCAGCGGGCTCTCCCGCCTGAACACCCTTTCCCCCGCCTTCATGACCGCCTATCTCCGGGCGATGACCCGTTCGAAGGCCTTCGACGCCTTCCTGGCGAGCCTTCCGCAGCCGGGAGAGGGAACCCTGGCCGGCGTGCTTCCCAAATTGACCGCCGCCCAGAAAGCCCGGCTCCGCTTCAAGAGCGGGTCCATGGACGGCGTCCTGTGCTACAGCGGCTACGTCCTTTCCCAGGACGGCGTCCCGCAGTACGTGTTCTCCCTGATGGTCAACGGGGCTACGGCGAAAACCTCCGTCCTCCGCGACACCCTGGGAGGTCTGATTGAGGCGATGCTTTAGCCTTTTCCGCGCGGATATCTTCCGTTTGGACGGCCGGGGAAAAGATTTTTTCCGGTTTGTCGGATTATTTTGTCTATCTTTGTGGATACACCAAAAGAGAACCGTATGGCAAGCAGCTCAGCAGGACGGATCACCCAGGTGGTGGGACCGGTCGTGGACGTACATTTTGACCTGGAAGGAGGCGGGGTGCTCCCCCGCATCCACGAGGCTTTGGAGGTGGAGCGCGCCGGCGGGCGCGTCCTGGTGGTCGAGGTGCAGCAGCACATCGGCGAGGACACGGTCCGCTGCGTGGCGATGGATTCCACCGACGGCCTGAGCCGCGGGATGGAAGCCCGGCCCACGGGCGACCCGATCGCGATGCCGGTGGGCGCGCAGATCCGAGGCCGCGTCATGAACGTCGTGGGCGAGACCATCGACGGCATGGGCGCCCTGTCCCGGGAGCAGGCCCTCCCGATTCACCGGGAACCACCTAAGTTCGAGGATCTTACGACCTCGCAGGAGGTCCTGTTCACGGGCATCAAGGTCATCGACCTGCTGGAGCCGTACCTCAAGGGCGGCAAGATCGGCCTGTTCGGCGGCGCCGGCGTCGGGAAGACCGTCCTTATCAAGGAACTCATCAACAACATCGCGAAGGCCCACAACGGCTTCTCCATCTTCGCCGGCGTGGGCGAGCGTACCCGCGAGGGCAACGACCTCCTCCGGGAGATGATCGAATCGGGCGTCATCCGCTACGGAGAGGCTTTCAGCAAGGCGATGGAAGAGGGCAAGTGGGACCTCTCCCTCGTGGACAAGGAGGAACTCCGCAAGTCCCAGGTGTCCATGGTGTTCGGCCAGATGAACGAACCGCCGGGAGCGCGTTCCAGCGTGGCCCTGAGCGGCCTGACCCTGGCGGAATCCTTCCGTGACAGCGACACCGGCGAGGGCCCGCGGGACATCCTCTTCTTCATCGACAACATCTTCCGTTTCACCCAGGCGGGCTCCGAAGTGTCGGCCCTTCTCGGCCGCATGCCGTCCGCCGTGGGATACCAGCCCACCCTGGCTACCGAGATGGGCCAGATGCAGGAGCGCATCACCTCCACCAAGAACGGGTCGATCACTTCTGTACAAGCTGTTTACGTCCCGGCCGACGACCTGACGGACCCGGCCCCGGCGACGACTTTCTCACACTTGGACGCCACCACGGTGCTCAGCCGCAAGATCACGGCCCTCGGCATCTACCCGGCCGTGGACCCGCTGGAATCCACCTCCCGCATCCTGGACCCGAACATCGTGGGCAAGGCCCATTACGACACGGCCCAGCGGGTGAAGCAGATCCTCCAGCGCAACCAGGAACTTCAGGACATCATCGCCATCCTGGGCATGGACGAACTCTCGGACGAGGACAAGACCACGGTCAACCGCGCCCGCCGCGTCCAGCGCTTCCTCTCCCAGCCGTTCCATGTGGCCGAACAGTTCACCGGTGTCCCGGGCGTGATGGTCTCCATCGAGGACACCGTCAAGGGCTTCAACATGATCCTGGACGGCGAGGTGGACTACCTGCCGGAGCAGGCCTTCCTGAATGTGGGCACCATCGAGGAGGCCATCGAAAAGGGTGAAAAGCTGCTGGCCGCAGCCAAGGAATAATGGACATCAAGTTGCATATCGTATCGCCCGAAGGGGTGCTCGTGGAAACGGAGGTGTCCAGCGTGACGCTGCCCGGGACCCTGGCTCCGTTCCAGGTGCTGCGGGACCATGCCGCCCTGCTCTCCTCGCTGGCTGCGGGGGACATCGTCTATCTGACCGAAGCGGGCGAGCAGCGGCTCGCAATCCGCTCCGGTTTCGTGGAAGTGCATGACAATCAGGTCGATGCCTGCGTTGAGGTATGATCCGGGCGCTCCTCATATCCCTGCTGCTTCTGATGCAGATTCCTTCACCTGCTCCGCAGGTTCGGAATGACAGTACTGTCATTCCGAGCGAAGCGAAGGAATCTTTCGACATGGACGAGTACCTGTACGGCCACGTCCTGGATTCGTACGAGTGGCACATTACGACCATTGGCGGGAAACCGGTCAGCATTCCGCTTCCGGTCATCGTCCGGAGCCGGACCACGGGGTGGCATGCCTTCTCCTCGCATCACCTGGAGGAGGGCCCTTACGAAGGCTTCTGCCTGGTCCATGACCCGGAATCGCACAAGGACCGGGTGATGGAGCAGACGGCGGAGGGGCTTGTCCGTCCGCTGGACATCTCGATCACCAAGAATGTGGCCGGGCTGATGTTCAACAGCCTCGTCCTGGTGCTGCTGGTGCTGCTGGGCGTACGCTGGTACAGGAAACACGATGCCACCGAGGAGGCGCCCGGCGGGTTCGCCGGACTGCTGGAAATGCTGGTCATGATGGTGGAGGACGATATCATCAAGCCTTGCATCGGACAGGATTACAAGCGGTATTCGCCCTACCTGCTGACCGCCTTCTTCTTTATCTTTGTCAATAACCTGCTGGGCATCGTCCCGTTCTTCCCGGGCGGGGCGAACATCACCGGCAACATTGCCGTGACGTTCCTGATGGCCGTATTCACCTTCCTGGCCGTCAACCTGTTCGGCAACAGGCACTACTACAAGGACATCTTCTGGCCGGACGTCCCGATGTTCCTGAAGGCGTTCCCCCTGATGCCGCTCATCGAGATCATCGGCGTGTTCACCAAGCCCTTCTCCCTGATGGTCCGGCTCTTTGCCAACATCCTGGCGGGCCACATGATGATCCTCGGCGTGGTGTCCGTCGTCTTCCTGACCGCGGAGCTGGGCGCGGCCATGAATGCGGGCCTGAGCGTCATCGCCGTCCTGTTCGGCGTATTCATGGACGTGCTGGAGCTGCTGGTCGCCTTCCTCCAGGCCTATATATTTACGATGCTCTCCAGCGTGTTCATCGGCCTGAGCCGCCAGCATCCCGAACATGAAAAAGAATAAACTTTAAATCATACGACTATGTTACTCTCCACTATGATCCTTCAGGCTGCCGCCGGTGCAGCCCTCGGAAAGGCCGGTGCCGCCCTGGGCGCCGGTATCGCAGCCCTTGCCGCCGGCATCGGTATCGGCAATATCGGCAAGGCCTCCCTCGAGGCCGGTGCCCGCCAGCCCGAGAAGGCGGACCACTACCGCCTGACCGCCATCATCATCGGCGCGCTCGTGGAAGGCGCCTGCCTGTTCGCCATCCTCGTCTGCCTGATCGGTAAGTAGCATGTCGCTCATTACTCCTGATTTCGGGCTCCTGTTCTGGATGACGCTGATTTTCGGCATCGTCTTCTTCCTGCTGGCGAAGTTCGGATTTCCCGTCATTACGGATATGGTGCATAAGCGGCAGGAGCGGATCGACCGTTCCATTGCCGATGCCCGCGAGATCGAGGTCCGCCTGAGCACCCTGGAGACCCGGCAGGCCCAGATGCTCGAGGAGGCCCGGCGGGAGCAGGCCGCCATCCTGAAGGAGGCGGCGGAGGCGAAAAACCGCCTGGTCGCCGACGCGAAGCAGCAGGCCCGGGAGGAGGCGGACAAGATCCTCGCCGACGCCCGGACGCAGATCGCGGCCGAAAAGGAGTCCGCCCTGCGGGACATCCGCAAGGAAGTGGCCCTGCTGGGGGTCGATGTCGCGGAGAAGATCCTTCGCAAGGAACTGGACGACCCCGCCAAACAGGAAGAACTCGTACAGCGGCTGGTCGATGAGGCCGGCCGGACCCGGATGCAGTCATGAACACCGGTATCGTCGTAACGCGGTATGCCCGCGCCCTCGTCCTCTATGTCCGGGAGACCGGGCAGGGTGACCTCGTGTGCGCCCAGGCGGAGAAGCTCTTCCTGGCGCTGTCGGAGGTCGGGGACCTGGACCGGATGATGCGCGCGCAGGACGTGGTGCCGGGGGAGGAGAAGATCCGCCTTCTCGAAACGGCTGCCGGAGCGCCGCTCGCCGCCCCGCTGGAGCGGTTCCTGCGGCTGCTCCTGGACAAGGGCCGCATGGGACTCGTGCGGGAGATCCTGCACGATTTCGTGGACCAGTACCGCCGCAGCATCGGCATCCGGAAGGCCCATCTGACCGTGGTCAGCGAGCCCTCGGAAACCCTCCTGGAGCGGCTCCGGGCCCTGGTCCGGGCGCAGACCGGCGACGAGGTGGTCATCGACGTGGACATCGACCCGTCCCTTGTCGGGGGCTTCGTCTTCGACGTGGACGACTACCTGCTGGACGCGAGCGTGTCGCACCAGCTGGAGCTCATCCGGTCCCAATTCATTGAAAGAAACAGACGAATCATTTAGCTTATGGCAACACTCAGACCCAGTGAAATATCCGAAGTCCTCCTCAGCCAGCTGCGGGACATGAAAAGCGACCTCCGGTTCGAGGAGATCGGCAAGGTCCTGCAGGTCAGCGACGGCGTCGTCCGCATCTACGGACTGGACCATGCCGAGGCCGGCGAACTGCTGGACTGCGGCGACGGCGTGATGGCCGTCGTGATGAACCTGGAACCGGACAATGTGGGCGCCGTCCTGATGGGTCCGACGGACCTGCTGAAGGAAGGGGCCGTGGTCCGGCGCACCCGGCGCATCGCCTCCATCCCGGTGGGCGAGCAGCTCGTGGGACGCGTCGTGGACCCGCTGGGCAATCCCCTGGACGGCCTCGGCGCCGTGGGCGGGGAGAAGATCGACATGCCGCTGGAGCGGAAGGCCCCGGGCGTCATTTACCGCCAGCCGGTGAACGAGCCGCTGCAGACGGGCCTCAAGGCCATCGATGCGATGATCCCCATCGGCCGCGGCCAGCGCGAGCTCATCATCGGCGACCGCCAGACGGGAAAGACGGCCATCGCCATCGACACCATCATCAACCAGCGGGACAATTTCCTCAAGGGCGATCCGGTGTACTGCATCTACGTGGCTGTGGGCCAGAAGGGCAGCACCGTCGCCAACATCGTCAAGACCCTGCGGGAGCACGGGGCCATGGACTACACGGTGGTCGTTGCCGCCACCGCCGCCGACCCGGCCGCCCTGCAGTACTATGCGCCGTTCGCGGGTGCCGCCATCGGCGAGTATTTCCGTGATACGGGCCGCCACGCCCTGGTGGTGTATGACGACCTTTCCAAGCAGGCCGTGGCCTACCGCGAGGTTTCCCTGATCCTCCGCCGTCCTTCCGGCCGCGAGGCCTATCCGGGCGACATCTTCTACCTGCATTCCCGCCTGCTGGAGCGGGCGGCGAAGATCATCGGCCAGCAGGAAGTGGCCGAGCAGATGAACGACCTTCCCGAGGTCCTGAAGGGCAAGGTCCGCGGTGGCGGTTCCCTCACCGCCCTGCCCATCATTGAAACGCAGGCCGGTGACGTGTCGGCCTACATTCCCACCAACGTCATCTCCATCACGGACGGCCAGATCTACCTGGAATCCGCCCTGTTCAACCAGGGTGTCCGTCCGGCTATCAACGTGGGTATCAGCGTCTCCCGCGTGGGCGGCAGCGCCCAGGTAAAGTCCATGAAGAAGGTGGCGGGCACCCTCAAGATCGACCAGGCCCAGTACGCCGAGCTGGAGGCTTTCTCCAAGTTCTCCTCCGACATGGACAAGGTCACGGAGATGGCCCTGGACAAGGGCCGCAAGAACAACCAGCTCCTCATCCAGCCCCAGTACAGCCCGATGCCTGTGGGCGAGCAGGTCGCCGTCCTCTTCTGCGGTACGAACGGTCTGATGCGGGACCTCCCGGTGGCCCGGGTGCGGGAGTTTCAGGACCTGTTCCTGGACCGCCTGCGCGCTTCCCACAAGGATGATGTCCTCGCGCCGCTCTCCGCCGGCAAGATGACCGATGAGATCGGCGCCATCCTCCGGAAGGAGGCTGCCGCCGTCATTGCGGGCATGTAATCCTTACCGCCATGCCGTCACTGAAGGAAATCAAGGGCCGGATCGGTTCCGTCAAAAGTACGCTGAAGATCACTTCCGCGATGAAGCTCGTGGCCTCTTCCAAGCTCCGCAAGGCGCAGCAGGCCATCGAGGGCATGCGCCCCTATGAGCGCAAGTTGCAGGAGATGCTGGCACATCTGACGATGCAGGCTGGCGGTTCCGGGGTGGGGATTTCCTCCGCGTCGCTTCGCGACCCAATACGGGCATATGCTCCGGAAATCCCCACCCCGGAACCTGAGCCCGAAGCCTCAAAGAGGGTGGCCATCGTCGCTTTCGCGTCCAATTCCTCCCTTTGCGGCGCCTTCAATGCCAATGCCGTCCGCCTGGCCTTGGAAACCGTCCAGTCCTGTGGCGACGCCCAGGTGACGGTGTACAGCGTGGGGCGCAAGATGGCCGAGGCCATGAAGAAAACAGGCCACCCTTCCCCGGAGAATTACCAGCATCTGGCCGACAAGCCTTCTTATGCCGAAGCCGCCGCCCTGGCGGAAAAGCTGATGGAGGACTTCCGGGAAGGCCGCCTCGACCGGGTGGACCTGGTCTATAACCACTTCGTCTCCTCCGCCAAGCAGGTCCCCGTCCGGGAAACTTTCCTGCCGATGGTCCCTGTCATTCCGGGCGGAGCCGCAGGCGGAGCGAAGGAATCTGAAGCCGATTACATCCTGGAGCCCTCCGCCTCTGAACTGCTGGACGAGCTTCTTCCCAAATCCTTGAAACTCAAGTTCTACACGGCCCTTCTGGACAGCAACGCCTCCGAGCATGCCGCCCGCACCGTCGCCATGCAGACGGCCACCGACAACGGCGAAGACCTCCTCCAGGAACTCACCCTCCAGTACAACAAGTCCCGCCAGTCCAAGATTACGGCCGAGATCCTCGACCTCGCCGGCGGCAGCCAGGAGCAGTAGCTTACCGGAACGAATACAGTGCCGTCGGGTAGTTCCCGTCGAAGCAGGCCATGCACAGGTCGGCGCGGTGGCCGGCGCGGAGCAGTCCCTCTTCCGAGAGGAAGGCCAGGGAATCCGCGCCGATGAAACGGCGGACTTCCTCTACGTCCAGCCGGGCGGAAATGAGTTCCTGCTCCGAAGAAATGTCGATGCCGTAGAAGCAGGGATGCTTCAGGGGAGGAGAGGAGATGCGCAGGTGGACCTGCCGCGCGCCGGCGTCCCGGAGCATTTTCACGAGCTGCCGGGAAGTGGTTCCCCGGACGATGGAATCATCGATCACCACGACGTCTTTCCCTTTTACGACGCTTCTTACCGGTGTCAGTTTCAGCCGCACGCCGGTTTCCCGCATCTGCTGGGTGGGCTGGATGAAGGTGCGGCCCACGTAGAAATTCTTGATGACACCCGTTTCCAGGGGGATGCCGCTCCGCTCGGAATAGCCGATGGCGGGGCTCAGGCCGGAGTCCGGCACGCCGAAGACCATGTCGGCCTCCACGGGATTCTCCTCGTAGAGAATCCGGCCGGATTCCTTCCGGAAGGAATGGACGTTGACTCCTTCGATGTCGCTGTCGGGACGGGCGAAGTAGATGTATTCCATGGCGCAGAGGGCGTTCCGGCGGTATTTCGACCAGCGCCGGGCCCGGAGGCCGGACGCATCGGCCGTGACCAGTTCCCCGGGCTCCACGTCGCGGAGATACTGCGCGCCGACGGCGTCCAGGGCGCAGGTTTCGCTGCTGAACGCGTATCCGTCCCCGATCCGGCCGATGGAAAGGGGCCGGAATCCGTGCTTGTCGCGGGCGGCGTAGAGGCGATCCGGTGTCAGGACCAGGTAGGAGAAAGCGCCTTCTATCTGATTGAGGGCGAGGGAGAGGGCCTCGGCCGAAATCGCGGCTTTCCCGTGCGGGGACATCTTGACCAGATGCCCCAGGATCTCGCTGTCGGAGGAGGAACGGAACAGGACGCCCCGACGGCCCATGGCCGACTTCAACTCGCTGGCATTGACGATGTTCCCGTTATGGGCGATGGCGTAGTCCTCCCCGCCCTGGCGGAAGGCGAAAGGCTGGATGTTGTCCGCTTCCCGTCCACCGGAAGTCCCGTACCGGACATGGCCGATGGCGCATCGGCCCGGGTGGCTTCCCGGCGTCACCTGGGCAAAGACCCGGAACACCAGTCCCGGTCCTTTGTCCACGCAGAGCTCCCCTTGCGCATCGGCATAGGCGATGCCGCAGCCCTCCTGCCCCCGGTGCTGCAAGGCGGCGAGGCCGGTCATGACCACGTCGTAGGCGTTGTCCACCCCGATGGCTCCGAAAACGCCGCATTCTTCGTGAAGGGTCCTCTCCGGCATGTCACAGGCTTTTGATGAAATCCAGGAACAGCGGATGCGGGGACAGGACGGTCGTGGAATACTCCGGGTGGAACTGCGTGCCGATGAACCAGCGTAGGGAGGGAATCTCCACGATCTCCACCAGCCCGCTTTCCGGGTTCGTCCCGACGCAGCGCATGCCGGCGGTTTCGAAAGCCTCCCGGAAGGCTGGGTTGAATTCGTAGCGGTGGCGGTGGCGTTCTTCGATATGGGGCCGGCCGTAGATGCCCCGGACCCGGCTGCCTTCGGAGAGGTCGCAGCCATAGGCGCCCAGCCGCATCGTCCCGCCCATCCGGGTGACCTGTTTCTGCCCTTCCATCAGGTCGATGACATTGTAGGAGGTGTCCGGATTCATCTCCGCGCTGTCCGCATCGGCCCAGCCCAGGACGTCCCGGGCGAACTCCACGACCATCATCTGCATGCCCAGGCAGATACCGAAAGTGGGGATGTCGTGCTCCCGGGCATACCGGACGGCGTCGATCTTCCCCTGGATGCCGCGCTGGCCGAATCCCGGGCAGATGACCAGCCCGTCCAGGCCTTCGAGGGCCGCAGGTTCCAGGTACTCGCTGTTCACGAACCGGAGGTCCACTTTCCGTCCGGCATGGACCCCGGCGATGTGCAGGCTCTCCCGGATGCTCTTGTAGGCATCCTGCAGGTCATATTTCCCGACCAGCCCGACCGTGACGGATTCCGTGAGCGCCCGTTCTTTCCCGACGAAGCGTTCCCATTCGGACAGGGAAGGCCGGTGCTCCGGCACTCCGCCCATGCCCAGTTTCGCGAGGATGGCCCGGTCCAGCCCCTGCCGGTGCATGTTCAACGGGACTTCGTAGATGCTCGGAAGGTCTTCGCTTTGGATGACGCAGTCCTTGTCCACGTTGCAGAAGGAGGCGACCTTGTCCAACAGGGGCCGCTCCAGGTGCTTCTCCGTCCGCAGGACCAGGATGTCCGGCTGGAGGCCCATCCCCTGCATCTCCTTGACGGAGTGCTGCGTGGGCTTGGTCTTGAGTTCCCCGGCCGCCCGGAGGTAGGGGACATAGGTCAGGTGGATGCAGAGCGTCCTGCCGGAAAGTTCCCAGCGGAGCTGGCGGATGGCTTCCATGAAAGGGGCGCTCTCGATGTCGCCGATGGTTCCGCCGATCTCCGTGATGATGAAATCGAACTGTCCGTCCCCGGCATGGGCCGTGATCCGCCGCTTGATTTCGTCGGTGATGTGCGGGACCACCTGGATCGTTTTCCCGAGATAGTCGCCCCGGCGCTCCTTCTCGATGACCGCCTGGTAGATCTTTCCGGTCGTGACGGAGTTCCGGCGCGTGGTCCGGATTCCGGTAAAACGCTCGTAATGGCCCAGGTCCAGGTCCGTCTCCATGCCGTCTTCCGTGACATAGCACTCTCCGTGCTCGTACGGATTCAGTGTCCCCGGGTCGATGTTGATGTACGGGTCGAATTTCTGGATGGTGACGCGGTAGCCGCAGGACTGGAGCAACTTGCCGATGCTGGAGGAAATGATTCCCTTTCCGAGGGAGGAGACCACGCCTCCGGTAACGAAGATGAAATGGGTGTCCGACATCTCTTTTTAGGATTTATCGGGACACAAATTTATGAAGAATTTTTAAAAATCCATGCAGGAAAAGGAAGAAAATCCCGCAGCGGGCTTCCCAGCCGGCCGCGGGTTTGTTATAGGTATCAATATTTATGTCCGACAGATTCTATTGCGAACATCGTGCCAGACAATCGATGAAATCAGTCTTGCAGGCGATTTTCTTCGGGGATGAGGGCGACGGCCTTTTCGTAGTCATCGGCATTGACCTTGACCTCGATGGCCTGGGCATAGCCGAGGGACGGATAGGATGAATCGGCCCCGAAAACGCCGGCGGGGATGCCGTTGTCGTTGAGCATGGCGGAGAGGATCTCGGCGGGCATGCGTTCGGAAAATTTGGCTACGGTCTTGAATTTCTGGGTATCAGTCGTTTCCATTGTTTCTGAAATGATATTCGATGGCACGGGCCACCCGGACCAGGTCACGGGAGAGGCCCTCGGCCTCCAGCCCGCCCAGGATCGGGGTGAGGGTCACCCTGTCCTCCCACATCCGGGCGGCCCGGTTCACGGGGTTGGACAGGTGGAATGAGAGGACACCGTCCCGGTCGCTTTCCAGGACGTAACCGCGGATCTTCAGCGCTTCCACGATACCGGCCTTGAATTCCGCCGGGTCGCCGTTCACCAGGATCTTCCGTTTCTGGTAGCCGAAGAAAGGGTAGGCAAGGGACATCGCGGCGAGGCACGCCAGGATCCACCAGACCGAGGTCCATCCATGCTGGAAGGCGACGGCCACGTCCTTGGAGACCATGCCCGTCCCCATGAGGACGGCGAAGAGGGCGGCGAGGATCACCGTGATCTGGATGAAATACTTGAGGGCGCGTCGAAGGTAGGTCATCATTATTTCAGTAGCTTTCTGAGGCCGGAGACGGCGTTGATGGCGATGGTGTACAGTCGGTGCTCCAGGGCGAAGCGCTGGAAGGCGGACCAGGCGATGTGCTGCGGGGTGTAGAAGCCCTGCACCTGCTCGAAGCTGTCGCGGACGGTGAGCCCCTGCGAGGCGGTCCGCTGCTTGTTGCGGTGGATGGCCTCATTCAGCTCGTCCAGTGTCTTGATATTCTGATAGTTACTCTTTTTCATCGTTGTCCTTGCTGAAGAAGAGTCCGACAAACAGGGGCACGAACGTGTCCCGGAACAGCGTGTCACGCTTCCGGATGAGGATCCACAGGCCCACGCCCAGGAGGACGGCAACGCCCAGGGCCGACCAGGCATAGCTGCCGATCAGTTCCCCGACGAGGAGGATGATGCCGAAGGACAGCACCAGCACGAGGTTCGTCGCCATCCCCAGGATGAGGACGATGCCGACGAGCTTGGACAGGGACATGGAAAGGCCCTTCGCCGCGGAGAGTTTCACCTCGTCCAGGCGAAGGTCCACATATTCCTGCGCTTTCCGGGAGAGTTCTTCGGCCGGCTGGGTGAATCCGCTCATTCCTCGGGGGACTGTTCGTCCGCTTCGGGTTTTCCGCCGGTAGCCTCTTCGGCCTCCTGTTCGGCCTGCCTCAAGGCGTTCTCGAGGCGCTCGAGCTGCTCGGTGAGCCTGGCGCGGGTCTCTTCCTTGATTTCACCGGCTTTCTCCTTGAGGGTGTCGCGGAGGGACTTGATGGTTTCCTTGGCTTCGGCGGCTTTCGCATCGACCTTGGTGCCGAGGTCGTCGAGGTCCTCCTTGAGGTCCTCATACCCGTTTTCGGCGGCCCTGCGGACGCGGGCGCGGGTTTTCCAGCCCTTGTCGGGCGCATAGAGCATGCCGATGGCGGTGCCGGCCGCGAGGCCCAGGAGGATGGAGAAGAAAGATTTGGTGCTGGACATGGTGCAATGGTTTTAAATGAGTTCGCGGATGATTTCGTCGGAAACGAAGAAGTGGTCTTCGGGGATGCGGTAGCGGTCTCCCACCCGGACCAGGGCCCCGTTCCTGACGAGGTTTCCGATGTCTTCCTTACTGCAATTTCCGTGCAGAAAGCCGGCGTCGATCCCCTTGTCGGTCCGGAGGGCGAGCATGAGGGTCTCCACGAGGGCGTCCTCGGCCGACAGGGTCTCGGACGCGGAAGTCCAGCCGCGGAGGTCCTTGCTGTTCCAGGTGCGGGAAGAACCGTTGAAAGAATGCGCTCCTGGGCCGATTCCGACATACGGACGCCGGGCCCAGTAACCGCCGTTGTGGACGGCCTCGAAACCGGGTTTTGCGAAATTCGAGATCTCGTAGTGGCGGTATCCGGCGGCGGAGAGCTTCTGACAGAGCCTGTCATATTGGCGGCGGCACTGCTCGTCGCCGGCTTCGGTGTACCGGCCGTCTCCGACCATTTCCGCGAGGGCGCTCTCGCCCTCGACCGTGAGCTGGTAGCAGGAAATGTGTTCGGGACCGAGGGCAATCGCCTCGTCCACCGTGGCTTCCCAGATTTCGTCCGTGAGGTGGCTGATCCCGAAGATCAGGTCGATGCTCACGTTGCGGAACCCCGCCTCCCGGACGATACGGTACGCTTCCCAGGCTCCGGCGGCGTCGTGACGGCGGTTCATCCACTTCAGGAGGCCGTCGTCAAAGGACTGGATGCCCATGCTGATGCGGTTCACCCCGAGGGAGAGGAGGCTGTCGGCATAGCTGCGGCCCCGTTCCACGATGTCCTCCGGATTCACCTCCATCGTGAATTCGCGGTAGGGACCGCCGTGTCCGGCCTCGTCCAGGGCGATGAGGATGCGGGACAAGACGGAAAGGGGCAGCACCGAGGGGGTGCCGCCACCGAAATAAAGGGTCTTGGGGTCATCGTCGATTTCGCGTGCCCTCCGGCGGATTTCCGCACAGAGCTCATCCGCATAGGGCTGGAAGCAACCTTCCCGGGCTATCTCCGAATAGAAGTCGCAGTAGGTGCAGAAACGCTTGCAGAAAGGGACGTGGACGTAGATCATGTTACCGGAGCATCAGTTCCGTCCGGCCCAGCAGGCCGCGGGTGGTGTAGGCCTCGACCGTGTAGATGCCCTTGACGAACTCGCCCATGTCCTTGACGTAGATGCTCATCTCCACTTCCTGGCCTTCGTAGTCCACCTCACGGGAGGCGGAGGCGGTCAGGGTTTCGCCGCCGGCGGTGAAATCGGTGGAGGCGCTGTTCAGGAGCAGGACGCCGTTCGGATCCTTGACCCGGACATACACGCGGACCGGGCCCCGTTCGGCGATCTCGTTCTCCACGAGGGAGAGCGTCGCGACGAGGTATTTCACGCGGCTGGAGCGGTCGGTCGCCTTGTCGGAACCGTTGTAGGCGACGGCGTGCAGGCCGCGGGCCTTGATGACGGCTCCGGCGGCCACCTGTCCGGAGAGATTCTCCACCTGGCGGGTGAGGTTCTCATTGGCCTGGCGGCTCTCGGCGGCCTCCCGGCGGGCGGCGGCGGCATCGGCCGTGAGTTTCTTGTTCAGGGTGTTCAGGGAGTCAATCTGGACGATGTAGCCGCGCATGATGGAGCGCAGGGTGCCCAGCTCCTTCTCATACTGGCGGATCTTGGCGCGGTTCGTGGCCTCGGTCTTCGAGAGCTTGTCGATGAGGAGGGCCACCTGCTCGCGGGAGGTGTCCAGCTGGCTGTTGATGTTCTCGTAGTCGGAATTCAGGTTCTCGAAGTCGTTCTGCAGGTTCAGGAGCTGCTCCGTGAGTTCCGCCTTCTCGCCTTCGAGCTCGCTGACGAGCGAACTCTTCTGGCTCCAGATCCAGGCCAGGGCGCCGGCCAGGGCCACGGCGGCGACGGCGAGGACGATCGCGGTCGTCCGCAGGCCGTTGTTACGGCTTTTCTTCTCGCGCTCTTCGCGCTCGATTCTTTCGAGGGGGTCTTCAGTCATCGTATTTTCGTTTTAAATATCTGCAAATATATTTATATTTGTGAAAATTGTCAACAATCGTACCATGGAAAACATCTTTGCAGCCCGCGTGGAAGCCATCCGCTCCATGATGCGGGAAAGAGGCTGGGACGCGGTGATCCTGACGGGGAGCGATCCCCATGCCAGCGAGTATCCGGCCCGCCGGTGGAAGCAGGTCGAATGGGTGTCCGGTTTCACCGGCGAGGCGGGGGACCTGTGCATCACCCTGGACCATGCCGGCCTGTGGACCGACACGCGCTATTTCATCCAGGCCGTGAAACAGCTCGCCGGGACCGGAATCGAGCTGCACAAGATGCGGGTGCCCGAGCAGGTTCCGATTCCCCAGTGGCTCGCGTCCCGGGGCTTTGCGGAGCCGGTCGTCGCCGTGGACGGCCTGTGCCAGACCGTGGCGGCGATGGCGACGCTCCGGCAGGCGTTCGACGTGCCCGTGACCATCGTTTCCGTGCCGGACCTGCTGTCGCCCCTGTGGGTGGACCGCCCCGCGATTCCATCGACCCCGGTCATCACGCTGGGGGAGGACTTGACGGGCGAGTCCCGGGAGTCCAAGGTCCACTGGCTCCGTAAGTGGATGATCCTCCAGGGGGTGGACGCCTGTTTCCTGACGGCCCTGGACGAGATCGCCTGGCTGCTGAATGTCCGCGGTTCCGACGTGGAATACAACCCGGTGGTGATCTCCTATCTGCTGGTGACCATGGACCGGGTGTACTGGTTCGTGCGCAAGAACGCCTTCGCCGTCCCCGACGAGGAGACGCAGGCGAGCTTCGACGAACTGTCGGCCGACGAGATCGTGATCTGCGACTACGAGGAGGCCGTCCTGGCCCTGTCCACCTATGTCCATAACGAGGTGGACCGGATCTTCGTGGACCCGGGTACCCTGAACATCCATATCCGCGAATCCCTGTCGGAAGGCGATTACGACGTGGTGGAAGGCCTGTCTCCCGTCCCGCTCCGGAAATCCGTGAAGAACGCCGTGGAGATCGAAGGGATGCGGGAGGCGCACCTGGAGGACGGCCTCGCCGTGGAGAAGTTCCTCTACTGGCTGGAAGGCCAGGCCGGAAGGGTGGACGAATGGCAGGCCGCCTGCAAGCTGCAGTCCCTCCGGGCCGAGATCCCGGGCTACCGGGGCGACAGTTTCGAGACGATATCGGCCTATGGTCCCGGCGCGGCCCTGCCGCACTATGTGACCCCGCACGAGAACGCGCCGGTCCTGGAGCCGCGCGGACTGTACCTCTGTGACTCCGGCGGGCAGTACCTCTTCGGCACCACGGACATCACCCGGACCGTGCCCATGGGCCCGTGCACCGCGCTGGAAAAGGAGGACTACACCCTCGTGATGAAATGCCACATCGACCTGTCCATGGCCGTGTTCCCCAAGGGAACCTGCGGCTGCCACCTGGACATCCTTGCCCGCAACGCCCTCTGGCAGAGCAAGCGCAACTTCGGCCACGGCACCGGTCACGGCGTGGGATTCTTCCTCAATGTCCATGAAGGGCCGCAGGAGTTCCGGCAGAACTTCAATGCCTATCCATACGTGCCGGGTATCATCAACACCATCGAACCGGGCCTGTACCGCGAGGGGATGCACGGCGTACGCCATGAGAATGTCGTGCTGGTCCGCGAGGACGGCACCAACGACTTCGGCACCTGGTATTCCTTCGAGCCCGTCACCCTGTGCCACTATGACACCTCCGTCCTCGTCCGTGATCTGATGACCCCGGACGAGATCGCCTGGCTCAACGCCTACAACGAGCACGTGTACCGCATGCTCAGCCCCCGCCTCCCCGCGGAAATCGCCGCCTGGCTGCGCGAAAAGACCCTGCCGATGTAAGGCCTGCGTGGAGCGCGTCCGGCTTTCTCCGGTGCGTCGAATGGAAGTGGCTGTAAGTAAATGCGTTAAATGAAAGTACCCGGGAGATTTTTCCCGGGTACTTTTTCGTAAAGCGCTGACGGTCACGCGCTTCCATTCGACGGTCATCGGAAGCGGAGGCCGTCCGGACGGGCTACTGGTTCAGGGCGTCGGCGCTCTTGATGTACTTGGCGAGCTCCTCGTCGCTCAGGTGGTAGTCCTGCAGTTCGCCGGAGATGTACTGGTCGTAGGCGCTCATGTCCACGAAGCCGTGGCCGGAGAGGTTGAACAGGATGGTCTTCTGCTCGCCGGTCTCCTTGCACCTGAGGGCCTCGCGGATAGTGGCGGCGATGGCATGGCAGCTTTCCGGAGCGGGGATGATGCCCTCGGTCTGGGCGAACAGGACGCCGGCCTTGAAAGTCTCGGTCTGGTCCAGGTCGATGGCTTCCATGAAGCCGTCCTTCATGAGCTGGGACATGATCACGCCCGCACCGTGGTAGCGGAGGCCGCCGGCGTGGATGGTCGCGGGCTTGAAGGTGTGTCCGAGGGTGTACATCGGCAGGAGCGGGGTCATGCCGGCCTCGTCACCGAAGTCGTACTCGAACTTGCCGCGGGTGAGTTTGGGGCAGCTGGCCGGTTCGGCGGCGATGAAACGGGTCTTCTTGCCGTCCTGGATATTGTGGCGCATGAACGGGTAGGCGATGCCGGAGAAGTTGGAACCGCCGCCGAAGCAGGCGATCACGATGTCGGGATACTCGCCGGCGAGGGCCATCTGCTTCTCGGCCTCCAGGCCGATGACGGTCTGGTGCAGGCACACGTGGTTGAGCACGGAGCCCAGGGTGTACTTGCAGTTGGGCGTAGTGACGGCCAGCTCGATGGCCTCGGAGATTGCGCTGCCCAGGGATCCCTGGTCGTTGGGGTTCACGGTGAGGATGTCCTTGCCGGCCCGGGTGGACATGGACGGGGAAGGGGTGATGGCGGCTCCGAAGGTCTGCATGATGCTCCGGCGGTAAGGCTTCTGGTTGTAGCTCACCTTCACCATGTACACGGCGCAGTCCAGGCCGAATTTCTTGGCCGCATAACTCAGGGCTCCGCCCCATTGGCCGGCACCGGTCTCGGTGGTGATGTTGGTGATTCCCTGCTGCTTGGCATAGTAGGCCTGGGCCAGGGCGGAGTTCAGCTTGTGGCTGCCCGCGGGAGAGACGGACTCGTTCTTGAAGTAAATGTGGGCCGGGGTGCCGAGGGCTTCCTCCAGTTCATAGGCACGCACGAGCGGGGTGCAGCGGTAGGCGGCGTACTGCTCGCGGACGGCCTCCGGGATGGGGATCCATTCGTCCGTCTGGTTGAGTTCCTGGCGGGCGCACTCCTCCACGAAGACGGGGTACAGGTCCTCGGGCTTCAGGGGCTCCTTGGTGGCGGGGTTCAGGAACGGCAGGGGCTTGTTGGGCATGACCGCCTGGATGTTGAAGAAATGGGTCGGAATCTCGGACTCCGGGAGCAGGTACTTTTTCTGTCTCATGATGTTTATTTGTTAAGTGTTTGACATTGTTTCACAAAAAAAGGCACGCTGTAAGTCAGCGTGCCTCTATCTTTATGGTCTCCTATACCTGCGGCGATGCGACTTACAATGCGGAATTGCAAGCGCGCCACCAGAAGTTGTTGACCATCATCGTTCTCATCTTGTTG
Source organism: Bacteroidales bacterium (assembly GCA_017464245.1). Taxonomy (GTDB): domain Bacteria; phylum Bacteroidota; class Bacteroidia; order Bacteroidales; family UBA932; genus Cryptobacteroides. Next base: position 11,177 of record JAFUDV010000090.1, on the reverse strand, counting down.
CAAAGATGTTTATAAAAAATTTAACTTCCAAGAAAAATCTTAAAAATTTGCGAGGAGGGGGGCCGTCCACTGATGGGAGGCGGTCACGAAGTTGGCCTCGACGAAGGCGTTGACCGCGGTGCACACGAACAGGAGGATGACAAGCGTGCTCACGATGATGCCGATGACCTTGAGGCGCTTCAGCCACTTCTTGTTGTTCCAGCCGATGGTCTGGAACATGGACCAGAAGCCATGGTTGAGGTGCAGCCAGATGAAGAAGAACCACACGATGTACAGGGCGAGGACCCACCAGTTCTTGAAGGTGGTCAGCAGCAGGTAGTACGGATTTTCGGCTTCGCCGCCCATAAACTCGCGGAGCTGCATCTTGGCCCAGAAGTGCGTCAGGTGGAACGCAAGGAAGCCCAGGATGATGATGCCCAGGACGAACATGTTCTTCGCGGACCAGCTGTCGTTCTTCGCCTTGGACGCCACCTCGTAGCGCTTGATGCCGCCGCGCTTGGTGTAGTTCTCCACGGAGAGCCAGATGCCGTACACGATGTGGATCAGGAAGCCCAGGGCGAGGATTGGGACCATGATGTCGATCACCGGCGTGGACATGAAGTCGCAGCCCAGCTGGAACCAGCCGTCGCCTTCGGAGAAGCGGACCGCATCGGCGGCCACCTTGCCGAAGACACCGTGCATCGAGTCGATGACGGAGAAGAAGTTAATGGTACCGTGCAGGAGCAGGAAGATCACGAGGAAAGCGCCGCTGACGCTCTGGATGAACTTCTTGCCGATGGAGGAAGTCAGGAAATTAGCCATTATAAGTTAGTTGTTGCGTTAGTCCAATAAGTATGCAAATATAGCTTCTTTCTTGCAAGATTCATAATATTTCGATACTTTTGTTTCAAATCTAAAACCGAATCAGCATGTACAAGAGAGTTCTTCTCAAACTCAGCGGCGAAAGCCTCGGCGGCCCTGCCGGAAAGGGCCTGGACACGGAGAGCCTGTCCGCTTATGCAAAGGAAATCGCGGCTGCCGCAAAGGCCGGCCTCCAGGTCGCCATCGTCAACGGCGGCGGCAACATCTTCCGCGGCCTGCAGGGCGTGGGCAAGGGGTTCGACCGCGTGGACGGCGACAAGATGGGCATGCTCGCCACCGTCATCAACTCCCTCGCCCTTTCCATGTTTATCAAGGAGGAAGGCGTTGAGGCCCAGGTGTTTACGGCAACGCCCATGGAACCCGTCGCAAAATACTATATGCGGGACGATGCGGTGAAGGTGCTCGAACGCGGCGGCGTCGCCCTCATCGCCGGCGGCACCGGAAACCCCTTCTTCACCACCGACTCCGGAGCGGCCCTCCGTGCCCTCGAGATCGGCGCCGACGCCCTCCTCAAGGGCACCCGCGTGGACGGCGTATATACCGCCGACCCGGAGAAGGACCCCACCGCCGTGAAATATGACGAACTCACCTTCGACGAGGCCATTTCCAAGCACCTCAAGGTGATGGACCAGACCGCCTACGCCCTGTGCTCCGACGGGAACATGCCCATCATCGTCTTCGACATGAACGCCACCGGCAACCTCACCAAGCTCATCCGCGGCGAGAAGGTGGGCACCCTCGTGCACCCGTAGCGCTTTCGGGCTCCCGTAAAGTCTCGGGCTATTGCCCGGGATTTTCCGACGCCTGTTCCGACGTTTTTCCGGCGGGATGGTACGGAAGTTGGTAGGAGTCACCGGATTTTTCATTATATTTGCAAAATACGACAACAAACAAAACACGATAAGACTATGTTACCGAGAGCGAAAGAAATTGTGGACGCCGCCGACCTCAAGATGCAGGAAGCGGTGGATTTCCTGGAGGAGGACCTCAAGAACTACCGGGTGGGCAAGGCATCGCCGGCCATCTTCAACGGTGTGATGGTGGACTACTACGGAAGCGCCACGCCGCTGAACCAGGTCGCGTCCATCACTACGCCCGACGCGAAGACCATCGCCATCCAGCCTTGGGAGCGGAACATGATTTCCAAGATCGAGAAGGCCATCCTGGACGCCAACGTGGGCCTCACCCCGTCCAACAACGGCGAGATCATCCGCTGCGTGGTGCCCGCCCTTACCGAGGAGCGCCGCCGCGAACTCATCAAGAAGGCGAAGGCCCAGGGCGAGACGACCAAGGTGACCGTCCGCAATGCACGCCGCGACGGCATCGACGCCCTGAAGAAGGCCCAGAAGAACGAAGGCCTCTCCGAGGACGGCGAGAAGGAGGGAGAGGACGAGCTCCAGAAGGTGACCGACAAGCATGTCAAGAACGTGGACGCGGTCATCACGGCCAAGGAGAAGGAAATCCTCACCGTCTAGCGAATTCCTTCGCCGGGGGCATTGCATTGTAAAAAAATTTATTTACCTTTGTCCCGAACGAACTGACAGACATATGCGATTTTACGGCTTCGGTTATTCCAAGTACTATTACCAGGGAAGGTAGTAGCCGGACGTCGTATCACCTAGGTCATCATAAGATGTATGTTGGGCTGTCCGGATGAAGGACGGCCCTTTTTCATGACGGCGCAATGAAACGGATCGCCATACAGGGCTACAAAGGCTGCTTCCACGAGCAGGCCGCCCGGAATTTCTACGCGGACGAGGCTTCCCCGGCCATCGTCGAGTGCAACACTTTCGAGGACCTGTACAAGGCGCTCGGGACGGGCCTGGCCGATGCGGCCGTGATGGCCATCGAAAACACCCTCTCGGGCGGTCTCATCCACAATTTCGAGCTCCTGCGCAAGTACGACCGGAAGGTCAAGGGTGAAGTGTACCTCCGCATCCGGCAGAACCTCATGGCCCTGCCCGGGCAGTCGCTGAAGGACATCCGCGAAGTCCGCACCCACTACATGGCCATCAACCAGACGCGCGCCTTCTTCGAGAAGGAGGCGCCCTGGATCCATCTCGTGGAGTCCGAGGACACCGCGAAGAGCGCGGCCGACGTGGCGGAAAAGAAGCTGCGGGGCGTGGGCGCGGTGGCATCGACCCTTGCCGCGGAGCTCTACGGGCTGGACATCCTGGCCCCGGGCATCGAGACCTACAAGCAGAACTTCACCCGTTTCCTCGTCTTCGACGATGGCTACGAGGTGCCGGAGGACGGCATCGACAAGGCCTCCATCTGCTTCACCCTGCCGCACAAGCCGGGTTCCCTGGCGCACGTCCTGACGATCCTGTCGTTCTACGACATGAACCTCACCCGCATCCAGTCCCTGCCCATTCCCGGCCGGGAGTGGCAGTACTTTTTCTACGCCGACATCAAGTTCGACAGTTATCCGCGTTACCAACAGGCCCTCACGGCAGTGCGCCCGCTCCTGGAGGACCTTGACATCCTGGGCGAATACAAAGCAGCGTTATGATCATCCAACCAGCGAAAAGGACGGAGTCCGTCAAGGAGTATTTCTTCTCCATCAAGAACCGGGAAATGGCGAAGCTCAACAAGGAGCGCGCCGCCCGCGGAGAGGATCCCATCATCAACCTCGGTATCGGTTCCCCCGACGGAACCCCGCCCCGGGCGGCCCTGGAGGCCGTTGCCCGGACGGCCGTCCTGGACGGCGTCCACGGTTACCAGAGCTACACCGGCATCCCGGAACTCCGCCAGGCCCTGTCCGACTGGTATGCCCGCTACTACGGCGTGACGCTGGATCCGGCCTCTGAGATCCAGCCCCTCACCGGCTCCAAGGAGGGCATCCTCCTGATCTCCCTCACGTTCCTGAATCCGGGTGACAAGGTGCTCGTCCCCGATCCGGGCTATCCCACCTACACGTCGGCCTCCCGGATCGCGGAGGCGGAGGTCGTGAAGTACGACCTCGTCGCGGAAAAAGGCTGGGTGCCGGACTTCGACGCCCTGGAAGCGATGGACCTCACCGGCGTGAAGCTGATGTGGACCAACTATCCGGGCATGCCCACGGGTGCCCGTGCCACGGAGGAGCTCTATGCGAAGATCGCCGATTTCGGCCGCCGGCACAAGATCCTGATTGTCAATGACAACCCTTACAGTTTCATCCGCAATGACAAGCCGCTTTCCCTGCTCGCCGTCCCCGGTGCGAAGGAGGGCTGCCTGGAGATGAACTCCCTGTCCAAGGCCCATAACATGGCGGGGTGGCGCATCGGCATGGTGGCCGGCGAGGCGGACTACATCAAGGAGATCCTCAAGGTGAAGTCCCAGATGGACTCCGGCATGTTCAAGCCCCTGCAGTACGCCGCCGTGGAGGCCCTGAACCAGGGCCCCGAGTGGTTCGACACCCTGAACGCCGAGTACCGCCGCCGCGCCGTCATCGCCGGGAAGATCATGGACGTCCTCGGGGCGGAGTACAACCCCGACAGCGCCGGCCTCTTCGTGTTCGGAAAGCTGCCCGCCTCCGTAGAGGGCCAGGACGGCAAGACCCCGGGCGAAGTGATCTCCGACCGTATCCTGTATGGGGCGGGCGTGTTCATCACGCCGGGCTTCATCTTCGGCCACAACGGAGACCGGTACATCCGCATCTCCCTCTGCGCCCCCGTGCCCGTGCTGGAGAAGGCGCTGGAGAAAGTGAAGGCATTCCTGGGGAAATAGCATGGAACGGAAGACCATCGGAATCATCGGCCTGGGCCTCATCGGCGGGTCGATGGCGATCGACCTCAGGCGCCGCGGGTTCGCGGAGCGGGTCCTTGGCGTGGAGAAGGAGCCGCTGAACGCCGCCGCGGCGAAGCAGATCGGCCTCGTGGACGAAGTCGTTTCCTATGAGGAATGCATCGGGCGGGCCGGCATCGTCGTCGTCGCCATCCCGGTCGGCGCGGCCGTGAAGACGGTCTGCGACGTCCTGGACCGTTTCCAGGCGGCGGAGGCGAAGGACAAGATCGTCATCGACGTGTGCTCCACCAAGGAGCAGGTCTGCCAGGCGACGCGCTACCATCCCTGCCGGGCGCAGTTCGTGTCCACGCACCCGATGGCCGGTACCGAGTACAGCGGCCCCTGGGCGGCGATGCCGGGCCTGTTCGACGGCCGGGCGTGCATTTTCGCGAACAGCGAGGAATCGTCCCCGAAGGCGCTGAAGACCATCGAGGAACTGTACGACGCCCTGAACATGCGGCCCATCTACATGAACGCCAACCAGCACGACGTGCACACGGCGTATGTCTCCCACATCTCGCATGTCACCTCCTTCGCCCTCGCCCTGACGGTGCTGGACAAGGAGCGGGAAGGCGAGAAGCACATCTTCGACCTGGCCTCCGGCGGTTTCTCCTCCACGGTGCGCCTGGCGAAGTCCAGCGCCGACATGTGGGTCCCCATCCTCACCCAGAACCGGGAGAACGTCCTCCACGTCATGGATACCTACATCGAGAAGATGCAGGAGTTCCGCGAGGCGGTGGACCAGTTCGACGAAGACAGGGTCCGCGCCCTCATCGAGGAGGCGAACCGGATCAAGAAGATTATCAGATAGGAATATGGCAAAGACTTTGGACATCGTCCCCGTCAGCGAATGGGGATTCTTCACGCTCCCGCGGCCGATGGTGATCGCGGGACCCTGCAGCGCGGAAAGCGAGGAGCAGGTGATGGATACGGCACGGGACCTCGCCGCGCGGGGCATCCATGTGTTCCGGGCGGGCATCTGGAAGCCCCGTACGCATCCGGGCAGCTTCGAAGGCGTGGGCATCCCCGGCCTCAAGTGGCTCAAGCGGGTCAAGGAAGAGACCGGCATGAAGGTGTGCACCGAGGTCGCCAGCGAGAAACATGTGTACGAGTGCCTCAAGTACGGCATCGACATGGTGTGGATGGGCGCCCGTACGAGCGCGAATCCCTTCCTCATGCAGGAGATCGCCGATGCGCTCCATGATACGGACATCCCGGTGCTCGTGAAGAATCCGGTGAACCCGGACCTGGACCTGTGGATCGGCGCGCTGGAGCGCCTGAACCGCGCCGGCGTCCGCAAGCTGGGCGTCATCCACCGCGGCTTCTCCACGACGGAGAACACCCCGTACCGCAACGCTCCGGGCTGGCAGATCGCCATCGAGCTGCGCACCCGCTATCCGGAGCTGCCGTTCTTCGCCGATCCGTCCCACATGGGCGGTGACCGGAAGTACCTGCTGGAACTGTCCCAGCGGGCGATGGACCTGGGCCTGGAGGGACTCATGGTCGAGTCCCACTGCAATCCCGCCGTCGCCCTCTCCGACGCGAAGCAGCAGCTCACCCCCTGCGACCTCCTCACGCTCCTGGAGAGCCTCCTCATCCGCGAGAAGGACTCCGGCGACAAGGACTACCGCGAGGGGATCGACCAGCTCCGCGCCCAGATCGACATCATCGACGAGAACCTCCTCTACACGCTGGGTTCCCGGATGAAGGTGAGCCAGAAGATCGGCGCCTACAAGAAGACCCACAACGTGGCCATCCTCCAGACCGGCCGCTGGGAGCAGCTGCTCGCGGGAATGAAGGAAAAAGCCCGCGGATACGGGCTTTCAGAGCAGTTCGTCGAGGATGTGTTCAACGCCATCCACGAGGAATCCGTCAGGGTTCAGAACGTAATCCTCGAAGAAGGCCGAGAAGCGTAGTCTCGAAGATTTCCTCCTCCGCAGGGGAGAGGAACTGTACGTCGATGGGTACCTGGAACAAGCGCTCGCGCAGGGTTCCGGGTACCTTTTTCGTATCCACCACGCGCTGGGCGTCCTTCTCCGTGGTGACGACGCAGGCGGTGGGATAAGCCTCCACGGCCTTGCACACCTTCCGGATGTCGCCGTTCGAATACTTGTGATGGTCGCGGAAACCGAAGCGCCGCACGATCCGGTAGTTGTCGGAGAGGAAAGCCCGCAGGGGGGTGTCCTTGGCGATGCCGGTGAACAGGATGAGGCGCTGGGCATAGGTGAAGCGGCTGTCGCACTGCTCGGGGAAGACCGGAACCATGGGCTCGTAGCCGATGGTGGTGAAGAGGACGGTCTGCTTCCGGCCGTTCTTGCGGACGCCGGTGCAAGTGGCTGTGCTGTAGTCCCGTACGCCCAGCTGGGAGGCCCATTTTCCCTTCTCCCATTCGTCCAGGTAGGTCGGGCACTTGGTGACGACGAGGATGTCGGCGGCCTTCAGGCGGGAGGGGAGGTCGCGGAGCTTGCCCCAGGGCATCAGGCGGTCCTTCTGCACGGGCCGGTTGTAATCGACCAGGACGATGTTCACGTCCGCCTGGAGGCGGCGGTACTGGAAAGCGTCATCGAGGACGATGATGTCGGCCTTGGGAATGTCCTTGTCCAGGGTCTTCCGGGCCTTCTTGGAGGTCTCGAGTTCCTCGGGGTGGGTGAGGAACCGGCAGCCTTCCACCCGGTCCTTGTCCACGGCGACCGTCACGGACGGGAACTTCTTCGCGATCTGCAGCGGCTCGTCGCCGAACTGCAGGGCGGTTCCGTCGCGGCCCACCTTCTGGAAGCCCTTGCTCTTGCGCTTGTACCCCCGGGAAAGGACGGCGATGTTGGAGTAGGCCCATTCGTCGCTCCTGAGGAGCAGCTTCAGGATCATCTCCGTGTGCGGGGTCTTGCCGGTGCCGCCCACGGTGATGTTGCCCACGCAGACGGTGGGGACGTCGGCCCGGGAGGACTTTTTCCAGCCTTTGTCGAAGAACAGGTGCCGCAGCGCGAGAATCGTGCGGTGGATCATAGACTCAGGACATTGAGGACGGTGATGAGTTCCTGGTTGATGGGCTTGTTCATCTTCACGGCGCGGGAGATGGGGACATACACGATTTCGTCGTTCTTGATGCCCACCATGATGTTCCGCTGGCCTTCGAGCAGGGCCTCGATGGCCGCATACCCCATGCGGGAGGCGAGGATGCGGTCGTAGGCCGACGGGGTGCCGCCGCGCTGCAGGTGGCCGAGGATGGTCACGCGGGCGTCGAACTGCGGATACTCCTTCTTGACGCGCTCGGCGTAGTAGAAGGCTCCGCCCACGCCGTCCTTCTGCGCCTCGGACACGAGGACGATGGCGCTGTTCTTGCTCTTGCGCTTGCCCCGTTCGATGAACTCCGCGAGCTGGTCCACGTCCGTGGAGCCCTCGGGGATGATGGCGGCCTCGGCGCCGGAGGCGATGGCGCTGTTCTGCGCGAGGAAGCCCGCGTCCCGGCCCATCACCTCGATGAAGAAGATGCGGTCGTGCGAGTTCGCCGTGTCCCGGATCTTGTCCACGCACTCCACGATGGTGTTCAGTGCCGAGTCGTACCCGATGGTGGAGTCCGTCCCGTACAGATCGTTGTCGATGGTGCCGGGAAGGCCGATGATGGGGATGTCATACTCCCGGGCGAAGAGCTGGGCGCCGGTCAGGGAGCCGTTGCCGCCGATGACCACGAGGGCGTCGATGCCGGCTTCCACCATGTTGGCATAGGCCTGCTTGCGCCCCTCTTCGGTCATGAACGCCTTGGAGCGGGCCGTCTTGAGGATGGTGCCGCCGCGCTGGATGGTGTTGGACACGGACGAGGAGGTGAACTTGAGGAACTCCTTGTCGATGAGCCCCTGGTAGCCCCGCTGGATGCCGATGACATTGATGTTGTTGGAACGGGCGGTGCGGGTGACGGCGCGGATGGCCGCGTTCATGCCGGGTGCGTCTCCTCCGGAAGTGAGGACGCCGATGGTGTTGATATGTCTTTCCATTGCAGGATCAGGTTTTAATCCTACAAATATAAGAAAAATCAGTCAGATTCCGTATGCGGATTCCGCTTCCGGGGTTTCATCTCCCCATCTTTCAGCCACATAGTCCAGCGTGCGGAGGATTTCGCCGGGGTCCTTGGAGGTGACGAGCCGGATGCGGGTGTCCTTGAAGCCGGGGAGGCCCTTGAAGTAGCAGGAGAGGTGGCGGCGCATCTCGAAGATGCCGGTGACGGGCCCCTTGAGGTCCAGGGAGAGGCCGAAGTGACGCTTGGCGAGGGCGACGCGGTCGCGGACGCTCATGGGCGGCATCTCTTCGCCCGTGTCCAGCAGGTGCCGGATCTCCGTGAAGATCCAGGGGTGGCCGAAGCTCGCGCGCCCGACCATGATGCCATCGACCCCGTAGCGGTCGAACATCTCCTTCGCCCGCGCGGCGGAGTTGATGTCGCCGTTGCCGATGATGGGGATGTGCATCCGGGGATTGTCCTTGACCGCTCCGATGAGGGTCCAGTCGGCCTCGCCCTTGTACATCTGGCAGCGGGTGCGGCCGTGGATGGTGAGGGCCTGGATACCGACATCCTGCAGCCGTTCCGCGAGGTCCACGATGATCCTGGAACTGTCGTCCCAGCCCAGGCGGGTCTTCACCGTGACGGGCTTCTCCACCGCCTCCACGACGGCTTTCGTGATGGCGACGAGCTTGTCCGGCTCCCGCATCATGCCGCTGCCGGCGCCCCGGCCGGCGATCTTCGACACCGGGCAGCCCCAGTTGATGTCGATGGTGTCGGCCCCGTGCCCGCCGGCGAGCTCCGCCGCGCGGTCCGCCATCCGGGCGGCGTCCACCATGGACTCCGGGATGTGTCCGTAGATCTGGATGGCGACGGGGGACTCCTCCTCCAGGGTGCGCATCTTGGCGATGGCCTTGGAGGCGTCGCGGATGAGCCCGTCCGAGGGGACGAACTCGGTCGTGACCATCGCCGCGCCGGCTTCCCGGCACAGGATGCGGAAGGACGCGTCCGTCACGTCCTCCATCGGCGCCAGCACCACGGGGCGCTCTCCGAGGTCGATGTTCCCGATTTTCACGGTGCAAAGATACGAAGATTTGGTTTATTGGCGAATAATTGCTACCTTTGCGGTCCCCAAAAAGTGTGGGGATCGCATTTTTTTATTGTTAAACCATTAACTATCAAGACAGTGGACACACTTAGCTACAAGACAGTTTCCCTGAACAAGGCGACTGTGAACAAGGAGTGGCTCGTCATTGATGCAACCGACCTCATCCTGGGTCGCCTGGCTTCCCGCGTCGCCCTCGTGCTCCGCGGCAAGAACAAGCCCGGCTTCACCCCGCATGTGGACTGCGGCGACAACGTGATCGTCATCAACGCCGACAAGATCCGTCTGACCGGCAAGAAGATGACCGACCGCGTCTATGTCCGTTACACCGGCTATCCGGGCGGACAGCGCTTCACCACCCCGAAGGAGATCCTTGCGACAAGGCCCGCCGAACTCATCCGCCGTTCCGTCCGCGGAATGCTTCCTAAGACGCGTCTTGGTGACAAGCTCATTGGCAACCTGTACGTGTATGCAGGTTCCGAGCATCCGCACCAGGCGCAGAACCCCAAAACCATTACCTTAAACGAAATCTAAACAGAGCACATGGAACAGAAACACGCCCTTGGAAGACGTAAATCAGCAGTCGCTCGTGTTTATGTTGTCGCCGGCACCGGTAACGTCGTTATCAATGGCCGCGAGCTGAACGATTACTTCAAGGAGGAAACCCTCCAGTACATCGTGAACCAGCCCCTCGAGGTCACCGGCACAACGGGTCAGTTTGACATCAAGGTCACGCTCGTGGGCGGTGGTACCAAAGGACAGGCCGAGGCCGTCCGCCTGGGTATCGCCCGCGCTCTCTGTGAGGTCGACAAGGAAGCCTACCGCGCTTCCCTGAAGGCCGCCGGCTTCCTCACCCGCGATGCCCGTGAGGTCGAGCGTAAGAAGCCTGGTCAGCCTGGCGCACGTCGTCGCTTCCAGTTCAGCAAGCGTTAGTTTGCAGATTGGACTGATTTACCCTTTTGCACAGTCCGGTTCCCATCAAATCCTGAGATCCCGGTGAGGATGCGAATCTTCCCGAGCTGCAAGAAGGATTGCCGAGACTGCGGAAAAATTGCGGAGACCGCCCCCAGTGGACGCTACTCCGGATTGAAGAAAGAGAAAAAACAAAAAAGAATTTCAGACACATTATGTCCAGAACAAATTTCCAGGAACTGCTTGATGCAGGTGCACACTTCGGTCATCTTGCCCGTAAGTGGAACCCTTAGATGGCTCCGTATATCTTCGACCAGAAGAACGGAATCCACATCATCGACCTGCACAAGAGCGTCGTGAAGATCGACGAGGCGGCTCAGGTGCTCAAGGAAATGGCCCGCAGCGGCCGTAAAGTCCTCTTTGTCGCCACCAAGAAGCAGGCTAAGGATGTCGTCGCCGAGAAGGCCGGCGCCGTCAACATGCCGTTCGTGACCGAGCGCTGGCCGGGTGGAATGCTCACCAATTTCCCGACCATCCGCAAGGCCG
>JAFUDV010000089.1 GCA_017464245.1 Bacteroidales bacterium | reverse complement strand
CCTCAGATTGCGGTCAAGTTCAGCATCGACGCCAACGGTATCCTGAACGTCTCCGCCATCGACAAGGCGACCGGCAAGGCCCAGAGCATCCGCATCGAAGCCTCCTCCGGCCTGTCCGACGCCGAAATCCAGCGCATGCGGGATGAGGCGAAGGCCAACGAGGCCGCTGACAAGGCCGAGAAGGAGCGCGTGGACAAGATCAACAACGCCGATGCCCTCACCTTCCAGGCGGAGAAGTTCCTCAAGGAGAACGGCGACAAGGTGCCCGCTGACATCAAGTCCGAGGTCGAGAGCAACTGCAACCTCCTGAAGGAGGCGGTGAAGAGCCAGAACCTCGCGGACATCGACCGCTACTCCGAGGCGCTGAACAAGGCCTTCGAGAAGATGTACCAGGCCGGTGCCGGTGCCCAGCAGGGCGGCCCGCAGGGTCCGTTCCAGGGCGGCCCGCAGGGCGGTCCTTTCGGCGGCGGCAATCCGGGCGGTGACCAGGGTCCGGACGAGCAGTAAATCCAATATCCCCGATATGAAAAAGGTAACCATCACAGTGCTGGCAGCGATGTTTCTCGCTGCCATGCCTGCGTTCTCGCAGAACGTGGAAGTCGTGGAGCAGGCCCAGCAGGCCGTCCGCGAAAAGCAGGATGCCCTGAATGACGCCGAGCGTGCCCATCGGCACCAGCAGGCGGAAAGCCGCCGGACCGTGAACGCGGCCGAGCGCCAGATCGATGCCAACAAGGCCGTCGTGGAGCAGGCCAAGAAACGGATCAAGACCCTCAAGGAAGACATCAAGGCCCGCGAAGGGGAGATCAAGATCAAGAAGCAGTCCCTCAAGCTGGAGAAGGAATCCCTCAAGCTGGACGGCCGACTGGACGCTTCCGACAAGGCCCGCCTGAAAGTCTCCGAGAACGAGATCAAAGGCCTGCAGCGCGACCTCAAGAATGTCAAGAGCTACCTCAAGGAGGAGAATGCCCGCCTGAAGTCGGCCCAGAAGTCCATCAAGGCTTCCAAGAAGACGATCTCCGAGTCCAGGAAGGCCGAAAAGGCCGCCCGCAAGGACCTCAAGGACGCCAAGAAGGACATGAAGGCCTCGCAGAAGGAGCTCAAGAACGCCACCGAGGTCCAGCAGAACCTCGATGCCGCCCGCGATGCCGCCGAGAAGGCCGAAGCCCAGGTGGAACGCACCACCCAGAAGGTTGTGGAAGAGGCCAATCGCACCGAATAACCCCTCCGCTACAGACAATCACCGCCTCCGGCCCTTCCATGGACCGGAGGCTTTTTGATTCCCCACCAGAATCACTGCATTGGTGAGGTCGAGAGGGACGGAAAAAGAATGCCTCGGTTTCAGGAGTTGGATGGAGATGAGGTAACGGGACTGGGATTGTGATTGGATGTTGGGCAGAGATAGCGGATTTCCCTGAAAAATCGCTATTTTTGTGGTGACACTGAAACAAAGGGTATTATGGAAACGGGAACGAAGCAGCGGCAGGCGGTCAAGGCATTTGTCAAGGACTGGATGGGCAAGGGATATGAGAAGGGAGAGACTCAGCGGTTCTGGCTGGATCTTCTGCATAGGGTATTCGGTATCGACAATCCCATGTCCATCATGCAGTTCGAGATCCCCGTCAAGACCATCACCAAGGAGAAGGGCTCTGATTTCATTGACGCCTATATCTCTTCCACCAAGGTCCTCATCGAACAGAAGGGTTCCCATGTCGACCTGTCCGCCAAGGCCAGACAGTCCGATGGTGCCGAACTGACTCCTTACCAGCAGGGACGCCGATATGCCGCCGGGCTTCCTGTGTCCATGACCCCTCGCTGGATTGTCGCCTGCAATTTCACAACCTTCGAGGTCCATGACATGGAGCACCCCAACGACGCTCCGGAAGTCATCCTCCTCCAGGACCTTGAAAAAGAATTCACCCGCCTTTCCTTCCTGGTCGATGATACCAATGTCCATATCAAGAAGGAGCTGGAGGTCAGTATCCAGGCCGGTGAGATCGTGGGTGTCCTCTATGAAAAGTTCCTGGCCCAGTACATCCATCCGGAGAATCCTGACAGCCAGAAGAGTCTGAATAAGCTCTGTGTCCGCCTGGTGTTCTGTCTCTATGCCGAGGACGCCGGTATCTTTGGGAGCAAGAACATGTTCCATGACTATATGTCTCAGTTCCCGGCGGCAGAGTTCAGGGAGAAGCTGATGGCTCTCTTCAAAGTCCTTGATACGGCCCCCGAAGACAGAGACCCTTATATGGATGAGTCCTTGGCGGCTTTCCCCTTTGTCAGTGGCGGAATGTTTGCCGGTGAGATTGAGATTCCGAGGATCACGGAGGAAATCCGGAACCTCATCCTTCAGAGAGCCAGTGATGATTTCGACTGGAGTCTCATTTCGCCGACTATCTTTGGTGCCGTCTTCGAATCCACCTTAAACCCGTCCACGAGAAGGGCCGGTGGAATGCATTATACCAGCCTTGAGAATATCCACAAGGTCATCGACCCGCTATTCCTGGATGACCTGAAGGCGGAACTGGCCGATATCAAGGCGGAGAAGGTGGCCCGGACCAAGAAAACGAGGGCTGCCGAATTCCAGGACAAGCTCGCCGGTCTGAAGTTCCTGGACCCTGCCTGCGGTTCCGGTAATTTCCTGACCGAATCCTATACCTGCCTCCGGCGACTGGAGAATGAAGCCATCAAGATTCTCTACGAGGACCGGGTGATAGGCGGACTGGCTGACCCGATCAAAGTCAGCATCTACCAGTTTTATGGCATTGAGATCAATGACTTTGCCTGCTCCGTATCCCAAGCCGCCCTCTGGATCGCTGAAACCCAGATGCTCCGGGAGACCGATGCCATCGTGGGCTATGACCTGGAACCCCTGCCGCTGAAGGATTATCACAATATCCATGAAGGGAATGCCCTGCGGATGGACTGGTCGTTATGGGAAGAGATTGGGGATGATCCCGTCGTTTTTGCGGATCATACCCATATCTATCCTGTGGAGGAATTCCCGTCGGCCGTATTGGAGGATCCGGTTGTCAGGTATGGAAGCATGGACCTGTACAGCCCTGATATCCAGATTCATACCGGCGGCAAGAAGAAAACCTTCCATCGTGTCCGGTTCGACTACATCATGGGGAATCCTCCGTTCCTGGGGGCCCGGGTCATGTCTGCGGAGCAGAAAGAGGATTTGTCGGCGGTCTTTGGCAGCAAGTGGAAGAACCTCGGGAATATGGATTATGTCACCGGTTGGTACAAGAAGGCGTTGGCGTTGATGAAGGAGAATCCTTCCGTTCGGGCGGCATTAGTATCCACCAACTCCATCACCCAGGGTGAACAGGTGGCCAATCTGTGGAAACCGTTGATGGAAGAGGGCGTCCATATCGACTTTGCCTGGCGAACCTTTATCTGGGATAGCGAGGCCAACCAGAAAGCCCATGTCCATTGCGTCATCGTCGGTTTCTCCCTCTGTCATTCCGAGCGAAAGCGAAGAATCTACGACGGTGGGACTGTCATCGAAGCCGCCAATATCAACGGCTATCTGATCGATGGAGAGAATGTCTTTGTCGAGAGTCGGCCGAAACCGCTATGTGATATCCCTGAAATAGGGATTGGAAACAAGCCCATAGACGGTGGATTCTATCTGTTCAAGGATGAAGAGAAGAACGCTTTTGTAGCCAAAGAGCCTGGTTCGGAAAAGTACTTCCGACGTTGGTACGGCTCTGATGAATTCATCAACCGCCGTCCTCGCTGGTGTTTGTGGCTGGGGGATGCCAATCCGGTGGACTTGCTGAAGCTTCCTGAATGCATGAAGCGGATAGAGGCCGTTAGAGAGTATCGTTTGGCTAGTCCTAGTGCCGGAACCGTGAAGTTGGCGGACAGGCCGACAAGATTCCATGTGGAAAATATGCCGAAGGGGAATTACATTGTTATTCCGCAGGTCTCTTCACAACGCCGCCCGTACATTCCTATGGGTTACATGGATGATACCGTTCTGTGTAGTGATAAAGTACGTATTCTTCCCAATGGTAATCTGTATTGTTTTGGCATCCTTGAGTCTTCTATTCATATGGCCTGGATGCGGGCTATTTGCTGTCGCTTAAAAAGCGATTATAGCTATACAGTAAAGGATGTTTACAACAACTTCCCTTGGCCCGCCCCCACTGAAGCCCAGAAGGTCAAGATTGAACAGACCGCCCAATCCATTCTGGATGCCCGGCAAATTTACCCCGAAGCCTCATTGGCAGACATGTACGGAAACCTCATCCTTTTCCCGGAATTGATGAAAGCCCACCGAGCCAATGACCTCGCTGTCCTCGACGCCTATGGTTTCCCCAAGGACGCCAGTGAGTCGGAAATTGTGGCCCGCCTGTTCAAGATGTACCAGGAATTGACTGATAGATAGACCTGGCAAGCTAGCCTGCGGGTTGTCAGACGAGAAATAATTGGTTTTCATGGATTTGCGAAACGACGAACCGCAGGCCTCCCGGATTTCCGATGGGGCTGCGGGATGCTGTTTTGCAACTAGTTAAGAGTCAGTGGATTATGGAAATTGCGCCCGCGGGCCCTGTTCTCATCACCGGATCCCGTACTTGCGGAGGATCTTCTTCAGGGGCTTTTCGATGGAGCGCGACCAGCAGTAATACCCGTAATCGTCGGGATGAATACCGTCCACCGAAGACTCCTGCAAGGGGGTCGAGGCGGACGGTTTGATGTAATAGACGTCCTTGTAGCGCCGGACGGCGATTCTCATCAGGCTGTCGGCCATGTGCTGCTTGGCGGCCTCCGTCCGTTCCACCGCCGTGTTGAAGTTCCGCCGCTCGCGGTAGATGGTCTGCTGGAAGATGAGGGGTTTCCCCGGATGGGCGGCCTGGAGGCGTTCGATGAAGGGGAAGAGCCGCTCCTCGATCATTTTGGCCGAAGGGTTGGAGAAGGCGTCGAACAGGAAGGCGTCCGCATCGACATCTTCCAGTACGTCAGCGAAATACGGCTGCATCTTGCAGTTTCCGCTGCACCCGAGCGAAAGCATCTGCAGGCCTGTGTGGCGGGTGAACTGGTCCGGATAGGACATGCCGGCGCGGCTGGTGGAAATCCCGTGCGTGTAGCTGGAGCCGAAGACGGCAATCCGGTGCCGGAAGGGACTGTCCATGGCTTCCAGGGAGGCTCCCTCCGGGACGCCGATGCGGAGGGAATGCAGCTCGCTGTAGATGGGCAGGTACAGCAGGCATTCCTTCAGGCCCGGGCGCATGTCCGAAATCAGGGTCATGGGCTCCTTGGGGTTGCGGGGAGCCGGGGCGCAGGCGGCGGCCCAGAGCCAGTCCCCGTCCCGGCGGATGTACAGGTCGAAGCCGTGGGAGGCGAGCCGCATCGTGTTGTTGGACTGGTAGGTGAAATCACCGTCCGCCGCGAGCGTGATCGTGGTGGCGTCGGTCCGGAACAGGACCGCGAGGCCGGCCGGGCAGCGCACCTGCAGGTTCTCGCCCTTGGTGAAGCCCTTGTACCGGACCGTATCCACGCGGTGGTACGGGTTGGGCGTGTCGATGATCTTGCCGATGAGGGTCAGGTCGGAAGCTTCGGTGTAGACCTGGGCGGAAAGGGGAGCGGCGGCAAGCAGGGCCGCAAGCAGCAGGGAAACCGGTTTTTTCATGGGTAACGGCGGTTGGTTTTCACAAAAGTACGCATAAAATGCTTATCTTTGTAAGCTATTAGAGAAAACTATGGGAAGAATTATCCTTACAGGCGACCGTCCTACCGGTAAGCTCCACCTGGGCCACTATGTGGGCTCGCTCCGTAACCGCGTCCTCCTCCAGAACGAAGGGGACTATGACCGCATGTTCGTGTTCATCGCCGACGTGCAGGCACTGACCGACAATGCCGACAACCCCGAGAAGGTACGCCAGAATATTATCGAGGTGGCCCTGGACTACCTCTCCTGCGGCCTGGACCCGCAGAAGGTCACGCTCTTCATCCAGAGCCAGATTCCCGAGCTGCATGAAATGACGCAGTTCTTCTCGAACCTGGTGACCGTCCAGCGCCTCCAGCGCAACCCCACCGTGAAGACGGAAATGGCCCTCCGTGGTTTCCACAACGGCGAAACGCAGGACGACAACCAGCGCGGCCTCCCGGTGGGCTTCTTCACCTATCCGATTTCTCAGGCGGCCGACATCTGCTTCTGCAAGGCGACGACAGTCCCCGTGGGCGAGGACCAGGAACCCATGATCGAGCAGTGCCGCGAGATTGTCCGCAGCTTCAACGGCACCTACAAGTGCGACGTGCTGGTGGAACCCTCCATCCTGCTGCCCTCCAACCTGGCCTGCCGCCGCCTCCCCGGCACCGACGGCAAGGCGAAGATGAGCAAGTCCCTCGGCAACTGCATCTATCTCTCGGAGGATCCGAAGGAAATGGAACGCAAGGTCAAGGGCATGTTCACCGACCCTGGCCATCTCCGCGTGGAAGATCCCGGCAAGATCGAGGGCAATACGGTCTTCACGTATCTGGATGCTTTCTGCGAGGACAGCGATTTCGCAAAGTTCTGGCCGGAGTACCGGAACCTCCAGGAGGTCAAGGACCACTACCAGCGCGGCGGCCTCGGCGACATGAAGTGCAAGAAATTCCTGATCAATGTCCTTCACGACCGGCTGGAGCCCATCCGCGCCCGCCGTCACGAGTACGAGCAGGACATCCCCGAAGTGTACAACATCCTTCGCAAGGGCTCCGAAGCCGCCCGTGAGGTTGCGGCGCAGACTCTCCACGAGATGAAGGACGCCATGCAGATCAACTACTTCGACGATGCCGCCCTCATCGCCGACCAGGCTGCGAAATACCGTCAGCAATGAGTACGAAAAGAAGGAATTTCCCGGTGCAGGGAATGGGATGCGCCGCATGCGTGGCCCGGGTGGAAGGGGCGCTGAAAGGCGCCAAGGGCGTTTCGGGGGTCAACGTGTCGCTGGCTTCCAATACGGCGCAGGTGGATTATGATCCCGCCGTGACAACGCCCGGCGAACTGCAGAAGACCGTCCGGGACGCGGGGTATGACCTGCTCGTGGACGGGACGGACGACGAGGCAGACTCGGAAGCCGAGATAGCCCGGCAGGACGCCTACAAAGCCCTCGAGAAGGATACGCTGCTCGCCGGTATCCTGGCAGCGCTGGTAATGCTGCTGGGCATGGGCTTCCGGGATTTCCCGGGCAAAGGGTTCGTCCTGTGGGCCCTGGCGACCCCGGTGGTGTTCTGGTGCGGACGTCGGTTCTTCAAGGCCGGCTTCAGTGCCCTCCGGCACGGGAGCGCCAACATGGACACGCTCGTCGCCCTGTCGGTATCCATCTCCTATCTTTTCAGCGTTTTCAACCTCCTGTTCCCGCAGGTCTGGACTTCTCAGGGACTGGAGGCGCACCTGTATTTCGAATCGGCGACCATGATCGTCGCCTTCATCCTCGTCGGCCGGCTGCTGGAGGAGCGGGCGAAGCATTCCACGACCGCGGCCATCCGCGCCCTCATGGGCCTGCAGCCCAAGGAGGCGCCGGCCCGCCCCGGGGAGCAGATCCTCGTCAAGCCGGGGGAGCGCCTGGGTGTGGACGGAACCGTCGTGGACGGCACTTCCTATGTCGATGAAAGCATGCTCACCGGCGAACCGGTTCCGGCCCTCAAGCAGGCCGGTGGCAAGGTCTATGCGGGAACCATCAACCAGAAAGGCGCCCTGACGGTCCGGGTGGAAAAGGTCGGGGGCGATACCCTCCTGTCCGGCATCATCCGCATGGTACGGGATGCGCAGGGCTCGAAAGCCCCCATCCAGAAGACGGTGGACCGCATTGCGGCGGTCTTCGTGCCGGTCATCATCGGCCTGTCCCTGCTGACACTCCTCATCTGGGCGCTGAGCGGGGAAGTGACCCTCGGCCTGCTGGCGATGGTCACGGTGCTGGTGATCGCCTGCCCGTGCTCGCTGGGCCTGGCAACGCCCACAGCCATCATCGCGGGCATCGGCAACGGCGCCTCCAAGGGCATCCTCATCAAGGATGCGGAGAGCCTCCAGCTGGCGCGGAAGGTCGATGCCGTCGTCATGGACAAGACCGGCACGCTTACCGAGGGCAAGCCCTCGGTGGTGGAATCCGTCTGGGATCCTGCGGTTACGACCGAGGACGATCCGTCGGAGCTGAACCTCCGCGATGTGCTTTACGCCCTGGAGCACCGCTCCGACCATCCGCTGGCCATCGCCGTGTGCGAGTCCCTGCGCGGCTGTGAGGACCTGCCCGTGGAGGGCTTTGAGGCCATCCTGGGCAAGGGCATCGCCGGCACTGTTGCCGGAACCCGTTATTATGTGGGTAACCTCGAACTTCTGCACGAAGTGCTGGGCTCCATCCCCGAAGTGACGAACCCGATGGTCGCCGACAGCATCGGCACCTGGATGGACGCGGGGTATACGGTGACGCTGCTCTTTGACCGCTCGAAAGTCCATGGCGTCCTCGCCCTCTCCGACGAATTGAAGGACACTTCCATCCAGGCTGTAAAGGCCCTTCAGGCGCAAGGTATTGAAATCCATATGCTTACCGGTGACAATGAAGTGGCTGCCCGCCACATTGCCATCGCTACGGATATCCGTCACGTCAAGGCCCATGTCCTTCCGCAGGACAAGGCCGAATACGTGAAATCGCTCCAGGCCGCCGGGAAGAAGGTTGCCATGGTGGGCGACGGCATCAACGACAGCGCCGCCCTGGCGCAGGCCGACCTCGGGATCGCCATGGGACAGGGCAGCGACATCGCCATCGACACGGCCCAGGTGACCATCGTCTCCTCCGACCTGACGAAGATCCGCGACCTCATCCGCCTGTCCAGGCGCACGGTGGCGGTCATCCGCGAAAACCTCTTCTGGGCCTTCTTCTACAACCTCCTGGCCGTCCCCGTCGCAGCAGGCGTCCTATATCCCTTCACAGGCTTCCTGCTGAACCCGATGGTCGCCGCCGCCTGCATGGCCCTCTCCAGCATCTGCGTGGTGACAAACTCCCTCCGCCTGCGGAAATAGGAAAACGAACCTGGTAACTTTTTACCAGGTTCGTTTGCATAATCGATTGAGAATCAGGGTTTAAGGAAATCGCGCTGTTACGGCATTTCGGGAAGGCCGAGGTCCTTGAAGGTGCGCGGGGCGGGGATGCCGGGGAGGGGTTTGCGGTCCTTGATCTGTTCAAGGGCCACCTCGATGGCCTTCTCCAGCTGCTGGTCCTCGCCGGCGTATTCGCGGACGGGGTCATTGTCCAGGAGGATGTCCGGGTCCACGCCGTGGTTCTCCACGATCCACTGTCCGGTCTTCGCATCGTAGTTCGTGAAGAACGGGACGCGGACGTCGGTGCCGTCCATGTAGGGGAGCGATCCGCTGATGCCCACGATGCCGCCCCAGGTGCGCGTACCGATGACCGTACCCAGGTTGTTGGCCTTGAAGCTCCACGGGAAGAGGTCGCCGTCCGATGCGGAGTACTTGTTGATCAGCAGCACTTTCGGTCCGGTGTGGGTGCCTTCCGGAACGGTGCCGGTCCGGGTGGAGCCGCGGCGCATGGTCATCCGATATACCTCGCGCTGGAGGCGTTCGATGATCATCGGGGAAATGTTTCCGCCGCCGTTCTCGCGGTCGTCGATGATCAGGGCTTCCTTGTCCAGCTGCGGATAGTAGTAGCGGGCCCATTCGTTCAGGCCTTCCGCACCCATGTCGGGGATGTAGATGTAGCCCACCTTGCCGCCGGACTTCTCCTCGACGGTCCGGATGTTCTTCAGGATCCACTCGTAGTGGTACAGCGGATACTCGTCGGCAATGGGCTTGACAATCACCTTCTTCCCGCCGACGGTGAGCTCCGTGAGGACGTCGGCCTTGCCCACGAGGCATTTGTAGATGTTGTCCACGTCCTTGAGGGACACGCCGTCGATGGCGGTGATCACGTCGCCTTCCTTCACGCCGAGGCCGGGCTCCTGGAGCGGGGAACGGAGTTCCTCGCGGTAGGTCGCCCCCTGCAGGATGCGGTCGATGCGGAACCCGTCTTTCACCTTGGACAGTTCGGCACCGAGCAGGCCCATCGGGATGCGCTCCGGTTTGGGATAGTCGGCCGGCGCGGACACGTAGGCATGGCCGCTCGCCACCTCGGAAATCATCTCGCCGATGACGTAGTTCACGTCCAGGCGGGTCTTGGCATAGGGAATGAGCACCTCGTACTTGGCCTTGACGGCCTTCCAGTCGCGTCCGTGCATGTTCTCCAGATAGTAGCCGTCGCGGAAGGCGCGCCATACCTCGTCATAGAGCTGGGGCCATTCCCGGGCGTAATCGACCGTGGCCACCAGGCCGTCCAGCGCCACCTTGTCCTTCAGGCCCACCTTGGGACCGGGAGCGGCGACATACAGGTCGCGGCCCTTCGTGAAGAGGGCCTTCTTGTCTCCGTTGCGGGCCATCATCCGGGCCTCGGTGCATTCCTCGTCCTTGCCGGTGGAGAAGTCGAAGACGCGGGTGCCGCGGCCGCCGCCGTACCAGAGCTTGGCGCCGTCACTGTAGAAGCCGCGTCCCTTCACCGGCAGCTTGATGATGCGGCTTCCGATGCCGTCCGGGTCGATCCGGACATCGGCCTTGCCTTCGGACTTCTGGCCTTCCGGCTTCCCGGCGTTCACTTCCGGGTCCTTGGCGATCAGCGGGGAAGGCGTATCCTTGGCAAGCATCGCCATGTACACGCCGGACATGTCGCCATAGGCGTAGTTCCACTCGATCCGGCTGTACTGCGGGTTCAGGTCGCGGTCGGACGTGAAGATGAGGTACTTGCCATCGGCGCTGAAAGTGGGGCTGCCGCTGTTGTACCAGCGTTCGGTGACCGGATACTCCTTCCGGGTGTCCAGGTTGTAAAGGTACACGATGGACATTTCGTTGGAAGCGGGCTTGGTGTAGGCAATCCATTTGCTGTCCGGGGAATACTCCACGCCGCGGAACTCGGCCTCGGGATTCTCCATCACTGTGCGGCGGGTCTTCGCGAAGGGATCGACCTCCACCAGACGGTTCTTCCGGTCCCCGTACAGGATATGCTTGCTGTCGGGGCTCCATTGGATGGATCGGATGTAGGTGTCGGTGCCTTTTGTTACCTGGACCGGCTCACCGCCCTTTACCGCATCGTACAGGTAGATCTCGGTCTCGCCGGTGGCGTCGCCGATCCAGGCGATCCACTGGCCGTCCGGGCTCCAGTCCGCGCTGCGGTCGTTGGAGCCGGGCGTCCGGCTGATGTTGCGGGTCACGCCCTTCTCCACGGGCACGTCGAACACTTCGCCGCGGGCGGTCACGACCATCCGGCTCCCGTCCGGGGACAGGCTCATGCCGGTGCGCTTTGCCGCGACATTCATGCGTTCCGTGCGGCCGTAAACGTCGTCGGATGCGAGCGTTACGGGAATCTTGACGGCCTTTCGGTCCTTCGGGTCCAGCCGGTACAGCCATCCGCCGTTCTCGAAAACGATGGTCTTGCCGTCGGTGGAAGGGAACTTCACGTCATACTCCTTGAAGTCCGTAACTTTCTCCGTGGTCTTCGTGCGGGTGTTGTACACGAAAAGGTTCATGATCATGTCGCGGTCGGAAGCGAAGAAAATCTCCTCGCCGATCCACATCGGGAAGATGTCCTGGGCGACGTTTTCGGTGACGTTCTCCACTTTCCCGGCCTTCGGGTCATAAATCCAGATGTCGTCCGCCATGCCGCCCCGGTAGTACTTCCAGGTGCGGAATTCACGCATCACGCGGTTGTATGCCAGTTTCTTCCCGTCCGGGGACCAGCAGCAGAAGCCGCCTTCCGGCAGCGGAACCTCCGTGGGCATCCCGCCTTCCGGACCCACCGTCCAGAGCTTGCCGGGGAAGCCGTCGCCGATCCGGTTGCGGTAGATGATCCGTTTCCCGTCCGGCGACCAGCCCATCACGATGTTGTTCGGCCCCATGCGGTCGCCCAGGTCGTCACGTCCGTTGGTAGCGGTGTAGGTGAGCCGGACCGGTTCACCGCCCTGGGCGGGAATCAGGTACACTTCGCGGTTGCCGTCGTACTCGCCCGTGAAGGCGATGCTCCTGCCGTCCGGCGAGAAGCGGGCGAACATCTCGTAGCCGATGTGCGAGGTGAGCCGCCGGGCCTCGCCGCCCGTCACGGGAACGGTCCAGAGATCACCGGCATAGGAGAAGGCGACTTCGGTGCCGTTCGTGGCAGGGAAGCGCATCAGGCGGGCCTCGTCGGCCTGCGCCGTCGCGCTGACGGCGAGCGAGGCCGCCAGCAGGATCGTCATCAGGGAATGCTTCATATCGATGGTTTGTGTGTTGCTTTCACAAACTTACGAAAAAAACGGTCCCCGAGCAAGCGGGAACCGTCTTTCATGGGCTTGTCCTGGATTATTCGGCCTTGCCGTCGGAACCGAGGACGTTGATGATCTTGTGCATGTACATCTTCTTCATCTCCTCGCGGGCGGGCTTGAGATACTGGCGGGGATCGAAGTGACCCGGGTTCTCGGCCAGGTGCTTGCGGATGGCACCGGTCATCGCCAGACGGCTGTCGGAGTCGATGTTGATCTTGCAGACGGCGCTCTTCGCGGCCTCGCGGAGCTGCTCCTCAGGAATGCCGATGGCGTTCGGGAGGTTGCCGCCGTACTGGTTGCACATGTCCACATATTCCTGCGGGACGGAGGAAGAGCCGTGGAGGACGATCGGGAAGCCGGGGAGCTTCTTCTCGATCTCGTGGAGGACGTCGAAGGCGAGGGGCGGGGGAACCAGCTTGCCGGTCTTCGGGTCGCGGGTGCACTGCTCGGGCTTGAACTTGTAGGCGCCGTGGGAAGTGCCGACGGAGATGGCGAGGGAGTCGCAGCCGGTGCGGGTGGCGAAGTCGATGACCTCTTCCGGACGGGTATAGTGGGATTCCTCGGCGGAAACCTCGTCTTCCACGCCGGCGAGCACGCCGAGTTCGGCCTCGACGGTCACGTCATACTGATGGGCGTAGTCGGCGACCTTCTTGGAGAGGGCGATGTTCTCCTCGTAGGGGAGGGAGGAAGCGTCGATCATGACGGAGCTGAAGCCCATGTCCACGCAGTCCTTGCACAGCTCGAAGCTGTCACCGTGGTCCAGATGGAGGCAGATCTGGGGATTCTCCCAGCCCAGTTCCTTCGCATAAGCGACGGCACCTTCCGCCATGTAGCGGAGAAGGGTGGAGTTCGCATAGTTGCGGGCGCCCTTCGAAACCTGGAGGATGACCGGGGACTTGGTCTCGGCAGCGGCCTGGATGATGGCCTGGAGCTGCTCCATGTTGTTGAAGTTGAAAGCCGGGATGGCGTAACCGCCGGCAACTGCCTTCGCGAACATCTCACGGGTGTTCACAAGACCTAATTCTTTGTAAGAAACCATAATAATTTGAGATTAAACGTACTTTCTTCTAAGCGTCCGCAAATTTAGTGATTTTTTCGTATTTTTGTATCATCTTCTATGTGATAGGACATGAATAAAGTATTGATTTTCTCCGCCCCCTCCGGGTCCGGCAAAAGCACGATCGTCGGCCATATCCTGGGCCTCCATCCGGAGGTCGAGTTTTCCGTTTCCGCCACCTCCCGGCTGCCGCGGGGCGAGGAGAAGGACGGCGTGGAGTATTTCTTCTATTCGGCGGACGTCTTCCGTCTCCTGGTGCGGGACGACAAGTTCGTGGAATACGAGGAAGTGTATCCGGACCGCTTCTACGGTACGCTCAAGGCGGAGGTGAACCGCATCTGGGCGAAGGGCCATGTCATCATCTTCGATGTCGATGTCAAGGGTGGGGTGAACCTGAAGAAATACTTCGGCGACCAGGCGCTGTCCGTCTTCATCCAGGCTCCGTCCGTGGAGGTCCTGCGGGAGCGGCTCGTGGGGCGTGGCACCGATTCCGCCGAAGACATCGAAAAACGCGTCGCCAAGGCGGCCGAGGAAATGACCTATGCCCCCAAGTTCGACAAGGTCCTCGTCAACGACGACCTCGCCACCGCTTTCGCCGAAGCCGAAGCGATGGTCGATTCCTTCCTGGCCGAATGAGAATTGCGGTTTATTCGGGGAGTTTCAACCCGCTGCATATCGGGCACCAGGCCATCATGGAGTATCTGACGAAGGATGCGGCCTTTGACTGGGTGTATCTCATCGTGTCGCCGCAGAGCCCGTTCAAGGATGCGGATAATGCGCTGACGGGCCGGCAGCGGTACGAGGCGGCCGTGGAGGCCGTGAAGCGCCATCCGGAGATCCGGGTGTGGGTGGATGACATCGAACTCGGAATGGAACCTCCTCACTATACGATCCGTACGCTGGACGCGCTGCGGGAGCGGGAACCGGAGAACGAGTTTACGCTGGTCATTGGCGCGGACAACCTGGAAAGCTTCCCGCGCTGGCGGGACTATGGACGCATCCTTCGCGAGTACGGAGTGGTCGTTTTTCCCCGGAAGGGGTACCATCGCGGGTATCTGAAGGCCCGTCTGCTGCGCGAGTGCCCGGACTATCGCATCGACCTGCTCAAGGCGCCCCGCATCGACATCTCCTCCACGGAGATCCGGGACGGCATCGCCGCCGGCCGGGACATGGGCGCTTACCTGATGTAGCCATGCAGATTGAGACCGAACGGAAATTCCTCGTCCTGGGGGACGGGTACAAGGCGGAGGCGGTGGAGAAACACCGGATCCGGCAGGGGTATGTCGCCCATGACAGCGGGCGCAGCGTACGTGTGCGCATCAGCGATCGGCAGGGCTTCCTGACCATCAAGGGACCGTACATCGCGCTGGGCAGCCGCCCGGAATGGGAGAAGGAAATCTCCCTCCAGGAGGCGGAGGAACTGTTCCTGCTGTGCAAGCCGGGGAGCATCGACAAGACCCGCTGGATCGTTCCGGCCGGCGTCCGCAAGTTCGAAGTGGACGAGTTCCATGGGGAGAACGACGGCCTGGTGATGGCCGAAATCGAACTCTCCGAGGCCGACGAAGCCTTTCCCCGGCCTTCCTGGCTGGGGGAGGAAGTGACGGACGACAAGCGTTACTACAACGGCTATCTCGCCCGCAATCCCTTCAAGGGCTGGTAGGACTCCGTAATCCCGGCGGGGCGGATCAGAATAGTCTTGCGTATGGCAATGACTTGATATAGCGCTCCATAAAAAGAAAGTCGGGAGTCCCGTCAACCTGGGCGGGAAGGAGGATTTCCGACTTTTCCATCAGTTCCTTCGTCCATTTGTTATTGAACGCATACTTGATGCTTTCGTTCTTGATGACCGTAGCAATAAAAATGGCCGTATGCGGTGAAAGCTGGAATCTGGGTGTCAGTACGTTTACATCGTCTGTCGCCCAATAAGGCTCGTCCTGGTAGAATGCTTCACCGATGGAACCATTGTAACAAACTGAAATCGTTCCCGCCTGACAGAGCTGGTCGTCATTGCCAATATGGTTGGTGATGCCGTTGTTGAAAGCCGATGCTCCGACATAATTTACACGTCCTTCCCGTTGATCGGCTTTGGTCAGGCGACTCCCTTTGGCAATGGTAAACAACCCGTCTTTCCCTCCCAGTCGGAAACGCTTCCAATTTTCCGTGTCCAGCGGAATCTCAGGGGAAGAAGACGTTGCAAGAAAGGGTTTATACTCTTCTGCAAGCGGACTCCCATATAGTATGTGATCTGTGGCGTTTTCAAAGAAAGGTTGCTCTTCCATCCCCTGTTTGAACAGGGCATATGCCAGTGTACGTTTCATGAAGTCGGCTCTTACAGGTGCCGGCAATTCAATATCTTCCTGATAGCTTAAGTGCTCGTATGGGTTTATCCACTTGATCGTGTCGCTCCCCGTCTGTTTACGGACAATATCGACCCAGTGTTTCTCAATGGCTTCCCACCGGCCTCGGATGTCATGCCGACCTTGGTTCTTGATGGTTTCCAACCCGTCCTCCGCCATATAGCATGTGAAAACTTCCTGCCCTCGCTGCGGCGTACCGACCGTAAACATGAAAATACTGGTAGTAACCCCCGAAAAGATATCTTTGGGTAACTTGATGATCTTTGTCAACCTGTGGTTTTGCATCCATCGGCGCACTCGTCCCCGGGCTTTTTCGAGCTTGTTGTCGGGAAGAATAAATGCGCACACGGTCCCGGCCGGAACATTGTCCAGCACTTTTTCTACAATATCCAGACACCCGTACTTGTTCTCGAAGGGCGGATTCATCAGGACTCTTGTGATGGGTTTTTCCCGCATCCACCACCCGGCTTCCGCCGAACGGCTGTCCATGTGCTCCAAATGGGTCTTTCCGTCTTTGTGGATAAGCATATTGGCGCAGGCCAGAGCAAATATTTCCCGGTCGTACTCGATGCCATATAGATGCGTCTGTGCTATCTCACGGGCTTCTTCCGTACGGACTCCTCCGGCTTCCTGAACCATATTGCACATGGCTTTTACGAGAAATGCACCGCTGCCACAGGCCGCGTCAAGTACCGTGTCCTGTTTTGTCGTGTCAGTGATTTGGTACATAAATGATGTGATGTGGTCCGGCGTGAACACCTGTCCCGATTCCGATTTGGCCTTGTAGCGGTTGAACTCGTTGAAAAAGATGGCCATCACGTCTTCTCCGTTCCAAAAGTCGGAGTTGATGTTGTCGGAAATCTTGGAAACATCTTCTATGAACCGGTCGACGGCTTCCTGCGTGCACTGGGTATTGAGTTTGATTTCAGAGAAAACCTCGATCAGAACCTGCAGTTTCTTGTTCTTTGCCAGATCATCCGATAAAGCGCTCTCCAAGGTTTCACGGATGGCGGTGGTAAATAACCTGAAAGACATTCCCTTCATCAGCGCTGCACCATGACGTTTGGCTACCAATGCGCATGCTGTAAAGATCATGCGGTGGTACAGGTTCTTGATGAGGAAATCAAAATGCAGGGTATCATTGATGCTGTGTGTCAAAGAATAGATGAGCATCTTATTGATGCGGTTGATCGAGAAGAGTCCGAAATAGTGTTCTTTGTCCATCAACTCATTCTCCCCCTCCATCAACTCGTCCCCTTTATAAACTTCCAATTCAAATCCGTTGTACAGCAATCCGACCACCTGCGTATATCTGGTTTGGACGATACGGATGTTTTTATGGAGCTCCTCACGTTCCTTGTCGCCTAACTTGATGTTGCTGCCTTTCACTTCAAGGACCAGGGCAGGATAGTGAGTCTCATTGGGCAGATACCATCCATCCGGACGGTCTTTTACTCCCCGGAAGCCCAGTTGATTGAATGAGGTAAGCTGGCCGACGCCGGCCAGGGCTGATTCCGTATTCTCCAAATGGAGTTTCGTCCGGGCCAGGTCGCGGACCTGATCTTCCGTGTAAACGGTTCCTGTCATAACATCTTCTTTTCCTACGCAAATATAATCAATAGAGGAAGTAAAACAAAAAGCTATTTCGGAGTTTTTTCGTATTTTTGTGCCGGATTGTGGTGCGGATGCCGGCGTGGCCGGCCTGCTCAATAGGGAATCCGGTGTGAATCCGGGACTGTGCCCGCAGCTGTGTCGTCCATAACGGCTCCGAATCGATGCCATTGTCCCTCCGGGGATGAGAAGGCCGGGGCCGGGACCAGTCAGAAGACCTGCCAGGATCAAGTGAAGCAAGGGGACTCGGGGACAAGTCCCGGCGAAAACGTAAATCTTTCTTTATCAATGAAAAAAGCGATGTTGCTTTGGCTTTGCGGTGCGCTGGCATTCTGCGCGTGCCGCAAGGATCCTGTGCCGGAACCTCCGTCCAAGGACGCGGACCTGTCCGGCCAGAAGGTCGATGTTTCCGGTTTTCCGGAATCAGTCCGGAAAGTGTTTGTATTGAACGAGGGCGGTATGGGCTCGAACAACGCGACCTTGGATTTCCTCCGGGTTCCGGAGGGACAATATGTGACAGGGGCCTTCCGCAAGATGAACCCGTCGGTCGGTGCCGGCCTTGGCGACGTCGGCAACGATATCGCCGTCCATGGGGACGAAGTGTGGATGGTCATCAACAATTCCGGCCTTGTGGAGGTCGTGTCCGCCAAAGACGAGACGGAGATTGCCGCCATCCAGGTCCCGACGCCACGCTTCCTGGCCTTCGACGAAAGCTACGCCTATGTCACTTCCTGGGCCGGCGCTTATGCGACAGGAAGTTACGATGAGAACGGGTATTATTCGGTCACGGATTCCAAGAATCCCAAGGGACAGGTGTACCGGATCGATCTTTCGACGAAAAAAGTGGACGGGAGTGTCGAGGTAGGCTATCAACCGGAGGGAATCGCTGTGTATGACGGGAAGCTGTATGTCGCCAATTCGGGCGGCATCTCCAGCCAGCTTCCGCCGGACTATGCCTATGACAACACCGTCAGCATCATCGATACGAAGCGTTTCAAGGTCACGGCGACTATTCCGGTGCAGGTGAACCTGAAGAATGTCTATTCCGACGGAAAAGGAAACATCTATGTCACGACGCTGGGCGATTACTGGAGTGTCCATTCGGGGCTTTACAGGATCAATGCGTCGCTGGAGGTTTCCAAGGTGGCCGATTATGTGAGCGTGTCCACCCTGCTCGGGGATACGGTCTACTGCATCGGCACCGATTCGGAATTCGACTGGTCGGCCTCCCATGTCTACAAAGGCTGGAGCGTCCAGGGGGGAAACAAGAAGGATTGGACCTTGAATGTGACCGCGACGACCCTGTACAGCCTGTACGCGTTGGATGCCGATACGTTCTTCGTTGGGGATGCCGGTGACTATTTCAATCCGGGCACCGTCTCCTGTTACGGGAAAGACGGGCTGCGCTGGAGCGTAGATGCCGGTGTCTGCCCGGGGCATTTCGCCGTGTATTGATTTGCGGGGACGGGCCGTCATAGCGCTGGCTGCCGTCCTGTCCGCCCCCTGGTGCCTGCAGGCCCAGGAGGCGGATACGCTGGCGGCCGCTTCCGTCTATTCCGTCCAGGTGTTCCCGGTCGTCCGGCCTTCTGAGGAAGTGTACCTTCCAGGCGTGACGGCCCCTCCGGCACAGGTCGCGGATGTCCTCCGCCGGTTTATCGGGGTCCAGGTGAAGGACTACGGGGGCGTGGGCGGCCTGAAGACGGTGAATGTCCGGAGCCTGGGAAGCGAGCATGTCGGCGTTTTCCTGGACGGCGTCCAGGTGGACACTGCGCAGAACATGCAGGTGGACCTGGGGCGTTTCTCCGTGGACGGAGTAGGTCTGATATCCCTTTATAACGGGCAGAAGACCAGACGCTTGCAGACGGCGAAGGAGTACGCTTCCGGGGCTTCGGTGCATCTGGAAAGCGAACGGCCCCTGCTGGTGGACAAGGATGGGGGACGGGTGCGCCTGCGGGGCGGCTCCTTCGGCACGTTCAACCCTTCCCTCCAATGGGACCGGGAACTGGGTCCGGTGCTCCTCCGCGTGTCGGCGGAAGGCTTGACCAGTAGCGGGAAGTACAAGTTCCCCTTTTTCGACACCACCCTCGTTCGGGAAAACGGGGATATCCGGAGCCTTCGCCTGGAATCGGCCCTGTTCGGCCGGCTCAGGAGGGGGGAGTGGCGTCTCCGCGGGTACGGCTATGGCTCGGAACGGGGATTTCCCGGCCCTGTCATCCGCCGGGCATCGGGTTTCCCGTTCAGCGCCGAACGGCAGGCGGACCGCAACCTTTTCCTCCAGGGCGGCTGGCAGGAGGACTGGACGTCCCGCTATGCGACGTCGGTCCGCTTCAAATATGCGGATGACTACATCCATTACGACACCCACCCGGAGAAGAATCCCATGGCCCTGCCGTATGACCTGCATTACCACCAGCGCTCCGGTTACCTGTCCCTTGCGCAGTCCTTCGTGCTTGCGGATCCCTGGTCCGTGGACCTGAGCACCGATGTGCAGCGCAACGCCCTGGATTCCGATGCGGGGCAGTCCGTCACGCCGCGGAGGACCGTCTTCACCGGCGCGCTGGCCTCCCGCCTGGCCTGGGAGCGCATCCGCCTGGCCGCCCATCTCGTCTATCAGGGAGCCTGGGACGGGTTCCTGACTCCGGAAGCGGGGGGATGGTCCCGGGAGAACACGTTCCGGGACGCATGGATGCCCTCTTTCAGCCTGTATTACGCCCCTTTCCGCTGGCTGGAGATGGACGGCTTCCTCAAGCGGAGCTACCGCCTTCCGTCCTTCAACGACCTCTATTATTCGCAGATGGGGAATTCCGCCCTCGTCCCGGAATCCGCCGTCCAGGCGGGCATCGACCTGCGGTTCCGGCATGCCTCCGGGCCCTGGTCCTGGGAGGGAAGGCTTTCGCCCTACCGCAACCGGGTGTCGGACAAGATCGTCGCCATCCCGACTTCGTCGCAGTTCCGCTGGACGATGCTCAACATCGGCCGGGTGGATGTCACGGGCGTGGACATCCGGGCGGAAGGACGCTTCCACCGGCAGGACTGGCGGCTGGAAGCCGTGCTGCGTTACAGTTTCCAGCAGGCGCTGGACCACAGCGATCCGGATGGGGGAACCTATGGCAACCAGATTCCCTATATTCCCCTGCACAGCGGGGGGTGCGACCTCCGTGCCGGCTGGCGGGACTGGTCGTTTTCCTGGGACACGGTCGTGACCGGGGAGCGCTGGTCCCGGACGGCCAACACGGCGGACTACCGGATCGCCCCGTGGACGGTCACGGACGCCTCCCTGTCCCGGACAATACGATGGCCCGCTTCCGGAAGCCGGGCGAAGATGCCGGAACTGGAAGCGGGCGTGGTGGTCAGGAACGTCTTCGACCGGCCTTACCAGGTGGTCCAGGGCTATCCGATGCCGGGACGCAGCCTGATGCTGTCCGTGACGTATTCCTGGTAGCGTTTACAGGACCTCAATGAGTTCGACGACAAACTTCAGGGCGCTGTACGGCGGGATGGCATTGCCGGCGCCGTGTTCGCCGTAGGCGAGGTTGTAAGGCAGGTACAGTTCGTACTTGGCACCTTCGGCCATCAGCTGGAGACCTTCGGTCCAGCCCTTGATGACCTGGTTCAGCCCGAAGACGGCGGGCTCGCCCCGCTTGTAGGAGCTGTCGAAGACCTGTCCGTTCGGGAAGGTCCCCTCGTAGTGGCACTTGACCTGGCTCGTGGCCGTGGGCTTCTTGCCGGTGCCTTCCTGCAGGACCTTGTACATGAGGCCGCTGCCGGTGGCGCGGACCTCGGGGTCGCGGGCGGCCTTGGCGAGGAACTTCTCGCCCTCTTCCTTGGCGGCGGCACCGGCGACGGCGGCCCGCTCGGAGGCTTCCTCCTCCATTTCCTTGTAGAACTGCTCCAGGGCTTCGCCCGCCTCCTCCATGGAAATGGCGAGCTTCTCTCCCTGCAGCATGGCCTTCAGACCGGCCACGAAGTCGTCGAAGTTGAGCCCGTGCACGCCCGACTGGAGCAGGTTGCCGGCGAGGCTCATACCGAATGCATAGCTTTTCTTGTCCATATTCTGTGATAATAATGCGCGAAGATAGTGAAAAAACTCGTAAATTTGTCATCTATGGATATTGTGCAAGCCATCGAGATATTCGCTTTCGTCACCGGCATCGCCTATGTCGTCCTGGAGATCCTCCAGAAGAACGCGATGTGGGTGCTGGGCCTCCTGACGGGCTTGGCCTGCGCCTATAGCTTCGCCATCCAGCGGAACTGGGGCATGACGGGACTGAACGTGTATTACATCGTGATGTCCGTCATCGGCCTCGTCCAGTGGCGGAAGGACGGCGCCGAGGCCGGCGAAGGGGTAATCCACCTGCGTCCCCTCCCTGTGAAGACGGCCCTCTGGAGTGCCGTCGGATTCGTCGTCGGGTCGCTCGCGCTCATCGCCGTGTTCCGCGCCCTCGGGGACGGCATGTCCGCCCTGGACGCCACGGCGACGGTGCTCAGCGTCATCGCCACCTGGTGGCTCACCCGGTCCTACATCCAGCAGTGGATGCTGTGGGTGGTGGCCAATATCCTGACGGCCGCCCTGTGCCTTTCCAACGGACAGTACTGGATGACGGCCCTGTACGCCGCCTACGTCGCGTCGGCGGTGTACGGATATATACATTGGAAAAAGAAAGGAGTGGAGATATGATCCTGATCGTCGAGAGCGGCGCCACCAAGACCGACTGGTGCCTTGTCGCCCCGGGCGGGGAAGTGGTCCGGCGCCTGCATACGCCCGGCATGAACCTGTCCACCATCGCGGCGGAGGCCAATGCCCAGGTCTTTGCCGATGCCGTGGAACAGTTCGCCGGGGTGGAGGAGGTCCACTTTTTCGCCGCCGGCCTGCTGGAGTTCCCTACGGAACTGGACCGGGTGTTCCGGGAACGGTTCCCGCATGCGTCTTTCGAATATGCGTCGGACCTCCTGGCGGCCGCCCGTGCCGCCTGCGGCCACGGGGAAGGCATTGCCGCCATCCTCGGAACCGGCTCGAACACCTGCCATTACGACGGGGAACGGATTGTCCGGAACATCCATGGAGGCGGTTTCATCATCGGAGATGAAGGCAGCGCCGCAGCCCTGGGGCGGATGTTCCTCAGCGACCTTGTGAAAGACCTCGTCCCGGTCGCCCTGGCCGATTCCTTCGCCTCCTTCCACGAGGCCGACTATGCTTCCGTCGTCCGGAACATCTACAAGAATCCGGCGCCCTCCCGCTATCTGGGCAGCCTGGCTCCCTTCCTGCTGGAAAACCGCGGGGACGCCTATGTCGATGCCCTGGTGGAGCGGAATTTCCGGGGCCTCTTCGAGCGGGCGCTCACCCGCTATGGGAAATCGCTTCCCGTGGGCGTCATCGGCGGTTTCGGCTGCGCTTGCCGGAAGGAACTGGAAGCGCTCGGCGCCGAATACGGCCTCACTTTCTCCCGTTTCATCGCCTCTCCGATGGAGGGCCTGACCGACTATTATGGCGTATAAGGAAAAGTATCCCTCCGAACTGCTCTCCGATGCCGTGGAGGCCATCGGCACCTTGCCCGGAGTGGGACGCCGCAGCGCGCTCCGCCTCGCCCTCCACCTCCTCCGGCAGCCGCAGGAGAACGTCCACCATTTCACGGACGCGATCAACCGGCTCCGGGACGAGGTGCGCTACTGCCGGGAATGCCGGATGATCTCGGACGACGAAGTGTGTTCCCTCTGCGCCGACCGTTCCCGCGACCACAGCGCCATCTGCGTGGTGGAGAGCGTCCGGGACGTGATGAGCATCGAGAACACCGGTCAGTACCACGGCGTGTACCATGTGCTCGGCGGCATCATCTCCCCGATGGCCGGAATCGGCCCTTCCGACCTGAGCATCAGCGAACTGGTCCAGCGGGTGGAGGCTTTCCCGGATCCCTCCGTGGCGGAGGTCATCTTCGCCCTCAGCGGCGACGTGGAAGGGGAGTCCACCGCTTTCTATATCTTTCGGAAACTCTCCCATACGGGCGTGCGGTTCTCCTCCCTGGCCCGCGGACTGGGCTTCGGGGACGACCTGGAGTATGCCGATGAACTGACCCTTGGCCGTTCCATCGTGAACCGGCAGGAATTCAAGCCATGAACACCATCCTCGATGCCATCCTGATCGGCCTTTCCCTCTGTGCCGACTGTTTCGCCGTTTCCCTGTGCTCTTCCTTCCTGGTGCCCCGGGAGGAACTTCGGAGGAAAGTGGCCGTCGTAGCGGCTGTCTTTGCCGTCATCCAGACCGGTTTCCTGCTGGGCGGCTGGCTGCTCGGGACGCTCGCGACGGACCTGGTCGCCGGCCATGTCGCCCATTTCGAGACGGGGGCCCATGTCATCGGCTTCCTGCTCCTTCTCTATGTGGGCGGGGAAATGTTCCTGGACGGGGTGCGCAGCAAGTCCGAGCACCTGAATCTGGATGGCTTCAAGAGCATTCTCCTGGGGGGAGTCGCAACATCCATCGATGCGGCGGCCGTGGGACTGTCGATGGCGCTCGATGCGGCCTCCTGGGGCGATATCGCCCCCGTCGCCCTGTCGGTCTTCGTCTTTACGGCACTGTCCGTAGTCGCCGGCATGCTGTCCGGCAGTTTCGTCGGCCGGAAACTCGGTTTCAGCGCCCGCATCGTCGGCGGGCTCGTCCTCATCGGCCTCGGAATCCATATCCTGTTATAATCCCAGCACGGTGTTCACCGCCACCTCGGTGTCGTCGGTGACCGAGATGAGCAGATTGCGGTATTTCCCGCGCGCCATCAGGTCCTCCAGCAGGGGGTAGATGGGAATCTCCTCCGTGAAGAACTGTTTTCCGAAGAAGACCATCGGGCTGGGAGCGCCGAAGGTCTCGTAGTGGTTCTGGGCGGCGTCCTGGAAGATTTCCTGGATCGTGCCGGCGGAACCGGGGGAGTAGATGATGCCGCCCTTGGCGATGGCCAGGAGCGTGTCCTCCCGCAGGCTGTTGTAGAAATACTTGGCGATGTCGGTGGCGAAGGGCGTGGAGGGCTCGTGCCCGTAGAACCAGGTCGGGATGCCCAGGCTGCGGTACCGGTGCTGCGGGTACTTCGCCCGGACCTCGAACGCCGTCCGGAGCCAGCCTTCGTCGCGGAATGTCGGGGCGACGGACAGGATGTCCAGCGCATCTTGGAACTCGGCCTCGCTCCGCCCGGCCATCCAGGCTCCCAGGTGTGTGGCTTCCATCGCGCCGGGACCGCCGCCGGAGGCCATCAGCTTGCCGTTTTCCGTGAGCGTCTTGCTGATGAGGGCGACCTTCCGGTAGCCCACGTCGGTGCGGCGCTCCGCATGGCCGCCCATGATGGCGACGACCTGCCGTTCGTCGAACCGGCTCAGGAACTCCCGCATGGCGCTGCTCATGGCGCGGTCGTGCAGGGTGCGTCCCAGGGTCTCCCGGATGTCGTCGCACTGCTGTCCTTTCTCCACGTAGTCGTTGTACACGCGCGTGTCGAAGCAGTTGCCGAAACTCTCCTCGTTCTCCGGGTCATAGCCGGCATACAGGGAGTCGCCGTCGTAGAGCCGGGTCCGGAACACGTTGTAGGTCCTGCCCATGCGCGGGAACACCAGGCAGGTCTGGCCGATCCGCCCTTCCATTTCGGAGGGGATGTCGCATCCCAGGAAGCAGCAGTCGGAGAACAGGTGTCCCGCCGCCACATACTGCGGAACCTGTCCGAAGTCGATGTACTGGAACACGTAGCGGGAGACGATCCCCGCCGCGTCGGGTGCAGGGAGCTGGGAAATGTCGGATACTTCCCGGTAGGGCGTGCTGGTCATGGCCGGTGGGTTATTCGCGGATGCCAAGCAGGTCCTTGGCTTCCTGGGTGAAATACGGACGGAGATCGTCGTAAGAAAGGGTGAAACTGGGCATCCCGGCCGCATAGGAGGCGATTTCGTACTGCTGGTAGGTGAAGACGAGACCTTCCTCGGAAGGATAGGGCGTCCAGGCAGGGAAGGGGACCAGGCCGCCTTCCAGCATCAGCCAGTCGTCCAGCTGCTCCGGCCGGACCGCTTCGCCGTCCTCGGAGAAGTACTCCACGAGCCCTTTCCTGAGGAGCGGCTGGATTTCCTGCAGGGAGGAGGTCTCCAGGAACTGCTCCACCAGGTGTCCGTCCTTCTTGTCGAAGGTCATCGGTCCCCGGCCGAGGATGCCTCCGTGGGCACCGCCCAGGTACACGTAGTCCTCGGAAAGGAACACCACATAGCGGTCTGTTTCGCGGTCCTTGGTGAGGGAGAAGTCGTATTCCCAGCCGGGCATGTCGGCCAGGAGGTCCGCTTTCTCCTCCTCGGTGATGCCGTCGTTCTCGGAGATGCTCTCCACCCGTTCGTCATAGTCCTCCTGGCCCATCCGGCCCAGCGTTTCGAGCGACTTGGCCTGGTAATAGGCCATCAGGGCCTTGCTGTCGGCGGCGTTGCCCTCGAAGGCCGGGAACTGACGCTCGTCCTCGTAGGTCCCTATATGGCTGAGCTGCCGGTCCATCACGTCGATGAGCCTGGCGCGGACCGCATCCGCGGCGCCCGGCACCGGAAGTTCCGCCTTGATGCTCAGGTGTGCATGCGCCGTGGAGTCGGTGTATTCAAACGTTTCGGTCTTCAGGTCCTTGGCCGCAGGATGACAGGCCATGGCCGCTGCGGCGGCCATGGCCAGGATGAGGGTTCTTTGGAGTGCTTTCATGCTTTTTCGTCATTTGGAATTCCAAATATACGAAAAATATGGAAAGGGTGGAGCCGCCGCCGCGTCAACGGAGCGTATGGCGTCCCTTTTTGGTGAGCCAGCCGATCAGCAGTTCGGGCCGGTCCGTCTGGATCATCGAGACGCCGTTGTCCAGGTACTGCTGGTACACCTGTCCCGGGTCCTCCGCCAGGTAGGCCGCGTCGTCGTCGTTTCCGTCACCGCCGCACAGGGAGGCCCAGATGGTATTGACCCAGACCTTGGAGCCCTGGTCGATGATCTGGCGGGCGACCTTCTCGAACGTCCCGTCGTTGACCTGCCAGCAGATCTCATAAGCCAGCGGAACCACGTTCTGCTCCATGTAGGAGTTGAAGAGTTTCATGCCGGAAGGCCGCTGGATGTCCACGACGGGCATGTACATCATGTTGTGCGGATAGGCCGCTTCGTGCGCGGCCACCACCTCGATGGGCTTCTTCCCCTTGATCAGGATCTGGTCCGTCACGCCGAGCTCCTCGGTGATGGCGAGGACTTGGTCGTAGTATTCATACCCCTGGTCCACGTTCACGCAGATACGGTCCTTGCAGCACAGGAGCGCCTCCCGGAGCGTCGGGACATGGAGCGTGTCGATCTCCACGTTGTGCGCCCGTTTCAGGCTCAGGGACTTGATCTCTTCCAGCGTGAGGTCCTTGACCAGGGCGCTCTTGCCGGGCTGGTCGCGGAAGACGCTGCCGAAATTGGTGCAGCGGCGCACGTCGGCGTCATGGCTGAGCACGAGTACGGAGTCGGCCGTCATCTTCAGGTCCAGTTCCATGATGTCGGCCCCCATCCGGATGATGCTTTCGATGGCCGGGATGGAGTTCTCAGGGAAGTTCCGCCAGTCTCCCCGGTGGACGGTCACGACCACATAACGGGAGGACGGATCGTGGATCTGGGCGGCGATGGCCTCCGCCCGGTTGGCATAGCGCGGGGCCTTTGCGCAGGAGGCGAGGCAGAGGCCCAGGAGGACGATTCTGAGGATTCTTTTCATGATGGGTCGGTTATTACAGTTTGAAGATGACCATCACCGGATAATGGTCGGACGGATGGCAGAAGTTGTGGATGTCCTTGCCTCGGGGATCCCGCCGGGAGTCCGCAAAGCCTTCGTAGAGGATCTTTCCGGAGACGACCTTGTCATACAGGGCGGGCGTGAGATACACCATGTCGATCCGGCGTCCGGAGAGTGTGCTCTTTTGGAACTCGCCCGGATAGAGCCGTTCGATGACGTCCATGTACGGGGTGTTGTTCCGGACATAGTCGTGCACGAGGAAGGACGGATCGTCGGCCGGAAGACCGTAATGGAAATTGTCGATGGAGGAGATGGCGTTGAAATCGCCGGTCATGAGCCACCACTGCCGGGAACCGTCAGGGACCGTCCCGATGGTCTGCTCGCAGATGTACTGCATCTCCTTGGCCCGGAAGAGATCGCCCTCCCGTGCTTCTGCGCTGGCCGCTTCATCCACGGCCTTGTAGGCATACCGTGCCGGCCAGGTGTGCACCGTGACGATGTTGAGCTCTTTTCCCTTGCCCAGGTCCACCTTGGCCCAGCCGGCCCCGTGGGCGACGATGATGTCGTCCCCGTTTCCGGTGATGCGCTTGACGATCCGCAGCGGATACTTGGAGGTGATGACCTGCGGGAACGTATCCCGCTTGCCGCAGACAAGGGCATAGGAATGTCCGTACCGTCTGGCCAGCAGGTCCCAGTTCCAGGGAAGATACTGGTCCTCGGGCATCTGCATCTTGACGGCCGTATCCGTGACATAACGCGATTCCGCCTCGCACCAGATACAGATGTCCGGGTCCAGGCTTCGGACGTAGGCGACGAAGTGGTCATAGTTGTAGACCTGGTCGGACCACATCCCGTTCTGGATGTTCCAGTACAGCACTTTCAGCTCTTTCCCCTTTCCGTCTGCCGGACAGGAAAGGGAAAAGAGGGAAAGGACGAGAAGAAAGTGGAGGATCCGTTTCATACGACGGAGCGGTTAGGGAGCGACATAGGTGAGTCCGGTGATCTTGGAATCATTGGCCTCGGTACGATATCCGATGTGGTCCCGGTAATTCTCCGCCGTGAGGGTGACCATCTCCGGGGCGTCAGAGCCTTTGTAATGGCCGATTCTTCCACTCACGACAAAGTCTTTGATGTAGCTGAAACTGCTGATGTTGGCCCCGATGATTCCGGAGAAGTCGCGGCCGCTGGCGTCGGTGGACGGGTCGAAGTTCGTGATGATGGTGCCCGTATTGGTTCCGCCTTCCAGGTAGCAGGAAGCTCCGTTGAACAGCGCTACCATGCCGCCGGTGGTCGTCTTGGGGTCGGTCGTGGTCAGGTCGCCGTTGTTGGTGCAGCTGACCACACCGGAGTAGTTGCCCAGGATACAGACGATCTGCGCAATGCGGCCGTTGACGAAATGGTTGGTGTGGGCGGCATTGTTGACGCAGTCCTTGACCAGGGTCGCCAGGTTGGCGGCGGCGAGGATGCCCGCGCTGCGGCCGACCGTGGCCGTGATGGTCCCGTTGTTGACACAGCCTTCCAGCTTGTTGGAGACCTCCGTCGTCCCGCTGGCGGCCGTGGCGAATCCCGCGATGCCGCCGTAGTGGAGGCCGGTGGCGCTGTTCTTGGTATTCTTCGCCGATTCGACATTCGCCGTCGCCGTCACCGTGCATCCCTTGATGAGGGAAGGGGCGTTCGGCGAGCCGAACAGGAATCCCGCGATTCCGCCGATGGAGAACCGCTTGTTGTCCACGTTCGCCCCGGGAACCGTCAGTTTGGCCGTTACGGTGACATTCTCGATGGTGGAACCGGCGACGGTCCCCGCCACGACACCGGCGTCGGCCGTAGCCGCAGCGGTGAGGTTCAGGTCGGCTTCGACGGAGAGGTTCCTGATGGTCGCGTCCTTCACATACCCGAACAGTCCGTAAACGCCGTTGTCGGCGATGGTGACGGTTGCCTTGAAGTTCCTGACGGTGTGGCCAGCACCGTCGAATGTCCCGGTGAAGGCGTTGCCGGTGGGGGCGGAGGCGTTGTTGCCGTTGCCGGCGGCCGAAACCTTGCCGATCGGGGTCCACTCCCTGCCGCCCAGGTCGATGTCGGCCAGCAGCGTCACCGCCCCGTCGGAATTCTGCCAGGCCTCGGTGGATTCGCCGGCATTGACCGCCGCCGCGAAGGCGAGCAGGTCCTCGGCGGAGCCGATGCCTGCCGTACCCGCGGAACCTCCTCCGAAGCGGTTGTTCTCGAAGGTCACCTTCTCGGAGCGGCTGGCGCTGGCCAGCGAGTAGTACTGGTCGAAATTGGAGGCCGTGAGCTCCACGACCGGCGCCTCTCCGGTCGGCGTATAAGGCCCGATCTTTCCGCCGAGGATACAGTTCTTCACCGTAATGGCCTTGGCGTTGAAATTGGCGCAGACGATGCCGATGTATTTTTCGGCCCCGAACCAGATGTCGGACAGGACGGCCCCGTAAGAGGCGCAACCGTCGATGACCGTCACGCCGTTGCCGTCGTTGGTCTGTCCCACGATGCCGGCGGCATAGCCGTGGGTCTTGTCGCCGGACACGGCGAAGACGATGTCGCCCTTGTTGGTGCTGTTGGACAGGAGGGTGGAGTTGCCCATCGCGGACACGATGCCGGCGACGCGGCTGTTGGACGCCTTGGTGTCGGTGCAGGAAATGTTTCCGTTGTTTATCAGTCCCTCGGCCTTGGTAAAGTCATTCATGGAACCGATGACACCGCCCGTCCGCGTGGCCTGGACGGAGAAATCGGAGTAGTTGACACAGTCGTTCACCTGGACGGCCTGCTCCAGGGATTCGCCATCCGTGAAACCGATGACGCCTCCGACGCTGAAGCCGGTCCCGCCGTTTTTGCTGTTCACCGTGTTCGTCACATTGAAGGAAGCATGTCCCTTGAGGTTCTCCGCTGTGCAGGGAACTGAAGCCGAGGCATACAGGGTACCGACTGTCCCTCCGATGACGAGCCGGACATTGTCGGCTCCGCCATCATTGGCCAGCGTGGCGTAGCTGTCCAGGTCCTGCAGCGTGGACTCGGCGGCGTAGCCTACGACGGCGCCCATGGTGACGAATGCCTTGGAGGAGGTCTTCAGGACGGCCTTGCTTCCGACGGTCAGGTCCTTGACGACCGCACCCTGGGCGGCTCCGAACAGACCGGCGACAGAGCCGCCGCCCGTCTCCGGGACCGTGACCTTGAAGTTGTCCACGGTATGGTGGCCGCCATTGAAAACGCCCGTGAACGCG
This sequence comes from Bacteroidales bacterium, assembly GCA_017464245.1. Classification (GTDB taxonomy): domain Bacteria; phylum Bacteroidota; class Bacteroidia; order Bacteroidales; family UBA932; genus Cryptobacteroides. The sequence goes on along the minus strand of JAFUDV010000089.1, from coordinate 34,444 downwards.
TTTCCGGTGATGACATTGCCCGTTGTGACGGTGGCGTTTCCGACGGGTATCCATTCGGCCCCTTCCAGATCCAGGTCGGCGAGGAGCTCCACTTCACCGGATTCGTTGAGCCAGCGGCTGACGGAAAGCCCGTTGTTGACTGCCTCGGCAAATGCCTTGAATTCCGCGACGTTCGGGATACCGCCGATGTTCTCTCCCGGGTCGGTGGAAGGCGCGAACACCAGGCTGGGCATCAGGCGGAGGTCACCCGCCTTGAGGGTGCGGGCCGACACCGTTTTCGTCATCTGTCCGCCCTCCGTGTCCAGCAGGGAGACCTGGAACCCGGAAGCATAGGAAGCGGCCGGCAGGGGAATGTAGATGACGACCGGCACGTCCGAGAGGGCTTTGCCCACGGTCACCTTGACCTCCCTGGAGGCCTCGGTGTCCGACAGGGAGCTCAGTGCGCCCGTGGTATAGTCGATGGAGAAATCTCCGCTGACTGGCTCGTTGGACAGGCCCTTGACGGAGACTTCTTTCAGGGTCGTTGTCGTTTCTCCGGTGACGGAGAGCTTGACCAGGGCGGTCAGGGACTTGAAGGGAAGGGCCTTCCCGCTCTCGGCGTATCCGTAGAGCGGCAGGTCGAATCCGTCCAGGGCCCAGGTGGCCGGGAGGGTCACCGTGGAGGCATCCTTGAACAGGGTGGCCGGGAAGATGGCCTTATAAGGCGTGGAAAGCTCTTTCCGGAAAGTGAAGGTTCCCGTTTCCCCTCCTTCCGAAAGCTCGTTGGAAACCGTGCCGTTGACATTGATGGCGTCCCCGGCCGACCAACTCACCTTGACACCGTCGATTTCGGTCCTCGTCAGGGGCGAAAGGGATGCGTTCAGAGCGGTCTTTGCCGGTACGGCATCGTCACCGCCGGACACTTCCTTGGCGCAGCCCGCCATCAGGAGGGCCGTCGCGAAAGCTGCGAGAATAATATACTTTTTCATATCGTTTGCTGATTAGTCCCAGGTGTCATCGACAGGATCCAAAGGAGTGATACTGCCACCGGTTTCGGGGGTTTCAGGCTCCGGTCCGGAGGAGGTATAGGTGATGTTGGTCGCCTTTTCCTTGTAGGCATCATTGAGCCAGCCGATGTATTCCATGATGTTCGCGGAGTTGACCGGGTACATCTCGTGGTTCCCGTCTGCCTTGTAAACGCCGTAGCGGCCGCTCAGGATGATGTTCGAGATATGGTCGAACTTATTCATGTTCGCGCACAGGAGACCGGAGAAGTTGCGGTTGCTGCTGTCCGTGGACGGGTCGAAGGCCGCGAGGATGGTGCCTGTGTTGCAGATCCGTTCCCCTCCTTCGATATAGGCCGTATCGTCACCGGCAAGGGCGACCAGGGCGGCGGCCGTCGTCTTGCTCTCCGTGGTGGTGAGGTCGCCTTCGTTCACGCAGTCGATGACCGCACTGTACGTGCTGAGGTTGCAGACAATCTGTCCGATGCGTCCGTTCTCGATAGTGTTCAGCTGGGATGCCTTGTTGGTGCAGCCTTTTACGATGGCACCGTAGTTGGCCGTCGGGAGGATGCCGCTGCACCGTCCGGTATTGACGGTCATCGAACCGCTGTTTTCGCAATCCTCGATGTGGATCCGGGATTCGTCCTTGATGTTGGTGGCGAAGGCGGCGATGCCGCCGTACATGACGCAGGTCGCACCGTTGGCCGTATTGGCCCCGCAGTCCACACGGACTTCCGCATCGACCTTGCAGTCCTTGATGAAGCTGTCGTAGGCATTGCCGGATTCGGCATCGAAGACGCTATAGACGAATCCGGCGATGCCGCCCAGGGCGAAGCGCTTGGTGGAGGTGGTTCCGGCCGAGGTGATCTTTCCGGTGACCGTCACGTTCTCGATCGTGGAACTCAGGACCGTACCGGCGACGACTCCGACATCGGCCGTCCCGTTGGCGCTGACGGTGAAGTCGGTTTCGACACGGAGGTTCTTGACGACGGCATTGTCCAGCACGCCGAACAGACCGAAGGTGGCTCCGCTGGCGACATCCTCCAGGTTCTTGGATACGTTGAAGTTGCGTATCGTATGGCCGCCGCCGTTGAATATCCCGCTGAAGGCGTTGCCCACCGGCTTGCAGGCGTTGTTCCCGTTCCCCGTCTGCTCCACGGCCCCGATCGGGACCCAGTCGGGGCCGAACTCTGCCAGGTCCAGGTCGGTCAAGAGCTCCACTTCTCCGACCGGATTCATCCAGCGGGAGACGGAGTTGCCTTCATTGACCGCGTCGATGAAATCACGGAATTCGTTCATGTCCGGAATGCCGCCGATCCCGAGGCTGGGATCGATGTAGGCGGTGTATCCCAGCTGGCTCACCGGGATGCTGAGGGAGGTCATTCCGCCCGAGAATACGACATTTCCGCTGCGCGGATTGGTGTCTGTGGTTTCGTTCTTGTAATTGGAGGCTACCGTGAGCGTCACGATGGAGCTCTTTCCGCCGCCGACACCCGTGGTGGGATCGGCCTTGATCCAGTCGGGCGTGATGACGATCCAGTACGGGGCGTCGGTCGTGACGACGACGACTTCCGCGCCCGGGGCGTTGGCCGCCACGTCGCTGATGGCGGTCCTGTCGGCCGTGATGGTGCAGGCCGGTTCGTCCTGCCTGGTGTTGCAGGATCCCGCCACGGCCGCTCCAAAGAGCAGCGCAAGGGCTATTCTGAAAAATGATTTCATGGTTATTGTATGTTTTATTTTTCCGTTAGGAGGAGATAGGACATGCAGCTGCGCTCTCCCTTGGAGTCGCTGACGCGGTTGACCAGGGCTCCGCTGCCCTTGGAGGCATCCCAGACCCACATGGCCGAGGAACCGCCGCCATCCAGGCGGGTCGCCCACCAGCCGCCGAGTTTCTTCGCAATCCGGTAGAGTTCATACCCCTTGATGCCGGTGGAGTACCAGTCCTGGCGGCCGTCCACTTCCACCAGCCAGACCTTGGAACGGTCCTGGCTGACGACCGGGAAGGTGATCGGATCGTACTTGCTGTAGAGGGATGCGCTGGAACCCGGCGTGTTGGACGCGTCTTCTCCGTCGGTCAGCAGCTGGTACATGGTGGAATCCAGGGCCAGGATGGGCTTGGACGCGTCACCGTCGATGGCGATGTCGCATCTGAGCTCCACGGTGTCTCCTTTCTTCACCTTGGCGTACCATTCGCTGGCCTTCTCGCCGGAAAGCGCGATTCCGACACGGTTGCCGGCCGTAATGTAGGGCTTCTCGATGCTCCCGGACCGTCCGTCCACGATATCGACCACTTTCGCCGCGGCATAGCCGGTGTTCACTTTCATCACGTCTCCCGTGTATTCGCAGATGACATAGAGGACGTTGGAGGCCAGGTCGTTGATGAGACTCGGATAGGACGGATGCGGTACGCGGACGTAGCGCGACGTGAACAGGTTGACCGGCGAAACGGTAGGGGAGGCGTGCCGGAGCGTGGTGTCGTTCACCGTGTTGAAACGGTACTCCTTCCCGCCCATGCGGAGGGTGCCGGTAAATGCCTTCTTCCCGCAGGACGCGGTTCCGTCGGCGAATACGGTAAATCCCCAGAGATGGTTCGTCAGGTTGGAGACGACCGAAGGGTTGTTGATATACACCGGCTCGCCGTCTTCCACATGGAAGCCCCGGCTGATCCCGTCGTTGGAGTCGAAGAAACAGCTGTTCACGCCGGCCAGGACCTTCTTTCCCTCGGCGCGGCGCCGGTTACAGAGCATGGACAGGGTCTCCCGTTTGTTGAAGCCGTTGTTGCTGTTTCCATTGCCGTTGGGGTTGGGAATCCGTTCGTCGGCCAGGGAACTGTTCAGTTCGATGCCCGTATCCTTGAGGTCGATCTCCAGGACGTGGATATGCCGGGGAACGTTGACGCAGCTGTAATGGGTGTAGGTCGCCCCGCTGTGGAGCCGGCGCGTTTCCACCGTCTCCCAGTCGTAGTAGGCGTCCAGCGTCCAGTCCACGGTGTTCGCTTCCAGGTCGTATCCGGCCTCGTAGTTGACCATGGCGTTCTTCATCATGGCAGGGGTGCCGTTGACGGAGCCGTAGCCGTAGTTGGAGGTGACGTTGGATTTGGTGCTGTTGTAGGAACAGAGCCAGCCCGGTCCGTAATTGCTTTCCTTCCTGCCCGTGATGGCTCCGTAATTGGAGCAGTTCTTGATGATGCCGGAATTGTAGCCGACGATCCCGCCCTGCTGGGCCGGGACCGGAACGGTGATGTCTCCGTTGTTGGCGCAGCCCTGGCTCTTCAGGTCGCCTCCGAGCTTGCTGCCGGAGTTGATATAGCCGGCTATGCCTCCGACAATCAGGTCGTTCCCGGTGGCTGATGTCCCCGTGACGGTCAGGCCGGCATTGTTGGTGACGTGCTCCATCGTGATGGATTCGGCGCGGCCGACAATCCCTCCCGCCCGGACTTTCCCGGAAGGATTTCCGGTGAAGGACACCTTGCTGCCTTCGTCGCCGAAGGTCAGTTTCTGGATGGTGATTCCCTTCGCGCAGCCGACCAGGCCCGCCATCGGACTCTTCTCCAGGTCGACGGTCCAGTTGACATTCCGGATGGTGCAGTTGTTCCCGTTGATGCTGTAAGTCAGGGGCATGGCCTCCGTTCCGGCCGGCGTCCATTCCTTGATGGAGGACGCGTCGATGTCGTTCAGTACCTTGACCACGCCGTCCACGAGGAACGGGGCGACGGAGCCTTCTCCGTTGACGGCCTTTGCAAAGGCGACCAGGTCATCCGCCGTGGCAATGCCCCGCTGGGCGGCCGGCGTTTCGCCGTCGCCCGCGGCCTGCTCGAGGGACACGGTCAGCGTCTCCTTTCCCAGGTTGGATACGGTGATCCGGGCAGTCCTGGCTTCCGCCGTCCTGTTCTCTTCGCAGCTGACCGTCAGGGGGGAACCGGTCTTGCCGGCTTTCCCCGAAGCCGTCTGGATCTTGGCCCAGGATTCGGAACTGCGTGCATACCAGTCCGTCGAGGAGACGACGGAGAACGTTTTGGTTTCACCGAGACTCACCACGGCCTGGGAGGCAGGGGATACCTGCAGAGGCGTGTCGAGCGCCTCCGCAGGATCCGTCTTGCCGCCGCATGCGGTGATGAGGACGGCCCATGCCATCGCTGAAACAGCAGAAATGTGTGTGCGCATGGCTGTCAGGATCAATAGGATAGACCGTCGTCCCAGCCGGGATTTTGCGAGAGGGCGCCCTTGGTCAGGGAACGCTGGTCTGCAGGGATGGGCCAGAGGTAGTCCCGGCCTTCATCCCACACGTAGTCTTCCTTGCTGTAGTAAGTAAGGTATCCGACATTCTCGGAAGGACCGCCGGTGATGGTGAACTGGTCGCCGATCTCGATGATGTTGGTGGCCGGAGCCGTCGTGGCAGGCTTGGTCCCTCGCCAGAGACAGAGGTCCACCTTGCCGTCGTTGTCCAGGTCGTAGTCGCCCAGTCCGTTCACCCAGATGCCGCGGAAGCCCCCGGTCGCAAGCGGGGTCAGGAGGGCGCCCTCTCCCCAGCGGAGCAGGTCCCACTGGCGGAACCCTTCGCAGAAGAGTTCCACGGTGCGTTCGCGACGGACTTCCAGGATGGCGGCGAGCTGGCTGCCGGTGGCGTGCGGGTAGTAGTCCTTCATCATCGGGTCCACCTCGGACGGGACCTGGGCCATGGCCGGCATGCCCACCCGAGCGCGCAGGACGTCGATGGTCCTGGCGATGTCGTCGGACGTCAGCTCTCCCAGTTCCGCCTTGGCCTCGGCGTAGTTCAGCAGGACTTCCGCATAGCGGAGGACCGGGAAATCGGTGGTGGAAGTGGTGGCCGTCTCATGGGAGGAATCGGAGATGTACTTGATCACCCGGTATCCGTTGAACGTGCGCTCCCAGGAAAGGGATTCATGGGCCGTCCCGTCGATGGCGACATAGCCGGGACCATGGAGGGTCTGGGCCATGCGGGGATCCCGGCCGACGAACATGTCGGCATAGGACAGCGTCGGTTCTCCGTCCTTGTAGCCGAAGCCGCTCCGCTGGGTCATCGGCTGGCCGTTGGACTGCAGGTAATGGTTCACCATGCGGTCGCTGGCGCTGCGGTGGTTGCTCTTGTAGTTGAACTGGATGCCGTGCCGGACCAGGACGTCCACGCTGTAGCGGCGGGAAAGGATGGTCTCATCCGTCTCGGCCGTTTCCAGGAGGAAGTACTCCCGGTAAGAGGCGTCCGTCGCCTTCTGGGCGAGCCCCAGCGTATTACCCGTGTACAGTTTCCGGGAGCCGATCATCCTGGATGCGGCATCGGCGGCCTGACGGAGAAAATACTCCGAGGAGATGGTGACGCCGTCGAACGTCTGGCTGTCCTGGGGCACATAGTCCGAGCCGGCATGGTACTTCCGGAAAGTGCCTTCGAAGAGTGCGGCGCGGGATTTCAGCGCCAGAGCGGCGTCCTTGGAAACGTGGTACACGGCATCCGAGGACCAGCGGGCGGGAAGGAGTTCGTAGGCCTTGTCCAGGTCCTCCATCACCTTGAGCATGACATATCCGCGCGGGTCGCGGGGCTTGTTCAGGTCCTCCATGTCGGCGGAGCCGATGACGTGGTCATACCAAGGGATATCACCGTACTGGCGGACTTTGTCGAAGTAGAACCAGGCGCGGAAGAAGTAGCCGACACCGTCATACATGGACTTGACGGAGGCGTCGCTGCATTTGTTGTTCTCCAGCATGTAGTTGATGTTCCGGAGCGGTTTCCAGGTGGAGGCGCTCCAGGACTTCGAGGACGGCGTCCGGGTGCCCCGCTGGATGGCGCTCAGCGAGGTCGTCGAACCGTTGTCGTCCGCATTGAGCCCGGCCAGGTCGTCGGCGCCGGGAAGGACGTCGCTGTATATCTTGTTGGCCCAGAGGTCCAGTTCCGCCTGGGAAGAGAAGTAGGTGTCGGGGGACAGGGTGGTCTCCGGAGTCTTGGTCAGGAAATCCTGGCAGGAAGACAGGGCCGATGCCGCTGCGACGACGGACAGGAATAGGATCGTCTTTTTCATAATCGTCAGAATGTAATGTCAACACCGAGGGAGAAGGTCTTCGAATAGGGATAGGTGCAGTCTTCGCTGATGGAAGTGGTCGCCACTTCGGGATCGATGTACCGGGTCGCTTTCTTCAGCGGAGACAGGTAGAAGAGGTTTTCGCCCGAGAAATAGATCCGGGCTTTGTCGATGGCCCGGCTCCGGATGGGGAGCGTGTATCCGACGGTCAGGTTCTTCAGGCGCAGATAGGCGGCGTTCTGGAGATAGTAGTCCGAAGTGACCAGGTTGGACGTCATGGCGATCCTGCCGCGCTGACGCGGGAAAATGGCATGGCTGTTGTCGGCACCGGGCTCCGCCGACCAGCACTTCTCGACGAAGTCGCTGGGGATGAACGTCGGCCGCTGGTAGGAGTAGGGCCCCCAGAAATAGATGCAGTTTCCGTTGGGCATCCAGCTCAGTTTGCCCACTCCCTGGAAGAAGACGCTGAGGTCGATGCCGTACCAGCTGAATTCCCCCTTGAACGCGTAGTTGTAGCGGGGCAGGGAATTGCCGATCACCTGGCGGTCTCCCGGGTTCTTCAAGGTGTTGTCGCCCGTGTTGATCTTGCCGTCCGGCGTGTTGGAGATGACGTTCCCCTCGTCGTCGTACTGGACATTGCCGCCCAGGTCGACATACTTGATGTCGCCGGCCATCAGGTGGTTCCAGGGAGCAGCCTGCGCGCTGATACTCTTGTTGACGGTGGAGAAGGATTCGATGGTGCGTTCGTACTCGGCCGCTTCTTCGTCGGTGGCGAAGACCCCGTCGGTCACATATCCCCAGATGTCGCCCAGGCGCTTGCCGACATAGTTCTCGCTCAGCAGCTGGCTCTCGTTGTCGAACTTGGTGATGTGGGTGACGAAATCGCCGAGGGTGGCGGTCAATCCGTAGTAGAGGGGCTTCCCGCCGACGACGGCATTGTCCTTCCAGCTTAGGGAGAGCTCGTATCCCTTCGTGCGCAGGTCGGCTGCGTTCTCCTTGGGGGCGGTTTCTCCATAGACATAAGGCAGCGCCATGGCGGCGGTGAGCATGTTCCGGGTGTCACGGATGAAGAAGTCGGCGTTCAGGTTGAGGCGGTTCCGGAAGAAGCCCAGGTCGATGCCCAGGTTCTTGGAAATCACCGTCTCCCAGGTGAGCCCGCTGGAGACCGGGGCGTCCACGTAGGCGTATCCGGCATTGCTGATTCCGTCGAAAGTGTAGCCGCTCAGGAGTCCGGTTTTCAGTTCCTCCCAGTAATAGTAGTTGTCCACCTGCTGGTTGCCCAGGGTGCCATAGCTGAGACGGATCTTCGCATTGGAGACGTAGGGCCTGACATTCGTCCAGAAAGGCTCCTCGCTGATGCGCCAGCCGGCGGAGGCGGAAGGGAAGAAACCCCAACGGTGGCCTTTCGGAAAGCGGGAGGAACCGTCGTAACGGCCGCTCAGTTCAATCAGGTAGCGGCTCTTCCAGTCGTAGTTCACACGTCCGAAGAAGCCCAGGGTCCGGTAGGCGCTGTTGGACATGGACGCCTTCTCGATCTCGCCGTTCGCCATGTTGATGAAGGACAGGGCGTCGCTCAGGGATCCTTTCTGCTGGACGTTCAGGCTGCTGGAGTGGTAGTCGTCGAAGTTGCCGCCCGCCGTGGCGGCCACGTGATGGTCGCCGAACGTATTGTCATAGGCGAAGTAGGCGTTGATGACGCTGCCGTCCTGATAATAACGGTACTCGCGGGTGAAATCATAGACGGAACCGTTGGAAAAAACGCCTCCGGTGAGGCCGTTGCCGACGTACATGCGCTGGTTCACATTGTCATAGCAGTTCGCAGTGGGGAGGCTGCGGTTGTTCAGGCGGCGGTCACGGCGCCGGTAGGTATAGTCGGCGATCAGGTTCAGGCCTTCCGCCAGATGGGCGGTGAAGCGGTTGGTCCAGGTCCAGTAATTGTTCACGTTGGTATTGCTGTTCCGGCCGTCCATGAACACGCCGCCGCGTCCCGACATCAGCGGGGAAGTGGCATCGGCCATGAATCCGGGCACCATCGCGATGGTCCCGTCAGGATTGAAGGGGACATAGTTCGGACCCACGTTCTGGGTCAGGTTCCACATGATACCCTGGCTTACGTAGCCCGTGGAACCGTCCATTTCCCAGAAGCCGCCCCAGTCATACCGGGTCCGCTCCATGCTGATGTTGGTGGAGTAATCGAGCCACCGGTTGATCCTGGCGTCCACTTTGCTGCGCAGCGAGATGCTGTTGTAGATGTCCTGGGCATTGCCTGCGAACAGGCCTTCCCTGTACAGATAACGGGCTGAGGCGTAGTATCTTACCTTGTTGGTGCCGCCGCGCACGGTGACGTTGTGCTCGGTTTCGGGGCGTATGCGGTTGAAGAGGTAGTCGTACCAGTCGAAGTTGCCCAGATAGACGTACGTGTTGGTCCCGGTCTCGTCGGGGATGACCCACGGACGTTCCGGATTCTCCGTCTTGTCGTTGCGGCGCTCGTACAGCATCTGGAGCTGCTCGTCGGAGTAGGTCCAGGCGCCATAGCCCTTGAAGGTCTTGTAGAAATCGTTGGTCAGCGTAACGTAATCGTAACCGTTGGTGATGAAGTCGGTCGATGTCGTGTTGGCGGATAGGCTGAACCGGCCGTTGTAAGTGATCTTCGCATCTCCCTCGGCCCCGCTCTTGGTCGTGATCAGCACGACGCCGGCGCTGGCCTTTGCACCGTAGATGGCGCAGGCCGATGCATCCTTCAGGACGGAGATGCTCTCGATGTCGTTGGGGTTGACCTGGGTGAGGGAACTCTCGATGCCGTCCACGAGAATCAGCGGGGAACCGCTGTTCAGGGACAGTTTTCCGCGGATGTTGATGCTGTAGTTGGTTCCGTCGATGGAACCGCTGGAGGTGGTCAGGACCAGGGAAGGGTCTGCACCCTGGATGGCCATGGCGGTGTTGGTGACGGGCCTGGAATTCAATTCCTTCCCGTCGATGACGGAGACGGCGCCGGTCAGGTTGACCCGTTTCTGGGTACCGTAGCCGACCACAACCAGCTCGTCCAGCAGGGTGTTCCGGCTCTCCATGCTGATGGTCAGGGGCTGGCGTTCCCTTCCGGTGACGGTGACTGTCTGGTCGTCAAATCCGAGATAGGATACCGTCAATACGGCGGGCAGGGCGATTCCGTTCAGGATGAACGCCCCCGTCTCATCCGTAATGACATAGGCTCCGGAGGCCTTGTCCACGAGCGAGGCACCGACCAGCGGTTCACCGGAACTGTCCACCACGAAGCCGCGGAGGCTGTTTTTTGCAGGAGCGGGAACCGCAGCTTTGCGCCGGGTTACGGAAACCGTGTTGCCAATGATGGCGAAGTCCAGTTCCTGCCCCTTGAAAATCTGGGAAAGCACATCGTTCAGCGGTGCATTGTGGGCGGAAACGGAAACCTTCCGCTGCAAGTCCGCATCGTCAGCGTTGATGACAATGGTGTAGTTGCCCTGGGACTGCAGTTGCATCACCGCTTCCTGGACGGAAACGTCCTTCAGGTTCAGTGTCACGTTCTGTGCACCGAGCCATGCCGGAAACAGGAGGGCGACCGTCACCAAAATCGTGCGCACGGGGCGCAAGAAGTCTGATGGGATCATCATGTTTGTTTGTTTTTGTGTTGGTTGGATGGGTTGGTTATTTGCCGTATAGATAGACGACGCCGTCCGACCGGACGACGCGCAGGTCTCCGTTGGCGGAGAGCAGGCGGAGAATCTCGTCAAGGGATTCGTGGTTGGTGAAGAACGCAAGGAACCGGTGTGAGACGATGGACTGGTCCGCTACGACGATCTTGGTCCCGAAAGCACGTTCCAGGTCGGCCGCGATGTCGCTGAGAGGTATGTTGAAGAAGCTGAAGGACCGCTCGTCCGAGAAGACCCGGAAACTCTCCGGAGAGAACTTCCCCAGGACCACGTCTCCGTCCTGGCGGTTGTACTGGGCGATGTCACCGGGAGTCAGCCGGACTTCCCGGGTCCCTTCCTCCGAGTGGATGTCCATGCTGACGGACCCTTCCAGCAGCATCATCTCCACCAGCGTATTGTTCCGGTACGACTTGAAATTGAAGGTCGTTCCGTGGACGCGGACGTCGATGTCCCCGGATTGGATGATGAAGGGATGCTCCGGGTCCTTGGCTACCTTGGCCGTCACCTCGCCGTCCAGGAAGATGCGGCGCTCTTCTCCGGTGAAGGATTCCGGCCAGGTGACCCGGGATTCCGCCCCCAGGGAGAGATGGGTCCCGTCCGGGAGCGTGAGTTCTCGCGTCTGGGCGGTCGGAACGCTCAGTTCCATCCAGGCGACGGGGGCGGGTTCCTTGTGGAGATGATACCCGACTTGAAGCGCTGCGGGTACGGCCAAAAGCAAGGTGACCGCGGCCGCCGCCAGCCGGATAAAGGGGCGGAGAGCCCGCCGGGGAGCGATTCCCAGCCTGGCACGTGTGGCCGTCAGGGACCGGAAAGTATCTTCCTCTTTTTCGATACGGAAGCTGTCAAAGGCTCCTTCCAGCAGGGACTGGACCTCCGGATCGTCCATATGGTCAGACAGATAGACTTGGACTTCCAGATTCTCCTCGTCGGAGAGCTTGCCGTCCAGATAATCTTGCAGGGTATTGATGTCGATGTCCAAAACAGGGTGTGGTTAGGTTGTCCTTTATACTGTATAAAGAACGAACGGAGGGGGGAGGGTGCGTAATCCCGGATGAAAAAAAATCAGTTCCCGTACCGGTGGAGATCCTGCAGGGCCAGCTGGATATGCTTTTCCACCGTACGGACGCTCAGTCCAAGCAGGTGGGCGATCTCTTCGTTGGACAGCGAGCCGAAGCGGCTCATCTTGAATACTTCACGGCGTTGGGGAGGCATCTCTTCCACGGCCTTGAGAATGCGGAGGCGCGCTTCCTTGAATTCGGCCAGGTGCTCCGTCCGTTCGGGCGCCGCTCTTTCGGGAAGGATGGCTGTACTGGACATCAGCAAGTGCTGCTTGGACTTGAAAACGTCCAGGGCGCTGTTCCGGGATAGGACGATGAGGTAGTTCTTCAGGGATTTGCCGGCGTCCAGCCGTTCGCGATACAGCCATACTTTCATGAAGACCATCTGGGCGAGATCTTCCGCAAGCGTGTCGTCTTTCACCAGGGCCTGCATGAATCGGCGGACTTGCGGAAAATACCGGAGGAAGAGTGCGTCGAACGCCCGGTCATCTCCCTTCTTGACGGCTGCAACAAGTTCGTTGTCAGGTAGTTGCTTATATGCTTGCTTCTCGCTCAATGGGACTCCATGCATTTCGTTTGGCAAAGCAAAGATAATAAAAATGGGCTTTGTTTTCCTTGAAAAAATGAGAAAAGAGGACGGAGATTATTGCCGTTTATTCTTATATTTGCAGGAATTGACACTCAATCTGAAATGAATAATCCGTCTGGAATGAAAAAGATTCTCAAACTTGTCGTGGCCCTTGTGGCCATCGTTCTGATCGTAAGGTGGTGCTCCAGCAGTTTCGGGAGCGTCATCACCCTTCCCGGCGGCTCCAGCCGGGAAACTTCGGAGGAATCGGGCGGCTGGTTCAGCCCGAAACAGCAGACCGGCGGGACGACCTCGTCGAACTCCAGCATCGAACAGGATGTCGAAGACCTGGAAAGGGAGATGGGTATCGGAAAGTACAAGGGACAGACGCCGTCCGTCCAGAATCCTTCCACGACGACGACAACGACGGGCACGGCTTCGTCGGCCTCCGCACCCCTTTCTTTCAAGGGTATCCCCGTGACCGGCTCCCTCTCGGCTTTCGGCTCGGAGCTGGTGAAGGCCGGATTCCGGAGCGCCGGAAACGGAACCTATACCGGTGATTTCGCCGGCTACAGCGGCTGCAAGGTCACTCCGACCGGAAATCCGGTCCAGGAAGTACGGGTCGATTTCCCCGTCATCTCGGACTGGAATTCCTTGGAAAAGGCCTATGATTCCCTCCAGGCCTCGCTGACGCAGAAATATGGGATCGAACCGGTCGTCAACCGGAACCTCGCCGTGTACAATCTCCCGGGAGGCGCCATCTCCCTGGATGCCGATGTCTCGAACCAGTCCACCTGGCACGTCATCCTGAAGTACACGGCCGCCCTTACGGGTTCATCGACCGGCACCCTGGGCAGGAATCCCATCGACGACCTGTAGCGTGCGGAGATCCCGGAGAACTACATGTAGAATAATAAAGAAAAACGCCTCCAGATTACTCTAAAGGCGTTTTGGCTCCCCAGCTAGGACTTGAACCTAGGACCCTCTGATTAACAGTCAGATGCTCTAACCAACTGAGCTACTGAGGAATGTTTTCATCCTTTCGGATGCCCTTGTTTCGTTTCGGGATTGCAAAGGTACAACCTTTTTTGGAAACTCCAAACTTTTTTGCCGTTTTTTTCATTATCTTTGCACCCGGAAACAGAAACGGACCCGAAAATGGATATCGATCTCCTCGCGAAAATGGTCAAGGAAGCGATTCTGGACCATGATGCTGTCACCCTTCCCGGGGTGGGCAGCTTCGTCGCGGAACTTATGCCCTCCACCTTCTCGGACAAGGGCTATACGATCCATCCTCCGTACCGCCGTCTCTATTTTTCCCCGAGGCAGGGGACCGACACGCTCCTGAGGGACCTGTATGTCGATGCCAACCGCGCCGACGGCGTGGATGCTCCGATGGCGGAGCGCATCCTTTCGGAGTTCCTCGCCGAGATGAAGGAGATTCTCAAGGTCCGAAAGACCGTGGTTTTCCCCGGACTGGGACGCCTCCGCGCCACGCGGGAGAACCATTTCTTCTTTGTGGCCGACGAGGACCTGGACATCTACCCCGAAGGGCTCGGCCTTGCCCCGATTTCCTTGAAAACCCATGTGGAAACGCCCGAGGAGGTGGCTTCCGCCGTCGCCGGCCTGGCGGCCGAGTTGATGGCGGAGCCGGTTCCCGAACCCGCACCGGTTCCCGAACCCGCACCGGCCATCGAACCCGAACCCTTGGCTGAACCCGAGCCGACACCCGTGGCCGAACCGGTCATCGAACCGGAACCCGCTTCCGAACCGGAAGAACCGGAAGCCGCTCCGGAAGACCGGAAACCGTTTCCGAAGTTCTGGAGGGTATTCCTCATCGTCCTCGGCGCCATCATCCTGCTTCTTGCCGCCTTTGCCCTTGTCGGCCGCTTGGCTCCGGAGTGGATGGACCGTTTCCTCTATACCCAGGAGGAGCTGGAAATCCTCCGTTTTTAATCGAACACCATGAGCGAAGTCAGAAGGGAAGGTTACAAGTTCTGCCAGGATATCTGCATCCCCTGTTACGAAACGGATGCCTCTTTTTACCTGAAGCCCTCGTCCTTCATGGACATGGCGCAGGAAATCGCCTACTGGGCGGCCCAGATGCTGGGTTTCGGCTATGACGACCTGCATGTCCACCATACGGCCTGGGTCCTCTCCCGGATGCATTTCCATTTCGCCGATCCGCCCAAGTGGCGCGACGACGTCACGCTCTATACCTGGCACAAGGGCCCTTCCGGCCTGTTCTACCTGCGTGATTTCTATCTGCAGGACCCTTCCGGGAAGCGTCTCGTGACCTGCACCAGTTCCTGGGTGGTCATCGACGAGCGCACCCGCCGGCTGGTCCGGCCGGAGGAGATGGCCCATCTGCTCTCCCTGGACGGGGAAGTGGACAGCGCCATCGTGGAGGAGGCCCCGAAGGTCATGATGCCCCGCGGCTCCGAGCCGGTTCCCGCCGGGGAGCATGCGGTGGTGTATTCCGACGTGGACATCATCGGCCATACCAACAATGCCCGGTACATGGTCTGGGCGATGGACTGCATCCCGTATGAGGTGGTATCGACCCGCCGCATCCGGGACGCCTATGTGAATTTCAACAAGGAGACCATCCCCGGCGCCCTCGTTCAGCTGTACCGGCTCGAGGAGGAGGTGGACGGACGGATGGTCCAGTATGTGGAAGGCCGCGTGGACGGGAAGTCCGCCTTCTGCGTGAAACTGGTATTCTGACTATGAGAGAACTGTTCCTCGGGCAGGGAGTTGCCCATTCCATCCTGCTGCTCGCCCTGGTCATGGGTGTCGGCATCTATCTCGGACGTTTCAAGGTCAAGGGGGTTTCCCTCGGCTCCACCTGGATCCTGTTCATCGGTATCCTCCTCAGCCACTTCGGCTTCCGGGCCGATCCGGAAATCCTCCACTTCGTCAAGGAGTTCGGCCTCATCCTGTTCGTCTTCTCCATCGGCCTGCAGGTGGGCCCCGGTTTCTTCCATTCGTTCAAGTCCGGCGGCGTGAAGATGAACCTGCTGGCCGCGATGAACATCCTCCTGGCCGTCGCCATCACCTGGGGCATTTCCGCCGTCGCGGGCGAAGACCTCCGGACGATGGTGGGCGTCATGTCCGGCGCCGTGACCAACACGCCCGGCCTGGGTGCCGCGCAGCAGACTTTCATCGACGTGGCCGCTTCCGCGGGCGTGGATTCCGTGCAGGCCTCCCGGGCCGCTTCGGGTCTCGCTTCCGGCTATGCCGTGGCCTATCCCATCGGCGTACTGGGCGTCATCCTGGTCATCCTGCTGTTCAAGGGCCTCTTCAAGATCGACCCTTCCAAGGAACTCGCCGACCTGCAGGCCCATGAGGACAGCGCCGGCCAGGCGCGCCGGATGCATGTCGCCGTGGAGAATCCGGCCATCTTCGGAAAGAAACTCTACGATGTCCTGCATGGCTTCCAGGCGGAGTTCGTCGTCTCCCGCATCATGAAGGGGGACGAGATCTTCTTCCCGACCGGCGACACCGTCCTCAATGAGGGCGACAAGGTCCTGATCGTGACTTCCCAGGAGGAGGTGGACAAGATCCGCATCCTCTTCGGACAGGAAGTGCCCATGCATGTGTCCGACTGGGTGGAGAAGGATCACCACCTGGTCACCCGCCGCCTGACGGTCACCAAGTCCTCCCTGACCGGCAAGAAGCTGAAGGACCTTCATTTCCGGGGCGCCTACGAGGTGAGCGTCACCCGGGTCATCCGCGCCGGCGTCGAGCTCGTCGCGAGCCCGAACCTGTATATCCAGATGGGCGACGCCCTGATCTGCGTCGGTACGGAAGAACATATCAAACAGCTCGCCGATAAAGTGGGCAACTCCAGCGGAGCCCTGAACAAGCCCAACCTCGTCCCCATCTTCCTGGGCATCGTGGTGGGCATCATCTTCGGCTCCCTGCCGATCCGTTTCCCGGGCATCCCGCAGGCCATCAAGCTGGGCCTCGCGGGCGGTCCGCTCATCATCGCCATCCTGCTGGGCCATTTCGGTCCCAAGTACAAGGTGACCACCTACACCACCATGAGTGCGAACCTGATGATCCGGGAGATCGGCATCTCGCTGTTCCTTGCGGCCGTCGGCCTCGGTGCCGGCGAGAACTTCGTCAGTTCCATCGTGAACGGCGGTTACTGGTGGATCCTGTACGGCGCCCTCATCACCATCGTCCCGCTGTGCATCACCTTCTTCGTCGCCCGGGCGCTGTGCCATCTGAACTTCTACCAGATCTGCGGCCTCATCTCCGGCTCCTGCACGAACCCGCCGGTACTGGCCTTTGCCCAGGGTATGTATGGAAGTGATTATACCTCCGTCAATTACGCTACTGTTTATCCGCTGTCGATGTTCCTCCGGGTGCTGGTCGCCCAGGTGCTCATCCTGATCTCCTTCGCGTGATGTTCCCCGATCTGGTCTATCCCCTGGAACCCGCACCGGTGCATCCCCGCCCGAGCGTGGACCATCCCGGGAGCGCATCGGCCTCCCCGGAGGAGATGCTGCCCCTGATCCAGCCCAGCGGCCTGGTGTATGGACAGGCCACCCGTTCCTGGTGCCACAGCGGTGCCAAGCCGCTCCATCCGGTGGTGCACCTGCACCTCATCGACCGGTACGGACGCATCTATCTCCAGAAGCGGTCCATGACCAAGGACCTGCTGCCGGGCTATTGGGACACGGCGGTGGGCGGTCATGTCACCTATGGCGAACTTGCGGTCGAAGCTCTCTACCGCGAGGCGGCGGAGGAAATCGGCCTGACGGCTTTCAATCCCGTCTTCGTGGACACCTGGGAGTGGGAGACCCAGCGGGACCACGAGTTCATCTACATTTTCGCGTGCGTGGGTCATCCCGACCTTGCCCCGGACAACGACGAGGTGACTGAGGGCCGCTGGTGGACGCAGGAGGAACTCTCCGCCGCCGTGGGCAAGGATATCCTCACGCCCAACTTCGAGGCGGAATATGCGCGGATCCAGCCGCGCCTCCTCGCGCTCCTGTAGGAAATCCCCCGAAAATTGCCTACCTTTACGAGGTTATGGCAATCGACATCGACAAATTCGTTCACGACCAGCTCTCCGTGTGGCCGGCCGTGGCGGCGAAATACCGGGCCCTCAAGAGCGCCCAGACCCGCCAGATGGCGATCGGCGGGATCCTCGTCACCGTCCAGTCCAATCCGGGGCGGATGCCCGTCATCGACCACGGCTGCCCTCTGTGCGAGGAAAACTACCTGGAACATCAGCATTTCCTTCCGTTCGAAGGCCGCAAGGGACGCAAATACCGCGTCCTGGTGAACCGGGCGCCGATTTTCCCGAACCATCTGGTCATCACCCGGGACGTCCATGTCCCCCAGACCATCTGGCACCGCTATCCGGACATGCTGGACCTCGCCGTCCTGTTCCCGGACTATGTCGTGTTCTACAACAGCCCTTTCAGCGGCACCACGGTCCCCGGCCATGCCCATTTCCAGGCCTGTCCCAAGGGATACATGCCCATGGAGCGGATCGCGGACCGGCTGCTGCATGCCGTTGCCATGAACGGAGGTGCCGTCCCGGACGCCCATGCCGGCGACCTCTCGTTCATCGCCTCTGTCCGGGATGCACAGCTTTTCCATTACAAGCATTTTACCCGGGGTGTCTTCCTGCTGAGGGCGGAGACGTCCAAGTCCATGGCGAAGATGTTCTACCGCCTGCTGGACTGCTGCGACCTTTCGGAAGGGGAGACGGAGCCGCGCTTCAACGCCCTGACTTTCTACAGCGAAGGGGAGTACCGGGCCGTCGTCGCCTGCCGGGCCGTCCATCGGCCGCATCACTTCTATGCGGAAGGGGAGGAGCATTTCGCCCTGAGCCCCGGCGCTGCGGACATGGCCGGGTTCTTTGTCATTCCGGAAGTGTCCGATTACGAGCGCCTTACGCCGGAAATCCTCGCGGATATCCTGCAGGAAATCTCCCTTTCGGAGAAGCAGGAGGAACGCCTCCTCTGGCGTCTTGTCCGCACCCAGCCCAGGATCGAAGTGGGCATCATGTCCGGCCAGGAAATCACCTTCGAGATCATTTCCGACGGGGCCGGCCCCCAGAAAGTCTCCTACCGGGAAGGGAAGATCGACTACAACGGCACCCTGTACGACGAGCTCGTCTTCGAGGCCCCAACCATCTCCACCCTGTTTGCCGAGCCGTCGTTCATCCTGTACGGGGTCACGATCGGCGTGGACTTCCACTGGCAGCGGCAGCAGGACCAGCAGTTCGCCGGCACCCTCAAGTTCATCGTGGACGAGGGCAAGGTGGTGGCCGTCAATGTGATCGGCGTCGAGGATTACCTCCTCAGCGTCATCTCCTCCGAAATGAAAGCCACGGCTTCACCGGAGTTCCTGAAGGCCCATGCGGTCATCTCCCGGTCCTGGGTGATGGCGCAGATCGCCCATCGGCAGGCAGGCAAGACGGTCTGTGTCCCGTATGCCTTCGACAACGTCCCTTCCCTCGTGACCTGGCTGGACGGGACCCATGTCTGTCCCGAGGCGCCGTCCGGCGAAATCGTCAAGTGGTTCGACCATGAGGACCACCGGCGCTTCGACGTCTGTGCCGACGACCATTGCCAGCGCTATCAAGGGCTTACACTCGCCATCGGGGCGAATGCCCGCGCCGCCGTCGACGAGACCTGGGGCCAGGTGCTCCGCTGCGGCGGGGAACTGGTGGATGCCCGTTTCTACAAGTGCTGCGGCGGACGGACCGAACGCTTCTCCACAGCCTGGGCCGATGTGGACTATCCTTATCTGACCGTCCATGACGATCCCTGGTGCGATACCCATGACAAGGCCGTCCTGGGGCAGGTCCTCAACGACTACGACTTGGAGACGGAGGACTTCCACGACTGGACGGTCCGGTACGGCCGCGACGAACTGGCCGCCCTGATCTCCCGCAAGAGCGGGGTCGATATCGGCGACCTCGTTTCCCTGGAACCCCTCGAACGGGGCGGGTCGGGCCGTATCAAATTGCTCCGCATCACGGGAACCAAGCGGACGATTACCGTAGGCAAGGAACTGCTTATCAGGCGCTTCCTGTCTGAGTCCCATCTGTACAGCTCCTGGTTCGACGTGGAGATGACCCCGGACGAGGTCATCCTCCATGGCCATGGCTGGGGGCATGGCGCAGGCCTGTGCCAGATCGGGGCGGCGGTGATGGCCGCCTCCGGCAAGACCTACGGTGAAATCCTTTCCTTCTACTATCCCGGAACCACTCTCGAACGATGAAGACGCGATCTCCCTGGCTTTGGGTGCCTACCCTCTATTTCGCGGAAGGCCTGCCGTATTTCATAGTCAACACCATCTCGGTTGTCATCCTCAAGGACCTGGGCATGGATAACAGCCGGCTGGCCCTGCTGACGAGCCTCATCGGTCTTCCCTGGCTGGTCAAGCCGCTCTGGAGCCCTTTTGTGGACATCTTCAAGAGCAAGCGCTGGTGGATCGTGACGATGCAGTTTGCGATGGCGGCCGCCGTCGCCCTGCTGGCCGTCACCCTCCCAGCGCATTCCCCGTTCACCTGGACCCTGGTCCTGTTTGTCCTCACCGGCTTCGCCTCGGCCTCGCATGACATCGCAGCCGACGGTTTCTACATGATCGGCCTGGACCAGCGGAGGCAGTCGGCTTTCGTGGGCATCCGGAACACTTTCTACCGGATTGCCATGGTATTCGGCCAGGGCGTCCTGGTCGTGCTGGCCGGCCTGTTGGAAAAGCGGACCGGCGCCGTTTCCCGCGCCTGGACCGTCACGCTCCTCGCGACCTCCGTCCTGCTGGCCTTGGTGACCGTATATCATGCCTTCGTGCTGCCCCGTCCTGCGGAGGACGCGACCGCCGGCCGGAAGACGGCCCGGGAAATCCTCCGGGAGTTCGGCGAGGCGTTCGGCTCGTTCTTCACCAAGCCGGGCATCGTCCTGACGATGTGCTTCCTGCTCCTGTATCGCCTTCCGGAGGCATTCTCCGTCAAGCTGTTGTATCCGTTCTTCAGCGACGCGGTCGCGGACGGCGGCCTGGGCCTGGACAAGGCTGCGTTCGGAATGGTGTACGGGACGGCAGGCGTGATCGCCCTGCTCGCCGGCGGCATCCTGGGCGGCTGGGACATCTCCCGCCGGGGCCTTCGCCGCTGCCTCCTGCCCATGGCCCTGAGCCTGGCGCTGCCCTGCGTGGTGTACCTGCTCATGGCCCTTACGCAGCCCTCGTCCGTCTGGACCGTCGGCGCCTATGTGGTCCTGGACCAGTTCGGCTACGGCTATGGCTTCACGGCCTATACGGTGTACATGATGCGCTTTGCGGACGGCCCGCTCAAGACCTCCCACTACGCCATCTGCACCGGATTCATGGCTTTGTCCATGCTGCTTCCCGGCGCCGTGGCAGGATATCTGCAGGAGTCCCTCGGGTACGTGGGCTTCTACGTGCTGGTGATGGTCTGCTGCCTCGCCACCGTGGCCGTCACCCTCGCCGCCCGCCGCTCCCTCCCGTCCGATGCGTAATCTGTAAATGATTGACTGACTGATTGATAATGAAAGTGCTTTATGTATTCTGACGCAAAGCGATTTAAGGAAATGATTCTTTGTAAGCATCTTAGGAAATACGCCCTGGGCGTACTCCTGCTTCTGGGGTTGACGGCCCGTGCGCAGGTGTACACCGGCATTGACATGCTGGAGCGCTACGGCTTCGAGGAATTGCAGGGAAAGCGTGTGGGACTGGTGACGAACCCCTCCGGGGTGGACCGGAACCTTCGTTCCACCATCGACATCCTTTTCGATGCGCCCGGCGTGGAGCTGGTCGCCCTCTACGGCCCCGAGCACGGGGTGAGGGGAGATGCCTATGCCGGCGACCACGTGGCCAGCGGAAAGGACGCGCGGACCGGCCTTCCGGTGTACTCGCTGTACGGGTCCACGCGGAAGCCCACCCCGCAGATGCTCAAGGGCATCGACGTGATGGTCTATGACATCCAGGACGTGGGGACGCGCTCCTATACGTTCATCTCCACCCTGGGCCTGGTGATGCGCGCCTGCGCCGAGCAGGACATCGAAGTCATGGTCCTGGACCGTCCCAACCCGCTGGGCGGGCTCAAGGTCGAGGGTTGCCGCGTGGAACCGGGATTCTTCTCCTTCGTCAGCGAGTTCAGCATCCCGTATGTCTATGGGCTCACGGTAGGGGAGCTCGCGGCCCTGGTCAACGAAGAAGGGCTCAACTGCGGGGTTGACGGAAAGGAGGCCCCCCTGAAGTGCCGCCTGAGCGTCATCCCCATGCGGGGCTGGGAGCGCTGGATGCTGTACCGGGACACCGGCCTTCCGTGGATCCTTCCTTCCCCGAACATTCCGTCGATGGAATCGGCCGTCGGCTATCCTTCCGCCGGCATCGCCGGGGAATTCGGCTACCTGAGCATCGGCGTGGGATACACCATCCCGTTCCAGACCTTCGCCGCCCCCTGGGTCGATGCGGACAAGCTCAAGGAGCGCCTGGACGGCTACGGCCTTCCCGGCGTCGCCTTCCGGACCATCCACTACAAGCCCATCTCCGGCAGCGCCCCGGAACTCCAGCACGGCGTCCAGTTCTTCTATACGGACTATGAGGCCGCGACCATCACCCTGACCCAGTTCTACGTGATGCAGGCCCTCCAGGAGCTGTATCCCGCGCACAATCCGTACAAGACTTTGAAGAAAACGAGAATGCTGGATATCGTGTGTGGCACGGATTATGTGAGAAGGGGATTCGGAAAGCGGTTGAAGGTCGAAGACATCCGCTCCCGATGGATGCAGGATGTGGACGCTTTCAAGGAGCTTTCCCGGAATTATTACTTATATCGCTAACTTTTAAAACGACAGAGCTATGAGAAGGATGATCAACACCGTTGCCGCATTCCTCATCACGATGGCGATGATCGCGGCCCCTGAGGCACTTGCCCAGACCCGCCGTTCCGGCGGTTCTTCCACCACATCCCGGTCGTCCTCTTCACAGACTACGACCCGTGGATCTTCTTATGGCAGAGCTTCCTCCTCTGCCGCACCGTCCCGTTCCTCGGCCGTCCAGACGTCCCGGTCCTCCGGCGGCGTGAGCCAGAACACCCGGACCAGCCGTTCCACCGGGTCTTCCACTTCGACCACCAGCCGCAGCACCGGCACTTCGACCACCAGTCGTTCCACCGGTACTTCGACGACCAGCCGCAGCACCGGCTCCACCACCACCCGTTCCGCGGGCACCGTGGACCAGAACACGCGGACCAGCCGTTCCACCGGGTCTTCCACATCGACCACCAGCCGCAGTACCGGTTCCACCACCACCCGTTCCGCGGGCACCGTGGACCAGAATACGCGGACCAGCCGTTCCACCGGCTCTTCGACCACCAGCCGTTCCACCGGCACGGCGACGACCAGCCGCAGCACCGGTTCCACCACCACCCGTTCCGCGGGCACCGTGGACCAGAATACGCGGACCAGCCGTTCCACCGGCTCTTCCAGCACCGGTACCGCGACCACCAGCCGCAGCTCTTCCGGATCCACCGTCCGCTCCACGAGCAACGTGACCCGCAACGGCCTCGGCTACAACAGCGGAAACGACACCAAGTCCGGCAGTTCGGTGAAGAACACCGAGCCCATGCGGGACAACGGCGGCAACTACCGCTACAACGACGACTTCCGGATGGACAACGGGCACAACCTGTACCGGGTCCCTCCGCGCGAGAGAGACTTCATGGCCTGGGACCGTCCGGGGTACTTCTGGGACAACCGTCCGCACTACTTCGGCTACCGGATCCAGGTGCTGCCTCCGCACTACCGCAGGATCAGCCACTGGGGCATCGACTACTACTTCTACGAGGGTATCTACTACCGTCCGTTCGGAGGTGTGTATGTCGTCTGCCGTCCGCCGTTCGGCACTCCGCTGGAGAGAGCCATCGACAGGGCCCTGTTCAACCTCGTCAAGTTCTCCTACTACTGCAACACGTACCGGACCTACAACACGGTCTTTGACAATTACAACGTGATTGCCCAGCAGAACCTGATCATCGCGCAGAACAATGCCCGGATCGCTGCCCAGAACGCCTCCTACGCGCTCAACAGCGGCCGCGCCCTGACTGCCTACGAGCTGGCGAACAAGCTCGGCCTCGTCCAGAGCTATGCCTACGCCAACTCCGACTACTTCTACCAGGACGGTGTCTTCTACAGCGTGAATGCCTCCGGCACTTACACGACCATCGTCCCTCCGGCCGGCGCTCTTGTGAGCTCCCTCCCGGACGACTACGAGACCATCGTGCTGAACGGCGTCGAGTACTACATGGTGGACAATACGGTTTACCGTACCACCCTCTTCGACGGACAGCCTTATCTCGAGGTCCTGGGCCAGATGTACGGCTCGCTGTACAACCAGTACAGCATCTACCGGTAGATTCCGGTTCGAATCAAAAAAGGCGTCACCGCGAGGTGGCGCCTTTCTTTTGGTAGGCAGGGAAATCAGTCCAGGTCGTCGTCCACGTCGGTGACGGCGGCGCCGTTGCCCATCAGGAAGGTCTTCATGAACTCGTTCAGGTCGCCGTCCAGGACGCCCTGGGTGTCGGCGGTGTTGTAGCCGGTGCGGAGGTCTTTCACGAGCTTGTAGGGATGGAGGACGTAGTTGCGGATCTGGGAGCCCCATTCGATGCGTTTTTTCTGCCCTTCGAGTTCGGCCTGCTTCTCCTGGCGTTTCTTGAGTTCGATGTCGTAGAGGCGTGACTTGAGGATGAGGAGGGCGCGCTGGCGGTTGTCCTGCTGGGAGCGGGTTTCGGTGTTTTCCACCATGATGCCGGACGGGATGTGGCGGACGCGGACGCCCGTTTCCACCTTGTTCACGTTCTGGCCGCCGTGGCCGCCGCTGCGGAAGGTGTCCCATTCCAGGTCGCCGGGATTGATTTCGATGTGGATGGAGTCATCGACCAGCGGATAGACGAAGACCGAGGAGAAGGTGGTCTGGCGCTTGCCCTGGGCATTGAACGGGGAAATGCGCACGAGCCGGTGCACGCCGTTCTCGGCCTTCAGGTAGCCGTAGGCGTAGTCGCCTTCGACCTCGATGGTGGCGGACTTGATGCCGGCCTCTTCGCCCTCGAGGAGGGAGGTCACCGTCATCTTGTAGCCGTTTCGCTCACCCCAGCGGAGGTACATGCGCATGAGCATCGAGGACCAGTCGTTGGCTTCCGTGCCGCCGGCGCCGGAGTTGATGGTGAGGACCGCACCCAGGTTGTCTCCTTCGTTGCCCAGCATGTTCTTGAGTTCCAGGGCCTCGACGGCCTCGACAGCCTTGGAGAAGGTCGCGTCCAGCTCGCGGGTTTCATCCGTCTCGACAGCTTCGTCCTCGCTCCCGCTGACGCTGTCCTTCGCGAAGTCGTACAGGACATCCAGGTCGTCCGCCAGGGATGCAGCCTTCTGGAAATCGGTCACCCAGGCCTTCACGCCGGCGAGCTTCTTGAGGAAGATTTCGGCGGCCTTGGGATCGTTCCAGAAATCGGGCGCCAGGCTTTCCTGGGTCTTCTGCTCCACATCTTTCCGCTTGCCGGCGATGTCCAGGCACTTTCCCAGGGTGTCCAGCCGCTCGCGCAGGTCTTTTATTTGTTCGAGGGTCGTCATGTTGCTTTCCGTATAATCGTACAAAAATACGAATAATTTCCCGTATATTTGTAAGCGTATGGCAACCATCGGCATATTCGACTCGGGCTCGGGCGGCCTGTCGGTGTATCGGGAGATCGTGAAACTGCTCCCGTACGAGCGCTATGTCTATTTTGCGGACAACGCCCATTGCCCCTATGGGGAAAAGTCGGTGGAATTCATCCAGGACCGTGCCCGTGCAATCACGGACCTTCTGCTGGGCCGGGGGGCTGACATCATCGTCGTTGCCTGTAACACCGCTACGGCCGCTGCAATCGCTACCTTGCGCGAGGCGTATCCCGAGGTCCCTTTCGTGGGGATGGAGCCGGCCGTCAAGCCCGCTGCCCTGGGCACGAAGTCCGGCGTCATCGGCGTCCTCGCCACGGCAGGGACGCTCAAAGGATCCAAGTATCTGAAGACGAAAGGCCGTTTCGAGGAGGACGTATGCATCGTCGAGCATGTGGGCGTTGGCTTCGTGGAACTCGTGGAAAACGGCATTCTGGAGGGCCCGGAGGCCTTTGAGACGGTCAGGGCGTCGCTGCAGCCTTTGCTGGACGCAGGGGCGGACCGCATCGTCCTGGGCTGCACGCACTATCCTTTCCTGCGCCCGGTCATCGAGGCCATTGCCGGACCCGGAGTCCAGGTCATCGACCCGGCTCCCGCCGTCGCCCGCCAGACTGTGCGCCTGCTGGAGAAGGACTGCGTCCAATTGGATGAAGGCCCCTTCCACATCGAACTCCTTTCCTCCGGAGCGCCCGATTCCCTGAACAGGATCTTCACCTTGCTGTAACAGAAAATCCGGCCCCGAGAGGCCGGATTCTTTTTGTATCCATGGCTTTACAGCCCGATGGTCTTGAAGAAGTCGTTGCCCTTGTCATCCACGAGGATGAAGGCGGGGAAGTCTTCCACGGTAATCTTCCAGATGGCTTCCATGCCCAGCTCCGGATACTCGACGCACTCGATGCTGCGGATGCTGCTCTGGGAGAGAACCGCGGCCACACCGCCGATGGTGCCCAGATAGAAGCCGCCGTGCTTCTCGCAGGCATCCGTGACCACCTTGGAGCGATTGCCTTTGGCGATCATCACCAGGGAGGCGCCGTGGTCCTGGAATTCATCTACATAGGGATCCATGCGGTTGGCCGTGGTGGGGCCCATGCTGCCGCAGGGGTAGCCTTCCGGAGTCTTGGCGGGGCCGGCGTAGAGGATCGGGTGGTCCTTGAAGTAGGACGGCATCCCTTCGCCCGCATCCAGACGGGCCTTCAGCTTCGCGTGGGCGATGTCGCGGGCTACGATGATCGTGCCTTTCAGGTTCACGCGGGTTCCCACGGCGTATTTGGTGAGTTCGGCGCGCACGGCGTCGATTCCCTTGTCCAGGTCGATTTCGATGCCCTTCGGGCCCTCGCCGGGACGGCGGAGCGCTTCGGGAATCAGTTCGGACGGATTGGTGTCCATCTTCTCGATCCAGACGCCGTCGGCGTTGATCTTGCTCTTGATGTTGCGGTCGGCGCTGCAGCTGACGCCCATGCCGATCGGGCAGCTGGCTCCGTGGCGGGGAAGACGCACCACGCGGATGTCGTGGGCGAGATACTTGCCGCCGAACTGGGCGCCCAGGCCGATCTTCTGGGCTTCCTTCAGGAGTTTTCCTTCCAGGTCGATGTCGCGGAAAGCCCGGCCGGTCTCGTCGCCGGTGGTGGGCAGGTTGTCGTAGTACTTGATGCTGGCGAGCTTGACCGTGAGCAGGTTCTTTTCCGCCGAGGTGCCGCCGATGACGAAGGCGATGTGGTAGGGCGGGCACGCCGCGGTGCCCAGGCTCTTCATCTTCTCCACCAGGAAGGGAAGGAGGGTGCCTTCATTCTGGATCGTGGCCTTGGTCATGGGGTAGAAATAGGTCTTGTTGGCGCTGCCGCCGCCCTTGGCCACCATGACGAAGCGGTATTCGCTGCCTTGGGTGGCTTCGATGTCGATCTGAGCGGGAAGGTTGCACTTGGTGTTCACCTCGTTGTACATGTCCAGCGGAGCGTTCTGGCTGTAGCGGAGATTCTCCCGGGTATAGGTGTTGAACACGCCGAGGCTCAGGGCCTCCTCGTCCTCGAAATCCGTCCAGACATGCTGTCCTTTCTCGCCGTGGATGATGGCCGTGCCGGTGTCCTGGCAGAACGGGAGCACGCCCTTGACCGACGTTTCCGCGTTGCGCAGGAACTGGAGGGCGACGTACTTGTCGTTGTCGCTGGCCTCGGGATCGTCCAGGATGGCCGCCACCTGCGCGTTGTGGGCGCGGCGGAGCATGAACTGGCAGTCATGGAAGGACTGCTGGGCGACGAGCGTGAGCGCTTCCGGAGAGACCTCCAGGATGGTTTTTTCGCCGCAAGTGCAGGTTTTCACGAGTTTTTCAGAACCAGGGATCTTGTAATACTCGGTCGTGTCGGGACCCAGCTGGAACATGGGTGCATATTTGAATTCAGCCATAGAGGGAGTGGAATTGGTTTCTTTTATCATACAAATATAGCGATTTTCCTTCGATTTATATATTATGTAAAAATTTTAGTACTTTGTATTGCAAAGTATCTGTAAAAATTTATATCTTTGCATCGACAAATATTTTGTACGATATGAAACGAGTGACCAATGCCTGTGTCGGAGGGCGCAATTTCACCCTCAACGACGATGCCTACAACCGTCTGGATGCGTATCTGCGGCACTTCCGCGCGAAGCTTTCCGTTCCCGAGACCCAGAAAGGGGAGGTGATGGACGAAATCGAGGGCCGGATTGCCGAACTGTTCTTCCAGGAAGTGGGGGAGACCTCCCGGGTCGTGACGCTGGAGATGGTGGAAAAGGTCGTCTCCACGCTCGGGATGCCGGACGGCTCCCCGGAGACGGGCTATGCCTATTCCTCCGCCTTCCCGGAGGACAAGGTGCCCCGGAAGCTGTACCGGGACATGGACAACAAGGGCGTCGCCGGCGTCTGCGCCGGCCTGGGCCATTATTTCGACATCGACGTGACCATCATCCGGATCGTCATGCTGGTGGCCTTGATCGCCGGCACGTCCGGTTTCTGGATCTATGTGGTCCTGTGGATCGCCATTCCCAAGGCGGAGACGCCGGCCCAGAAATGTGAAATGCGGGGCATTCCCGCTACGGCGGAGAACATGGCGCGCTTTGCCGGCCGCCCGCAGGACACTTATAAGCAGTAGATTATGGAAAGCACGAACGAGAATGTCCGTTCCCAGATGCGGAAGGGCGTGCTGGAATACTGCATCCTCTGTATTCTCAGCAAGAGGGAGGCCTACGCCTCCAACATCATCGAGGAACTCAAGGCCGCGAACATGATCGTGGTCGAAGGAACTTTGTACCCACTCTTGATCCGACAGAAGAACCAGGGACTCCTGACCTACCGCTGGGAGGAATCCACGCAGGGTCCGCCCCGGAAGTATTACGGCATCACGGAGAAAGGCCGCGCCCAGCTCGCCGAGATGGACGCCGCCTGGCAGGAAATGGTGGAAAGCATTGATACCCTCAAGCGATGAAAGAAATCGAGAAAGTGAGCATCGGAGGCTATGCCTTTACGCTCGAAAAGGACGCCTCCGCGGAGGTGGAACGCTACCTGAGGGACCTGGAAGCCCATTACCTGGGCCAGGAAGGCGGCCGGGAAATCATGGAAGGCATCGAGGAACGGATGGCCGAACTCTTGCTGGACCGCTGTGGCGGCGGGCGGGTCGCCACCCTTCTTGACATCCGTGGCATCATCGACATCCTGGGCCGTCCCGAGCGGATCGAGGCCGATGACCCGGAACCGGAAAAACTGCAGGAGAAGCCGCAAAAGAAACTGTACCGTGACCTGGAGAACAAGCGCATCGCCGGTGTCTGCGCCGGCCTGGGCAACTATCTCAACTTTGATGTCGTGGCCCTGCGGATCATCTTTTCCGTAATCACGCTCGCCCTCCTGTTCGGCGGGGCGAAGGATGGCGCCTGGTCGTTGCTGGGTTTCGTGACCTATGGCATCCTGTGGCTGGCCATGCCGGCGGCCCGCACGGCGCAGGAGCGCTGGGCGATGAAGGGCGACAAGGGAACGCTGGAGGATATCCAGCGGAATGTCCGCAGCGGCATCCAGGAGATGGGCGATGCGGCCCGCAAGGGCGTCCGGGAAGTCGGCGACGCAGTCCGTTCCCCGAAGGGGAGCGAGTTCGGCAAGATCCTCCTTGTCGCCATCGGCATCGCCCTGCTCCTTTCGGGCGTGTCCGGCCTGGCTTCCGTCTCGGTGCTGAGCCTGGCGGGCGACGGCGTCTTCCGCATCCCGTTCGACCGTTTCCTGACGGACCTTTCCCTGCGGGCTCCGGTCTTCTATGACCTCCTTTCCACCCCCTGGGTGCTCGTATTGGCCATTCTGGCAGTCCTTCTGCCCTTGATCGGCCTCATCTATCTGGGGGTCCGGTTCATCTTCGGATTCAAGGCTCCGTCCTGGAAGCCGGGCCTGGTCATTCTGGTCCTCTGGCTGGTCATCCTCGTCGTCCTGGCTGTCCTGGGCTTTGCCGGGGTCGTTTCCACGGAGTATCTGAACGTATAGGGGGCGATCCTGTTTGTTTGTGTCGATGTTTTTCCGTATTTTTACGGACAAACATCGACATTTATGTTCCTGACCACTCTCATTTCCCTTCTCGCCGCGGTAAGCATCCAGGTGCATCATTACCAGGTCCCGGTCATCCAGGACAAGGACGTCCCCGTGGCCTCGGTGCTGGTTCCGGCGGGCATGCAGCCCGAATTCAAGGTCTCCCTCAAGGGGCTTCCCCGCAAGGCGCTCCGTTCCTGGAAGATCAAGGACGGGTATCTGTATATCCATCTGGACGCTGCCAAAGTGAGGGATATCCGAAAGCCTTTCGAGCTGAAAATCAAGGCGAAAGGCTTTGATATCGAGGAGGAAGGCATCCTGGAGCATCGCCTGGCCCGGAAGGTGCGGACGTCCGGTGACGACGGGGTCAATGCGTACCGCATCCCGGGACTCGTGACCACGAAGAAGGGAACGCTGGTGGGCGTCTATGACATCCGTCACGAGAATTCCCGCGACCTGCAGGGCGACATTGACGTGGGCGTGAGCCGCTCCACGGACGGCGGCCGCACCTGGGGGCCGATGATCGTCGCGATGGACATGGGCGAATGGGGAGGACTTCCGCAGAATGTCAACGGTGTGGGCGACCCCTGCATCCTCGTGGACGAGTACACCGGGGACATCCTGGTCTTTGCCGCCTGGACGCATGGCGGCGAAGCCGGAAAGGCGGCCTGGTGGACCGCCGGCAGCGGCTTCTCGCCCGCTACGACCCCGCAGTTGCTGATGGTCCGTTCCTCGGACGACGGCCTGACCTGGTCAGAGCCGGTGAACCTGACGCGCCAGGTCAAGCGCGAGGCCTGGAACTTCACTTTCCAGGGCCCCGGCCGCGGCATCACGATGGACGACGGCACGCTCGTCGTCCCGTTCCAGCACCAGGAACCGGCCCCGGACCGTACGCCGGCCGCCGGCATCATGTACTCCAAGGACCGGGGCCAGACCTGGCGGGTCCATGAATACGCAAAAATCAACACCACCGAATCCCAGGTTGTGGAAGTGGCTCCCGGCGAACTGATGCTGAACATGCGTGACAACCGGGGAACCGGCCGGGCCGTCTATACGACAACGGACTTCGGCCGCACCTGGACGCCGCACGTTTCCGACGGAACGCTCGTGGAACCGGTGTGCATGGCGAGTCTCCTGAAAGTCCGGGCTTCGGAGAACGCCCTGGGGAAGGACATTCTCCTGTTCTCCAATCCGGCCGATGCGAAAAGCCGCAGGAACATCACGATCCGGATGAGTCTGGACGGCGGCAAGACCTGGACCCGGAAATGCCTCCTGGACGAAGGCGAGGGCTGGGGTTATTCCTG
The DNA here is from genome assembly GCA_017464245.1 of Bacteroidales bacterium. GTDB lineage: Bacteria > Bacteroidota > Bacteroidia > Bacteroidales > UBA932 > Cryptobacteroides. The sequence goes on along the minus strand of JAFUDV010000089.1, from coordinate 3,597 downwards.
CCTGTCGATGATCGACAAGGACACCGTGGGCATCCTCTACGAGAGTTCGCAGGCCCACATGACCTTCCAGGCCGTTCCCCTCAAAGACATCCGCTGATGGCCATCCGTATCCACCTCGAACGGGTCGAGACCGAACTGTTCTGTTCCTCCAAATGGTGGGGCGATCCCGATTTTCCCACCGACATGGAGTATCCGACGTATCCCGTGGAGGAAGACGGGGAGTCGTATGGTTATCCCCTGACCTTCCTTTGCCAGATTGACTGTGAGGACATTGCGCCCTTCGATCCGGAAAACCGGCTGCCGCACGAAGGCATGTTCTACGTCTTTGCGGCGGTCGATGCGTATGCCGGTTACGACAGCCCTATCCCGAACGGACCGGGCGAGTGGCCCAAAGGACAGGTCGTCGTCAAGTACACCCGTCACATCAACTTCGAGACCTTCCATGCCTGCATGCTGGTCGATGACGAGGACTAGCCCCTTACGGAACCGGCCCTCAAGATGACGTTCGAAGCCTGCCCGGACGACTTTACCGGGACCGGCCTCCTTCTCGGCGATGCCTTCCTCCGCATCGCAGACAAAACGGCCGCCCTGGATTTCGGCGGCCGCTGTCTGGAATTCCGCCTGGACCCCGCTGACTTTGAGCGGGGCTACTGGCGGCGGATGAAAGGTTTTCTCGTTTAAGTTTTATTTCAGCAGTTCGTGCGACGCGGTCATGGCCTTCGGGTCCAGGGCCTCGTCGAGTTTCTCCTTGGTCATGTATCCGTGCTCGAGGACGAGGTCATAGACACTGCCGCCGGTCTCGAGGGCTTCCTTCGCGACCTTGGTGGAGGTCTTGTAGCCGATGTACGGATTCAGGGCGGTGACGATGCCGATGGAGTTCTTCACCATCTCGTAGCAGTGCTCGGCGTTGACGGTGATGCCGTCGATACACTTGGTGCGGAGGGTGTTCATGGCGTTGATCAGCCAGGTCTGGCTCTCGAGGATGCACTGGGCGATGACGGGCTCCATGACGTTGAGCTGGAGCTGGCCGGCCTCGGCGGCGAAGGTGACGGCGGTGTCGTTGCCGATGACCTTGAAGCATACCTGGTTCGTGACCTCGGGGATGACGGGGTTCACCTTGCCCGGCATGATGGAGGAACCCGGCGCCATGGGCGGCAGGTTGATCTCGTGCAGGCCGCAACGGGGGCCGGAGGCCATCAGGCGGAGGTCGTTGCAGATCTTGGACAGCTTGACCGCAAGGCGCTTGAGCGCGGCGGAGTAGCTTACATAGGCGCCGGTATCGGGCGTGGCTTCCACGAGGTCGGGGGCCTTCTCGAAGGTGTCACCGGAAAACTCGCTCATGCGCTTGGTGCAAAGTTCGGCAAAACCGGGAACGGCGTTGAGGCCGGTGCCGATGGCAGTACCGCCCATGTTGATTTCCTTGAGGAGCACGGCGTTGCGTTCCAGGTTCGCCAGCTCTTCCTGGAGGTTGTTCGCGAAGGCGTTGAATTCCTGGCCGGAGGTCATCGGAACGGCGTCCTGCAGCTGGGTGCGGCCCATCTTGATGATGTCCTTGAACTCCTCGCCCTTGGCGCGGAAGGAGGCGATCAGGTCGCCGAGAGCCTTCTCGACATGCTTGTTCATGCGGACGAAAGTATAGCGGAAGGCGCTCGGATAGGCGTCGTTCGTGGACTGGGCGCAGTTCACGTGGTCGTTCGGGGAGCAGTATTGGTACTCGCCCTTCTGATGGCCCATGAGTTCGAGGGCGCGGTTCGCGATCACCTCGTTGGCGTTCATGTTCACGGAGGTGCCCGCACCGCCCTGCATCATGTCCACCGGGAACTGGTCATGGAACTTACCGTCCACGATTTCCTTGCAGGCCGCGACAATGGCGTCTCCGATTTCCTTCGGGAGGACGCCGAGCTCGGTGTTGGCGGCCGCGGCGGCCATTTTCACGTAGGCCATGGCGATGATGTACTCCGGATAGTCGCACATCCGCGTGGTGGAGATCTTATAGTTGTTCAGAGCCCGCTGGGTCTGGACGCCATAGTAAGCGTCGGCGGGGACCTGGAGCTCGCCCAGGAGGTCGCTTTCGACCCGGAATTTGGTTTCAGCCATTTTAAAAAGTGTTAGTATATTTTTCACAAATGTAACAAATCGTTTCCGAAATCCCAAGTTCCGCTAACACTTATTGATGACGGAGGCCTCGATGTCGGGCTATTCGCCTGTCTGGAGAAGTAGGGCCCCGCGCCGTTTGTCCCTTGGATTGAAGGTGTCCAGGCCGTCATCAGACGGCCCGGCGGAGACCGGGTCCGAGGGCTCGTCCCGAGGACTTATAGGTCGGGAGCCGCGGGGGATCATAGGGAGCAGAGCCCCCTCAAACGTACGAGAGACTGCCTGATTCAGGCAGTCTCTCGTACGGGCAATGGGACAATTATCGAACCAATTTCGACGATTTCTGGGAGGTGTATCTATTTGGTATTCAAGTAGATATGGGAAGCCTTGAGAAATTGGCCGATATTTGTTACCTTTGTCAATATGGACAAGATAACCAGCAGACCCGATCCGAACGCTGCCTTCCCGAACCCCAAGATTCCGAGCCTATGCTTCATCAAGAATGTGGTGAAGAATCCTCGTATCATCATCGGAGACTACACCTACTATGACGATGTGGACGGTGCGGATCAGTTCGAGAAGCATGTGACGCACTTCTACGATTTCATAGGAGACAAACTGATTATCGGGAAGTTCTGCGCCATTGCCAAGGGCATTGAGTTCGTGATGAACGGCGCCAACCATAGGATGGATGGCGTGACTACCTATCCTTTTTACATAATGGGTGGAGACTGGGGGAGCGCCATTGCGCCGGTGAAAGATGAGTTGCCGTTGAAGGGCGACACCGTTGTCGGCAATGACGTTTGGATCGGCCAGCATGTGACCGTGATGCCGGGTGTCCATATCGGCGACGGCGCCATCATCGGGGCTAATTCCGTGGTGGCGTCAGATATTCCACCTTATGCCGTGGCGGCCGGCAATCCCTGCCGAGTCATCAGAAAACGTTTTGACGACGAGTTCATCGCGTATCTGCTGGATTTGAAGTGGTGGGACTGGGACATCGAAAAGATTGAGGCCAACTTCGAGGCGCTGTCCAGCGGAGATCTCTCCCTGATCAGAAAGATGAACCAGTAAATGCTGACGACATCTTTATAAAAGAAGAACAAACTGACAAATCGGGATTTGATCGTCCCCGTCATGGCCGACCTGATCGGCCATCTGTCTGATTATCAGATGCCCGGTCTTGGCCGGGAATGACGGTTAAATTCCCATTTATCGACCAGACACAAACCCCGACAGTCTTGGATGATTGCCGGGGGGGGGCCATCGAAATACTCATAGCAAGCTTAGTCCTGAAATCGGTTTACCAGGGTCGGCACTGGGCGTTCTGTATCTTTATGATTATCAGTATTATAGAAAAGTCGTAACTACTCAGGTGCCCCTGACCTGTCAATAAGCCGAGGTTGGTGCGAGGCTTTCACCACCCGATCAAAACTATTTTCAAAAAATCTTTTCATGCCGCAGAACACGTTTTCGAGCAGTTGAAAATCAGTCGATTTGTGG
>JAFUDV010000088.1 GCA_017464245.1 Bacteroidales bacterium | reverse complement strand
TGCAGAACGCCGCCCAGGCCATCGCGATCGCGTCCAGCCCGTTCATCTTCGCCAACGAGGAAATGGCCATTCCGGCGATCCTCTACTCCCTGATGATGAACGTCGTCCTGCTGACGTACGTCATCGTCATCCGGAGAAAGGCCGCAGACCGAGGACCGGGGAGGGCGCGAACCCGCTAGCCCAGTACGAGGCGGATGGCGGTGAGGAACGCCTTCGCCGTCCGGAGGTCCGTGTCCTGAAAATGGTTGCCCGGATTCTGTCTGCAAAAATGGGCAAATCGGCACAAAATTCCTACATTTGCAGGACATGGAGAACAGCAAGCTATTTTACGTCCTCACCGGCGCCTCGGCGCTGACGGCCGTCGGATCGTGCACGGCCCCCAAAGAAGCACAGAAGCCCTTGAACGTCGTGTACATCATGTGCGACGACCACTCGTACCAAACCATCAGCGCGTATGACCGGCGGTACATGGAGACCCCGAACATCGACCGGCTGGCCGACGAGGGGGCGCGGTTCACGAACAGTTTCGTCGCGAACTCCCTGAGCGGTCCCTCCCGCGCCTGCATGCTCACGGGCAAGCACAGCCATGCCAACGGCTTCACCAACAACGAGCACGGCATCTTTGACGGGAGCCAGCAGACCCTGCCCAAGCTCCTGGGCGAGGGCGGCTACCAGACCGCCATGGTCGGGAAATGGCACCTGGTGAGCGAGCCCACGGGCTTCGACTACTGGGACATCCTCACCGGACAGGGCGACTACTACAATCCGGTGTTCATCCGGAACGGGGAAAGGCTCGTGCGCAGGGGCTACTCCACCGATGTCACGACGGATGTCGCCTTCGAATGGCTGGACGGACGCGACCCGGACAAGCCCTTCTGCCTGTTCCTCCACTACAAGGCTCCGCACCGCAGCTGGATGCCGGATGTGCAGGACCTGGGCATCTACGATGACGTGACCTATCCCCTGCCCGGAACCTTCTATGACGATTACGCCACCCGGGAAGCCGCCGCGAAGCAGGAGATGAGCATCCTCGCGGACAGGAACGTGGTCTATGACCTCAAGATGGCCGACAAGGAAAAGGAAATCCATACCCCTGAACAGCCCTGGCTGGAGGAGTACGGACGGGACCTGTACCGGCGGGACCTCGCACCGGGCGAGTTGGTTCCCGGCCGGATGGACGCGGAGCAGCAGGCCGCCTGGGACGCCTATTACGACCCGCTCATCGACCGGTTCAAGCGGGACAGCCTGTCCGGGAATGCGTTGTACGAATGGAAGTTCCAGCGTTATATGCGCGATTATTGCAGCGTCATCCACTCCGTGGACCGCAACGTGGGCCGGGTCTATGACTACCTGAAGGAACACGGGCTGCTGGAGAATACCGTCGTGATCTATACCTCCGACCAGGGGTTCTACATGGGCGAGCACGGGTACTTTGACAAGCGCTTCATGTACGAGGAGAGTTTCCGGACACCGCTCCTTGTCCGGATGCCGGGCGGAAAGCCGGTGAAGGCCGCCAAGGGCCGCACGCAGGTACTGGGGGCCGATTTCGGGCACCGGGCCAACGATATCGACGAGTTCGTGCAGAACATCGACTACGCGCCGACCATCCTGGACATCGCCGGACTGCCCGTCCCCGAGGACATCCAGGGCGAGAGTTTCCTTCCGCTCCTGCGCGGGGAAAAACCGGCCAAAGTGACAACCAGCGAAGGGAAGGGCTGGCGCAGGTCGCTGTACTACCATTACTACGAGTACCCGGCCGAGCATTCGGTCCGCCGCCACTACGGCGTAAGGACGGAACGCTACAGCCTGATGCACTTCTACAACGACATTGACGAATGGGAACTGTTTGACCTCCAGGAGGATCCGCTGCAGCTCCACAACCTGTACGGTGAGCCGGGGACGGAAGGTCTCGTGCAGGAACTCCGGCGCGAGCTGGAACGCCTGCAGGTCCTCTACGACGACCCGGTCCGCCTATAGCATCCGCTCATAGAAGTACTTCCAGAGCGGAGCGGCCATCAGGGCCTGGAGGATCTGGTTGTCCACGAGGAGGTCCCGGACGAATTCGGGACGCTTCAGGAACACCTCGATGTCCTCCGTCGCATCCAGGTGCTGGCCGGCGACCTTCCGCACGCCGGTCGCGAGAAAGCTATGCGCCAGGTTCGTGCTCGTGGCCGGATTGGGAGACAGGACCATCCACTCGCTCCACTCCCCGCCGGCATAGCCGGTTTCTTCCAGCAGCTCCCGTTGCGCGGCCTCCAGCGGGGTTTCCCCTTCCTCGATCACCCCGCAGGGCAGTTCGAAGCAGGTCTTCCCCAGCGCATGCCGGTACTGCCGCTCCAGGACCATCTCCCCGTCCTCCGTGAGGGCGATGACATTCACCCAGTCCGGATACTCGAGGACATAATACTCTTCGTTCACCCGCCCGTCCGGCAGTTCCGCCACATCACGCCGGGCCGTCAGCCACGGCCGCCGCACCAGATACTCTGACGAGAGGATCTTCCACTTCCTGTCTTCGTTGACCGTATTCTCCATTTCTTTCCAGTTCGTTTTCCGTCCGCAAAGTTAATGAAATCTTTGCAAGACCGCTCCGGAGTCTCTCCCTTGCGGGGAAGCGCTTTTTTGTCTATATTTGCCAGTTATGGACAAACTGTTTCTCATTGACGGACATGCGCTCATCTTCAAGATGTACTACGCCTTTCTTAGAAGGCCGATGGTCAACTCGAAGGGGGCGGACATGTCCATCCTGTACGGGTTTACGAAGTATCTGCTGGAGATGGTGGAGCGGGAGAAGCCCACGCACCTGGCGGTGGCGTTCGATCCGCCGGGCGGTACTTTCCGCAACGAGTTGTACCCCGAATACAAGGGCACGCGCCCGCCTACCCCGCAGCTCATCATCGACGCCCTGGAGCCGCTCACGGAGCTGGTGCAGGCGATGAACATTCCCGTGCTGATGGTGAGGGGGTTCGAGGCCGATGACGTGATCGGGTCGATGGCCCTTCGCAGCGCCCGGGAAGGGATGGACGTGTACATGGTCACGCCCGACAAGGACTACGGACAGCTCATCTCGGAGCACGTGTTCCAGTACAAGCCCGGGAAGGCCGGCGGGGACGACGAGATCATAGACCGCTCCGCCATCTGCGAGAAATGGGGCATCCTGGACCCGGTCCAGATCATCGACATGCTCGCCATCTGCGGCGACACGGCCGACAATGTGCCGGGTGTCAAGGGCGTGGGCGAAGTGGGCGCCGGGAAGCTGGTGTCCAAGTACGGCAGCGTCGAGAATATCTACGCCCACCTCGGCGAACTCTCCCCGCGCCAGCAGGCGCAGTTCGAGGAGGCTCGCCCCCACATGGGCCTGTCCAAGGAGCTCGTGACCATCAAGACCGACATCCCGCTGGAAACGACGGCGGAGGACATGCGCCTCAATATGAACTTCTCCCCCGCCATCGCGGACCTTTTCGAGAAATACGAGTTCAACTCCCTCAAGCGGTTCATCGCCCATGTGGGGCCTTCCACGGCCGCGAAGGAAAGGAGAGAATTCACTGTCAATGAAATAAGCGTCACTGAGATGGTCGAGGCCGTCCGGAAGGCCGGCCACTGCGGGCTCATCACGGAAGCCTACGGGGAGGGCATCTTCTCCCCCGTCAAGCGGGTGGTCCTGGGCTGTGACGGAAAGGCCTGTGCCATTCCCGACGATCTGCTGGAAACGGTCATCGGCATCCTGGAGAATCCGGGCATCGACAAGTACGGCTACGACCTCAAGCTGCAGGCGAACCTGCTGGACCATGCGGGCATCGCGCTGCAGGGGAAATGGTACGACATCGCCCTGATGCACTACCTGGTGGACCCCGAGAAGAGCCACGCCGTGGACATCCTGTCCCGGAGCTGCCTGGACATCGAACTGGAGGAGACGCCTGCGGAGGCCGGCACGGGATCGCTCTTTGACGACGTGCCCGAGGAAGGCGGGAACGCCCGCACCCGCGAGGCGGCCGTCCTGCCCCTGCTGGGCGCCAGGATCCGCGAGGAGCTGGCGGACCGGCAGAAGCTGTACGACGACATGGAAGAGCCGCTCGCGAAGGTCCTCGCCAAAATGGAGCGCGCCGGCGTGAAAGTGGACCTGCGGCAGCTGGACCGCTTTGCCGAAGGGCTCCGCCAGGAGATGGTCGCGCGGGAAGCCCATATCCGAGAACTGGTGGGTGAGCCGGGACTGAACATCTCCTCCCCCAAGCAGGTGGGCGACATCCTCTTTGACAAGCTGAAACTGGACCCGAAGGCCAAGAAGAGCGCCCGGGGACAGTATTCCACCGACGAAGCCACCCTCCTCGCCATCGCGGACCGGCATCCCGTCGTGAACGAGATCCTGGAGTTCCGTGCCGTCAAGAAGCTGTTATCGACTTACATCGAGCCGTTCCCGACCTATGTATCGCCGGTGGACGGCCGTGTCCATACGACGTTCAACCAGGCACTTACGGCCACCGGACGCCTGTCCAGTTCCAATCCGAACCTGCAGAACATCCCCATCCGCACCGAGCGGGGCAAGGAGATCCGCAAGGCCTTCATTCCCGGCACGCCGGAGGGCGTGATCGTGTCGGCGGACTACTCGCAGATCGAACTCCGCATCATGGCCCACCTGAGCCAGGACGAGCACCTGGTCAGGGCTTTCCGCGAAGGGGTGGATGTCCACGCCGCCACGGCGGCCCGCATCTTCCACATTCCCGTGGAGGAAGTCTCCCGCGAACAGCGCGGCCGGGCCAAGACGGCCAACTTCGGCATCATGTACGGCATCTCCTCCTTCGGCCTCGCGCAGCGGCTGCACCTGGGACGGAAAGAGGCCAAGGAGCTGATCGACGGTTACTTCACCTCCTTCCCGGCCATCCGTTCCTTCATTGACGACAGCATCGCCTTCGCCCGGGAGAACGGGTATGTGGAGACGCTCTTCGGCCGCCGGCGCTATCTGCCGGACATCAATGCGAAGAACGCCACCGTGCGGTCCCTCGCGGAGCGCAACGCCGTGAACGCCCCCATCCAGGGGACATCGGCCGACATCATCAAACTCGCGATGATCCGCGTGGACGAGCGCCTCGCCGAGGCCGGACTCCGCAGCCGGATGGTCCTCCAGATCCACGACGAACTCGTGTTTGACGCCATCCCGGAGGAGGTCCCGGAGCTGGAGAAGATCGTCGTGGAGGTCATGGAAAACGTACTGAAACTCTCGATTCCGCTCACCGTGGAGTGCTCGGACGGGAAAAACTGGCTGGAGGCGCACTGACATGGGATATCTGGAAATGTCTGAAAAAGAGCTGGTCGCACGTGCCGTCGCCGGGGACCAGATGGCCTACCGGGCCATCTACCAGCTGCATGAGAAAGCCATCCGCGGCCGGGTGAGCGGCTATTTCAAATGGAAGGCCGACGTGGACGACGTCGTCTCGGAGAGCTTCCAGAAGGCCTTTGCGAACCTCTCCGGATTCGACACCGCCCGGGAACTCCGCCCGTGGCTGTCCACCATCGCCACCCGCACCGCCCTGGACCACCTGGCCAGCATCAAGCGGGAGGACGCGAAGAAGGAAGGCATCAAGCTGAAGGCCACCGAAAGCGGACAGGAAGGGCAGGATCCCCTCACCGAGGTCACGCCCGAGGAAGAAATCATCAACGACGAGAGCCACGAGCGCCTGATGGCCTTCATCGACGAACTCTCGCCGCTGTATAAGGAAGTGATGATCAAGTACATGGTGGAAGAACTGGAATACGAAGAAATCGCGAAGGCGCTGGACCTGGAGCTCAATACGGTCCGCACCCGCATCCGCCGCGGCAAGCAGCAGCTGGCGGAAATGATGCTCAGGGGGGAAGTGGAATGACGCCGCAGGAATTCATCGGATTCGTCAAGGCCGACTGGGACCTGACGCCCGCGCAGGACGAACAGTTCCTTGCCTGCGACGCCCTGTACCGCGAATGGAATGCGAAGATCAACGTGATCTCCCGCAAGGACATCGACAGCCTGTACGACCACCATATCCTCCACTCCCTCGCCATCGCCCGGTATCTCCTGACCGAGCCGGATCTCCTGGAGAAGTTCCGCACGGCCGATGTCCTGGACCTCGGGACCGGCGGCGGTTTCCCGGGCATCCCGCTCGCGATCCTGTTCCCGGAGGCGAAGTTCGTCCTGTGCGATTCGGTGGGCAAGAAAACCCTTGTCGCCCAGGCGGTTGCCGAGGCGTTGGGACTGAAGAACGTCACGGTGGTCAACGCCCGTGCGGAATCCCTCCCGCAGCAGTTCGGCTTCGTGGTGTCCCGCGCCGTCGCTTCGCTTACGGACTTCTATCCCTGGGTGAAGGGCAAGTTCTCGGAAGGCATCCTGTACCTCAAGGGTGGCGACGTCGTGGAGGAAATCGCCGAGGTGATGGCCCGCCACCGCATGCGCCGGGGCTCCGTCCATACCTGGCCTGTCTCCGCGTGGCTTCAAGACCCGTATTACGAGGGGAAGCTGGTGATTTTTATTGAAAAATAAATTTGGCGGTTTGACGCGAAATTGCTACCTTTGCAGTCCGTCCGAGAAATCGGGCCGATTTACCGTAAAATATAAAAAAGAGATACAATGAAAAGAACGTTCCAACCCTCCAACCGCAAGCGCGTGAACAAGCACGGTTTCCGTGCCCGCATGGCCTCCGCCAACGGCCGCCGCGTGCTCGCTTCCCGTCGTCGTCACTGCCGCAAGAAACTCACCGTCTCCGACGAGGAGCGCTGGTAATCATCGACCGACACACAGAAACTGAATGCAGGCCTTCCAGGGTCTGCATTTTTTCATTCAGATCAGGTCGAGCACCTGCAAGCACATGCGGGTGTTGTGGTAGGGGCACTTCCAGAAGCCGGCCTTCGGGGAGTCCTTGTCGGGGGTTCCGTCGGGATGGACACCCCAGAACCACTCGCCGTTGTCCCAGTCCACGATGTTGTCTCGGATGTAAGCCCAGGTGGAGAGGGCGCGGTCCGGCGCCTCCACGTCGCCATGGAACTTCCACAGCCAGAGGTTCCCCACCACCGACTCGGCCAGTACCCACCACTGACGGGAGAGGTCCAGGGTACCGTCCTCCAGCTTCTCGTAGATCATGGAGCCGTCGGCCCGGAGGCCTTCGTTGCCGGCCTGGGCCATCTTGAGCGCATACGGGTGCACCCGGTTCACAAGGTCGATATCCCGGACCGCCGATGCGCACTCCAGCGCCAGCCAGGAAGTCTCGATGTCATGTCCATAGGAGATGCCGCCCGGCAGGACGGACCAGTCGCGGCGGAAATACAGCTGCAGGTGGCCGTCCGGGGCCATGACCTTCGTGCACACGATGCGGAGAAGGTCCTCCACCGCCTGGCGGAGATCCTTGTCCGGCCACACCTGGTACAGGTTCGCATAGGCCTCCAGGATGTGGAGATGCGAGTTCATGGTCTTGTCGGCATTGATGTCGTGGGCGCTGAGGGACATGTCCGCGAGCGGGGAGAAGTCGCGTGCAAGGGCTTCCGTGTAGCCGCCGTTCTCCCGGTCCTTGAAGCGGGTTTCCACGAGGCGGAACAGGTCCACGGCCGCCTGCAGGACCTTCGGGTCGGGATGGACCCGGAACAGTTCGCTGAGGCCGTAGATGGCGAATCCCTGCGCATAGAGCTGCTTCTTGGTGTCCTGCGGCGCGCCCGAAGCCTCCACGCCCCAGTACACGCCTCCATGCTCCCGGTCGATGAAATGCGCGAGGAACCACTTCCCCGCATGCACGGCGGCATCCAGGTATTCCTGCCGGGGAAACTGACGGTAGGCGGCCGCGAACGCCCAGATGATGCGGGCGTTCAGGATCACCCCGCGCGGCGCGCCGCGGAGGATCTCCCCCGTCCCGTCCGCCTCGCCGTAGAACCCGCCTTTGGGGTCCTTCATCAAAAGCCACCAATTCAGGATATTGTGCTCGAGGACATCCTGCACCTCGCTCAGAAAAACATCGGTCCGGTTGAGTAAGTGGCGGGGAGTTTCACCCCGCCCTTCTCTCGGAACCGTGCTTGACAGTCTCCCATCACACGGCTCTTCGTACTTAACTTTGTTAAGGTTGTTGTTCATTTCTTTCTTCTATCTTTACCTACGGACTT
>JAFUDV010000087.1 GCA_017464245.1 Bacteroidales bacterium | reverse complement strand
GGTGGGCACCTACACCGACATCTATGCCCTGATGCGGCTGCTGTTCTCCCGTGTGGGGAAGCCGTTCGTGGGCTACTCGGACTCCTTCAGCTTCAATCATCCGCAGGGGAGCTGCCCCCGCTGCTCCGGCCTCGGCGAGATCCGGGAGCTGGACATCCACAAGCTGGTGGACTTCGACAAGAGCCTGAACGACGAGGATACCATCCACTACATCGCCTTCGGCAAGGGCGGCTGGCGCTGGATCCGTTATGCCCACAGCGGCCTGTTCGACCTGGACAAGAAGATCAAGGACTACTCGCCGGAGGAACTGGACCTGTTCCTGAACAGCCCCCAGATCAAGTTGAAGAACCCGCCGTCCAATTGGCCGAAAACGGCTAAATATGAAGGACTTATCCCGCGGATGTACCGGAGTATCATCAATTCCGAGGAGGGCCTCCTGCATGCGGCGGTGCTGAATCCGATGCTGACGATGGGTACCTGTCCCGACTGCGGCGGCACCCGGCTGAATCCGAAGGTCCTCACCTGCAAGATCGAAGGGAAGAACATCGCCGAGGCCTGCGCCATGCCCATTTCCCGGCTCAATGCCTGGATCCGGGGCCTGTCCGACCCGCTCGCCGTGGACCTGAAGGCGACGATCGGCGCGCGGCTGACAGCCCTGGAGGAGATCGGCCTTGGGTACCTGAGCCTGGACCGGCCCGTGGGAACGCTCTCCGGCGGTGAGGCCCAGCGCTGCAAGATCGCGAAATACATCAATTCCTCCCTGTCGGATGTGCTCTATATCCTGGACGAGCCCAGCGTGGGCCTGCACAACCGCGACATCGAGCGGATGAAGCGGTCGGTCCGGCGGCTGCGCGATGCGGGCAACACGGTCCTCCTCGTGGAGCACCATCCGGAAATGATCCGCATCGCCGACCACATCGTGGACATGGGCCCGGGCCCGGGCATCGACGGTGGACGGATCGTATTCGAGGGCTCGTACGAAGAGCTTCTGAAGAGCGGCACGGCCACCGGCTCCCTGATCGGTGAGCCCGTTCCCTTCAAGGCGCATCCGCGTCCCGGGGCCGGCTCCTTCCACCTGGAAAACGCCACCCTCCACAACCTGAAGGGCATCTCGGTCGATATTCCCCTGGGCATCTGCGGCGTCGTCGCCGGCGTCGCCGGTTCCGGCAAGAGTTCCCTCATGGAGTGCTTCCGGAAGGCCTATCCGAACCCGGACGATATCGTGTACATCAACCAGAAGAGCATCGGCGTAAGCCTCCGGTCCACCCCGGCGACCTACATGGAAGTGGCGGGCGATATCCGCAAGGCTTTCGCCAAGGCCCATAAGATGAAGGAGGAATACTTCACCTTCAACGGCAAGGGCGCCTGCCCCGTGTGCGGCGGCAAGGGCGTCATCGTGTCCGAGATGGCCTTCATGGACGCCATCGAGACCACCTGCGAGGCCTGCGGCGGCCTGCGCTATGCTCCGGAGGCGTTGGCTTATACACTCAAGCGCTCCTCTGTCATTCCGAGCCCCGAAGGGGTGAAGGAATCTCTGAACATCGCCGAGGTCATGGACCTCTCCGTCCGCCTGGCATCGGACTTCTTCGCCGGGACGGTCATCGAGCAGAAACTCAAACCCCTCCGGGATGTCGGCCTACAGTATCTCCATCTGAACCAGGCGCTTTCCACCCTTTCCGGCGGCGAACTCCAGCGGCTCAAACTGGCTTCCTACCTGGGCGTGGAGGGAAAGATCTTCATCATCGACGAACCCACCGACGGCCTCCACACGAAGGACATCCGGCACATCCTCCGCCTGTTCGACTCCCTGGTGGACCGCGGCAACACCGTCTGGCTCATCGAACACAACCTGGACGTCATCCGCAGCGCCGACTGGCTCATCGAACTGGGCCCCGGCGCCGGCGAGGACGGCGGTACCGTCATTTACGAAGGAACCCCCGAAGGCTGCCTGCACTGTCCGGCGTCCGTGACGAAGGACTACCTGTAGGGTTTACCCCGCCAGGGCCCTGTGGTGCTGGTGGACTCTGCCGCAACGGGTTTTTCAATTTTCTGAATATCAATCACTTATAATTAGCGTGGCGGCAAGGGGTACGAATTGTGGTACCCTTTGCCGTTGGCGGTTTATTAAAATGCTGATTGACAGCTATTTCTGGAAAAGGTGGCGGCAAGGGGTACCGTTTTTATAGGAATCCGAATTCTTTTGCTTACCTTTATCCGGTTAAAGAGAAGAGGACCATAAAGGAATCATTCAATAACCTATGCCCATCGAAAACACCTCCCCCGAAAGAATCGAAGAACTGGTCGCCAGGCAACGGGCGTTCTTCGCGACCGGCGTCACGCGCGACGTGGACTGGCGCCGGTTCCAGCTCAAACAATTCCAGGAAGGGCTCCGCAAATGGGAAAAACCCCTTTGCGATGCCCTGTGGACCGACCTCCACAAGAGTTACGAGGAGGCCTATATGACCGAGATCGGCCTCGTATACGGGGAGATCCGCGAGGCGTACAAGCGGGTACGCCGGTGGGCCCGCCGCCGTTGTCGTCCGACTCCGCTTACCGTCATGCCCTCCTCGTCGCACATCGTCCGTGAGCCCCTGGGTTGCACGCTCATCGTGTCACCCTGGAACTACCCGGTACAGCTGCTGCTGAACCCGCTCGTGGGTGCCATTTCGGCGGGCTGTACGGCCATTTTGAAGCCGTCGCCCTACGTGCCCACAGTGTCCAGGGTACTGGAAGAATTCGTGAAAGATACCTTCGAGGAAGATTTCGTAACCGTGGTCCAGGGGAACCGCATGGTGAACACGGAGCTGTTCAAGCACCGCTACGACCTCGTGTTCCTGACCGGAAGTCCGTCCCTCGGCAAGATTGCCATGGAGGCCCAGTCGAAGTACCTCACGCCCATGGTCCTGGAACTCGGCGGCAAGAGCCCGTGCATCGTGGACAAGGATGCGGACCTCACCATCGCCGCCCGCCGCATCGCCTGGGGAAAGTGCCTGAACAGCGGCCAGACCTGCATCGCCCCGGACTACCTGTTCCTGCATGAGGATATCAAGGACGCCTTTGTGGAAGCGTTCAAGAAGGAGCTCGCCGGCCTCTATCCCGAAGGGACAGAGCATTCCGATAAGTATGTCCATATCGTCACGGAAAAGGCCTTCGACCGGTTGACCGGGTATTTCCAGGACGGTGAAATCCTGGCCGGAGGGCGTTCCAACCGTGAAAAGCGCTGGATCGAGCCCACTTTGCTGGACCACGTGAGCCCCGATGCGCCGGTGATGCAGGAGGAAATTTTCGGCCCCATCTTCCCGATCCTGACCTTCAAGGACCGGGAGGAGGTTGTCAACTTTGTGAACGGCCGCGAAAAACCGCTGGCATTCTACTATTTCGGCAAGGGACCCGACGGCTGGGACATCATCGGCCGGACCACGTCCGGCGGCGCGTGCATCAATGATACGATCATGCACATCGCCAATCCGAACATCCCGTTCGGCGGCGTAGGCAACTCCGGCATGGGCTCCTACCACTCCGAACGCTCCTTCCTGGCTTTCAGCCACGAACGCGCCGTCGTGAAGTCGCCCACCTGGATCGACCTCAAGTTCCGCTATATGCCCTACAAGCTGTTCGGAATGATCAAAAAGATGCTCTAGCGGCTGCCGCCGCCGAAGCCTCCGCCGGAGAAGCCGCCGCCACCGCAGAAGGAGGTGTGGCCGCCGGTGCAGCGGATGCTGCCGGCCTGCTGTTTGGACACAGCCCGGTTGATGGCGGAAGCGGACATGTTGTTGTTCAGGCGGATGGTCCGCATCATCACGTTCGGGTCCACGCCCACGGTCTGGGCCATTTCCTGGAATTCCTTCGGGAAGAGTTTCTGGAACTGGGCGGCCACCTTGTCGGCGATGCCGTACAACTGGGCGAACACGAGATAGTCCTTCCACAGCCCTACCTCCACGGCCCCGCGTTCCTTGGACAGGGTGAAGTCGTTCAGGAAGTTCTTGAACTCCACCACGTGGCAGGCCTCACGGGCGCCGTCATCGTTGGTCGTGGTCCCGTGGGCGAAGTAGTGCTTGTCGTGCAGATACCCCTGGCCGCGGGCCCTGGCACGGGTGGGCCAGGCCGTCATTTTCTTGAAGTTGCGTTCCGACCATTTCTCGAATTCTCCGGATTCCAGCAGGAGGTTGGTCCCGCTGGCCTCCCGGGCCATGTTGTACAGGGCACGTTCGACATCGTCCTGGATGTCGGGTTCCAGGGAAAAGTCCAGGTTCACCCGCTTCTCATTCCGGGAATCGGTGTGTACCTTGACCTTGCCGTCCAGGATCCACCGCAGGAAAAAAGCGCCGATCAGGCCCTTCGAGGAATTCTGCCCGGTCGGGAACCGCCATCCGTTGTCCAGCACGAAACTGGAAGCGAACAGGTTTCCGTCCAGGGGCGCTTCCCGGTACCACTCCGTGATCTTGGTCTTGCCGTACATGGACTTCTTGTACTTGTAACCCAGGGCGGAGAGGATCCAGGCGCGGATGAGGGCGAAGATGCTGCCGCCGAAAAGCAGGGCGAAGAAAGCGAGGAACAGTTTCTCCAGCCAGCTGTCCTGTCCATAGGAACTGCCTTCCATGGCGCGTTCCTTCAACTGGTCGAACGTCATGTCCCGGCTGACGGTGGGGGAAAAGAGCCCCTTCTCGAAGCGGACGAGGGCGATGACCGAACTCTCGTAGGAGAAGGGTTCGGAAGATTCGTAGTCGATCTGTCCGTCTGTGACATCAATGCTGCCATAGGAGCCGAAGCCCCAGACGCGCGTGTTGTCGTAGGTCCATCCGGGACCGCCTGTGGCATTGACAATGGTCAGTTTCACATGCTGCGGCGGAGCCACGAGGCCGGGGTTCACGAACTGGAAGTTGAAGCCGTCGGCGTCGGAGAAAGACTGCACGAGTCCGTTCAGGGTGAACTGTGCGGTCCAGACGTGGGGTCCATACGAACCCTG
>JAFUDV010000086.1 GCA_017464245.1 Bacteroidales bacterium | reverse complement strand
GCCTGGAGGCCGACCTTGTTTTCGCCCATCTCGCCCTCGATCTCCGCCTTCGGGGTGAGGGCCGCGACAGAGTCGATCACCACGATGTCGATGGCTCCGCTCCGGATGAGGTTGTCCGCGATCTCGAGGGCCTGCTCGCCGTTGTCCGGCTGGGAGATGAGGAGGGTCTCGAGGTCCACGCCGAGGGCCTTCGCATAGGTCCTGTCGAAGGCGTGTTCCGCGTCGATGATGGCGGCGATGCCGCCCGCTTTCTGGGCCTGGGCGATCGCATGGATCGCCAGGGTGGTCTTTCCGCTGGATTCGGGGCCGTAGATCTCGATGATCCTGCCTTTGGGGTAGCCTCCGATTCCGAGGGCGTGGTCAAGGGCGATGGAACCGCTGGGGATGACCTGCGCCGCATCCCATTCTGGCTGATCTCCCAGCTTCATGATGGTACCCTTCCCGTAATCCTTCTCGATCTTGTCGATCGTCGCCTGCAATGCCTTCAGTTTGGCGGCATTGACTTCCGCACCGTTCTTTTCTTCTACTGCTTTAGCCATAATGTGTGTTGTTTGTTCATTTCCCGGGCCGCTTTGGCCCGATTGGCACAAAGTTATGAAAATAACTCGCAATTCTTGCATGATCCGTCGAAATTTTCCGTCCGGAAGTATTATTTTTGCAGAACAATTGTGCTGCCATGACAAAGACCAGGCTTCTGGGGAAGACCCCCTCCGAACTTAAGGAAATCGCCCTGCAGGCGGGACTGCCGGGATTCACGGGAAAACAGATCGCCCAGTGGATCTACGGCAAGCGTGTCCGCACCCTGGAGGAGATGACGAACCTTCCCAAGGCGGGACGCGCGAAGCTGGCGGAAGACTACGAAGTGGGCATCGCCGCCCCCCTGGGCGTCGCCGCCTCCTCTGACGGGACGAAGAAATACCTGTTCCCCGTGGACGGAGACCCGTCCAATGCCGTGGAGGCCGTCATGATTCCCGACGGAGACCGCAAGACCCTGTGCGTCTCCTCCCAGGCCGGCTGCAAGATGGGCTGCAAGTTCTGCATGACCGGACGGCAGGGGTTCCACGGGAACCTCTCCGCCGCCGACATCCTCTCCCAACTGCTCGCCATCGACGAGGCCGCGGAACTTACCAACGTGGTCTTCATGGGTATGGGCGAACCGCTGGACAACTGGGAACAGGTGAAGCGGGTCATCGACGTCCTGACCGCCGACTGGGGCTACGCCTGGAGCCCCAAGCGCATCACCCTGTCCACCATCGGCGTCATCCCGTCCCTGAAGCGTTTCCTGGACGAGTGCCGCTGCCATCTGGCGGTGAGCCTGCACGACCCTTTCCCGGACGAGCGTCTCGCTCTCATGCCCGCCCAGAAGGCCTTCCCGGTGGCCGATGTCATCGACCTCCTGCGGCAGTACGACTTCACCGGCCAGCGCCGGGTCAGCTTCGAATACACCATGTTCGCCGGGCACAACGACACGCCGCGCCATGCCGACGCCCTCCTGCGGCTGGTGAAGGGCCTGGAATGCCGGGTGAACCTGATCCGTTTCCACCGGATTCCCGACTTCCCGTACGGGACCAGTTCCCAGGCTGCGATGGAAGTTTTCCGCGACCGCCTGGCCCGGGGCGGGGTTACCGCGACCATCCGCGCCTCCCGGGGCGAGGATATCCTGGCCGCCTGCGGTCTCCTCGCCGGACTCCATAACCATGAATAGCGCCGTATGAAAAGAACAGTCCTCCTGCTGCTGCTCGCCGTCGCCGTCCCGCTCCTGTCCGTCGCCCAGGACAAATCGTCCTCGGGCTTCGGCCTGGACCCGTCCGATGCGGCGGCGGTGGCCTCCCTCCGTGCCCGTATGGACCAGATCCGGAAACACCGTCCCACCGTGGCCCTCGTCCTCAGCGGCGGCGGCGCGAAGGGGGCCGCGACCGTCGGGGCGCTCCAGTATCTGGAACGATACAAGTTCCCGGTGGACATGGTCGTGGGGACCTCCATCGGCGGTCTCATCGGCGGCGTGTATGCGATGGGCTATTCCCCCGAATTCCTGGATTCCCTGATGCGGAACATGGACTGGGACCGGACGATGAGCGACAAGGTGGACTGGGAATACATCCCGTATTCGCGGCGGAGATACAAGGAGCGTTTCCTCCTTTCCATTCCATTCTATTACAGCGTGGACGATTACCGGGTCCAGCTGACCGAGGATGTCCGGTTCGACAACCAGGCCGACGGCCGGCTCCACCTGTCGGCGGAGGACGAGGACCGCGGCTGGATGGCCACGCAAAGCCTCCTGAGCAGCCTCCCTTCCGGCTTCATCTTCGGACAGAACGTGCAGGACCTCATCTCCAGCCTGACGCCCCGGTACGCCGACTCCACGGATTTCTTCCGCCTGCCCGTCCCGTTCGCCTGTGTCGCGACCGACATCGTGTCCGGCAAGGCCAAGGTCTGGCACAGCGGCAGCTTGAATACGGCCATGCGCTCCACCATGTCCATCCCGGGCCTCTTCGCCCCGGTCCGTACCAGGGGCATGGTGCTGGTGGACGGCGGCATGCGCAACAATTTCCCGGTGGACCTTGCGCGGGAGATGGGAGCCGACATCGTCATTGGCGTCGATCTCTCGGATGCGAAGTCCGGCTATACCGAGATCCATAACATCGCGGACATCCTCTGGCGGGGCATCGACATGTTTGCCGAGGATTCCTTCTCCCGCAACATCCGGAACGTGGACGTGCGCATCAAGCCCGACCTTGCCGGCTACGGGATGATGAGCTTCAACAAGGCGGCCATCGACACGATGATCCTCCGGGGGTATAGGGCCGCCGAGGCGAAGGAGGAGGAACTCTCCGCCGTCCGCCGCTGGCTGGGGAAGGATACGCTCCGCCTGGCCGGTCCGCCCGCCGTGGACCTGGGCCGGCAGGCGGTCCTCATCGACAGCGTGGAGGTGGCGGGCGTCACCGAGAAGGATGCGCAGTATATCCGGACCCGGCTCAAGATCCATGCGGGCGACCGCGTGACCCGTGCCCAGGTGGAGGACGCCGTCAACACGATCTTCGGCAAGGGCGTCTATGAATACGTCAGTTACGAGATGCTCGGAACCGGGGAGCCCTTCCATCTGAAAATCAATTGCAAACGCGGTCCCAAGCACCTGCTGGGCGTAGGCTTCCGGCTGGATACGGAGGAACTGGTGTCCCTGCTCCTGAACGTGGGCCTGAACACGACGGCGATGCGGGGATCGTCCCTGGACCTGACCGCCCGCATCGGAACGAATCCCTACCTGGACGTCCACTACGCCTACGAGACGCCCAAGTGGCCCACCTTCAATGTCCGGGCGGACCTCAAGTGGACCGACCACAACAACTTCCTGATGGGGGAGAACCGGTTCAACGTGGCCTACCTTTCCACGACCCAGGAGGTGTACGCCTCCAACATGGAATGGTCCATGTTCGACATCAAGGGCGGCTTCCGGAACCTTTATTTCAACATCGCCCACCTGCTGGCGAGCGACGTGATCGGCGATTACGACCGCAGCCTGGACGCCATGGACTATCCCGGCCTGTTCGTGGATGCGACCGCCTATTCGCTGGACGACGGCTATTTCCCGAAACAGGGATTCTCCGCCCACCTGCGCTACGACCTGGTCTCCCGCCTGGCCGACGGTCCCGGTTATCCGCCATTCTTCGGTATCGTGAGCGGGTCGGGCAAGATGCCGGTTCCCATCGGCCCGCGCTTCACCCTCATTCCGCAGGGCGGGTTCCGCTTCATCTTCGGTGACGATATCCCGGTCCCGTACGCCAATGTGCTCGGCGGCGACATGGTAGGCCGCTATGTGGACCACCAGATGCCCTTCATCGGCATTGCCAACGCCGCTTTCCGGCGCAACAACCTGGTCGTCCTGCGGGCGGACCTCCGGTATCAGTTCCTGAAGAACAACTACCTGACGGCGGTGTTCAACTACTCCCGCGACTTCTACAGCTTCCGGAAATTCGAGACGGGCGAGAACCTGTACGGCGCCGGCCTCGGCTATGCCTACGATTCCATCGTGGGACCGCTGAAGGCCCAGGTCTTCTGGTCCTCCCTGACCCGGAGGGTGGGCGCGTATGTTTCCCTCGGTTTCGATTTCTAGCATGGAGGAGAAGAAGGTCCTGGAACGGCTGCAGCGCCAGTGCGCACGGGCGGAGTCCTGCACTTGGGACGTCCGCCGGAAGGCCCTGAAGGCCCTGGAAGGGGATGCGGAAGCGGCGGAACGGATCGTCGCTTCCCTTCAGAAGGACCGATTCGTGGACGATCTGCGTTATGCGGCGGCTTTCGCGCGGGAAAAGTCTTCGCTCCAGGGCTGGGGGGCGGTGAAGATCCGTTTCCTGCTCCGGGGCAAGGGGATCCCCGACGGGACCATCTCCGAGGCGTTGCAGGAAGTGGACCCTGCCAAGGCGGCCTCCAAGTTGGAGAAGCTGGCGGCGGACCGTTACCGGATTCTGAAGGACGATCCGCAGTGCCGGTTGAAACTGCTCAAGACTCTCCTTTCCCGGGGATACGGCTACGACGAAGTGGAGGCGGCCGTGAACCGGGTGATGCATACGAACGATTAATCCATAGACGACCATGAAACGTTGGATGCCGGCCCTTGCGGCCCTTTTCCTGACCCTCGGCGGGCTTCAAGCCCAGGATTTCGATGCCGATTTCGAGAATGCCACCCTCCGGCTGGACTATGTCTTCTGCGGGGATGCCGGCCATCAGGCCATCTACTTCCAACGGGCTCTCCGGACCTCGGAATGGGCCGGGCGCCGCGGCAACCTCGCCGAGCCGCTGCTGGAAGGGAACGGACAGATCCGCGTCCTGGATCCGGACAGCGGCCGGTGCCTGTATGCCAATTCCTTCTCCACGCTGTTCCAGGAGTGGCAGGTGACGACGGAGGCCCTGCATGTGCAGAAGGCCTTCGAGAACTGCTTCCAGGTCCCGTTCCCGAAGCGTCCCGTGGATGTGGAGATCTGCCTGGTGGATACGCACCGGAAAGTCTCCTCCCGCCTGAAGCACCGGATCGACCCGGCGGACATCCTGATCCGCAGGGTGGGGGACAACGGCCTGTCTTCCACCGTGGTCTGGCAGGGCGGTTCTCTGGCGGAGACCATCGACATCGTCGTCCTTTCCGACGGCTACGCCCTTTCCGAGAAGGCGAAGTTCTTCGGCGATGCAGCCCGCGTGGCGAAGGCCCTTTTCCGGCACGAGCCGTTCGCTTCCAACCGGGACCGCTTCTCCGTCCGCGCCGTTTTCGCTCCATCGCCCGGATCCGGCACCAGCATTCCCCGGAAAGGGGACTGGAAGGATACGCCGGCGGAAACCCATTTCGACACTTTCTATTCGGACCGTTATCTGACCACTTCCTCCATGCAGAAGGTCTATGACCTCCTGGGAACGGTCCCGTTCGAGCATGTGGTGGTCCTGGTGAACACACCCATCTACGGCGGTGGCGGCATCTACAATTCCGTCACCATCATGCCCAGCGACAATCCTACCTTCAATGCCGTGATGGTCCATGAGTTCGGCCATGCTTTCGGCGGCCTGGCCGACGAGTATGCCTACGGGGACCAGGAGGAAACCCAGTATCCGGCCGATACGGAGCCCTGGGAACCCAACGTGACCACGCTCCACGACTTTGACGTCAAGTGGAAGGACCTCCTTCCGGCCGGGACGCCGGTTCCCACGGAACCGGACGAACTGGACCGGACGCAGGACGTGCGCCGGATCTGGCACACCCTGACGAAGGAGCAGAAAGCCCGGCTCAATCTGAAACTGGGTGTCTATGAGGGGGCCGGTTACCAGATGAAGGGCGTCTTCCGTCCCGTCCAGGAAAGCCGCATGCGCATCAACGAGTGCGAGGAGTTCTGCCCCGGCTGCACCCGCGCCATCGTCCGGATGATCGATTATTACACCCGGTAAAACTGATATGTCATGAAACGATTCCTTGCCATTTCGGTCCTGGTACTGTCCGCTTTCCTGTCGGCGGCCCAGCCGGACACGCCGGTCGTGCAGTACCTCCGGGAGAATCCCCGGCGTGCTGCGTTCAACACCCATTCCTATGAATTCCTTCCACTGCATGACACGCCTGCGCCCAAGGGATACAAGCCTTTCTATATCAGCCATTACGGGCGACATGGCTCCCGTTCCGAATGGGGCGGTTCGCAGTATGCCCTGGTGCGTGATATCCTTGCCCGGGCAGGCGAAGCCGGCCTCCTGACGCCGGCCGGCGATTCCCTGATGCACGAGGCCGCCGTCATCTACGAACTGTACAACGGGATGGACGGCCGCCTGACGCCGCGCGGCGTCCGCGAACATGCCGCCCTCGCCGAACGGATGTATCACCGGTATCCGGAGGTGTTCCGGGACGGCAGCAAGCACATCCGCGCCGTCTCCAGCACGACGCCCCGCGTCATCGTGTCCATGAACGGCTTCACCGCCCGGCTGACGGCCCTCCAGCCCGACCTGGACATCGACCTGGACACCGGCGAGAAATACATGGCCTACATCGCCCAGGGCGAGAACGGGACCATCTCCTCCCGTACGGAGCGGGTGATGGCCGGGCACCGGAAGACGATGCGCCTGGATACGGTCGCCGTGCTCCGGAACCTGTTCAAGGACCCGGAAGCCGGCAAGGCGTTCGTCCCGGACGTCATCGCGTTCCAGGGCGCCATCTACTCGGTCGCCAAGGTGGCGGAGGCGTTCGACATCGACGACAACCTCTTCCGCTACCTGCCTTTCGGGAATGTGGTCCAGTTCCATGAAATGAACTTCCTGTCGGCCTACCTGAACCAGTGCAACTCCGAGCTCAACGGCGCGCTTCGCCTTCCCCTTAACAAGCCTCTCGTGGACATCCTGGTCCGGCAGGCCGACGAGGTCATCGCCGGTACCCGCAGGAATGCGGCGGACCTTACCTTCGGTCACGACTGGCCTTTCCTGGGCCTGGTCTGCTACCTGGGCCTGGAGGGCGTGAGCGAGAAACTCTCCGTCGAAGAGGCGGCCGCGAACTGGCTCCCGGCCTATTACTGTCCCTTCGCGACGAACCTGCAGATGATCTTCTACCGGAGCCGCAAGTCCGACCGGGTCCTCGTGAAGTTCCTCCACAACGAGCGCGAATCCCACATTCCCGCCATCCAGGCGGTCCAGGGACCGTATTATGACTGGAACGACGTGAAGGCTTACCTGGCCCGCCGGGTACCGTCCGCACAGATCGTCGCCCACCGCGGCATCTGGAAGGGGAATGCGCAGAATTCCATCGCCTCCCTCCGGGAAGCGCAGCAGTTCGGCTGCTGGGGCAGCGAGTTCGACCTGCACCTGACGGCGGACGACGAAGTGGTCGTGAACCATGATCCGACCATCGACGGCCTGGACATCCAGAAGAGCACCCTCGCCGAGGTCCGTACGAAGAAGCTTGCCAACGGCGAAACCGTTCCCACCCTGGCCGAGTACATGGCCCAGGCCGTCCGCAACCGGGATTGCCTGCCGGTGCTGGAGCTCAAGCCGCATGCGAGCGCCGAACGGGAGGACGTCCTTGTCGAGCACTGCCTGAAGGCCCTGCGTCCGGCACCCTCCAACATCCCGCCGCAGTATGCCCGCCGGCTGGAGCCCGCGAAGGTCGCCTTCATCTCTTTCAGCCATCATATCTGCCGGGAACTGGCCAGAAAGGCGCCGGGCTATACGGTCCAGTACCTGGGCGGCGACATCGCTCCCTCCGTGCTCCATGCGGAAGGGATCAACGGCATCGACTATCACTATTCCGTGTTCTACAAGCATCCGGAATGGGTGAAGGAGGCGCACGACCTCGGAATGAGCGTCAATGTCTGGACCGTGGACGACCGCAAGGACATCGAGGCCATGCGGGACCTGGGCGTGGACCAGATCACCACCAACGATCCCGCCCTCGTCCGGACCGTCCTCTGGGAGGCTTGCCGCTAGCCGCGTTTGCGAAAACCCGCGCAATTGCGTACATTTGTAAAATTTTAAGGAATACAGACAATGGTTAAAGTTGATCTAAAAGGTTGCTGCGGCTTCGTGGACGGAGCCAAGTATGACGAATATGTGGGCAAGGCCCTCGATGCGTTCGATGTCCTCGTCGCCGGGAACGGTGCCGGCAATGACTTCCTGGGTTGGAAGCACCTGCCGTCCGAGACCCCCGAGAGCCTCATCGCGGACTGCGAGGCGGTTCGTGACCTGTGGAAGGGCAAGGGCGTGGACCTGGTGATCGCCATCGGCATCGGCGGAAGCTATCTCGGTGCCAAGTGCGCCGTGGAGGCCCTGAGCCACAATTTCGCGAAGCAGCTTTCCCGCAAGGACGCCCCCGAGGTGGTCTTTGCCGGCAACAACCTGTCCGAGGAATACCTGGCCGAGCTGATGGACCTGGCCGCCGAGCGCAACGTCGCCTGCATCGTCATCTCCAAGTCCGGCACCACCACGGAACCGGCCGTGGCCTTCCGTATCGTCAAGCAGTATATCGAGGAGACCTACGGCAAGGCGGAAGCCGCCGAGCGCATCGTTGCCATTACCGATGAGCACAAGGGCGCCCTCAAGACCCTCTCCACCCAGGAAGGCTACAAGACCTTCATCGTCCCGGACAACGTGGGCGGCCGTTTCTCCGTCCTGACTCCGGTGGGCATCCTTCCGATCGTGGTGGGCGGCTTCGACATCCGTGCCATCCTCGCCGGCGCCCTGGAGGCCGAAAAGGCCCTCGCCGTCAAGTCCGAGGAGAATCCCGCCGTCGTGTATGCTGCGATGCGCAACCTTCTCTATCAGGAGTACGGCAAGAAGGTCGAGATCCTCGTCAACTACAACCCCAAGTTCACCTACCTGGCCGAATGGTGGAAGCAACTCTACGGCGAGTCCGAGGGCAAGGACGGCGTGGGCATCTTCCCCGCTTCCGTCAACAATACCGCCGACCTTCACTCCATGGGCCAGTTCATCCAGGAAGGCGACCGCGTGATGTTCGAGACCGTCGTCCATGTGGAGAAAGCCACCCGCAGCGTGGTCATCGGCTCCGACGAGCAGAACCTGGACTGCCTCAACTACCTCGCCGGCAAGCATGTGGAGCATTGCAACCACATGGCCGAGCTCGGCACCGTCATCGCCCACCAGGACGGCGGCGTGCCCCAGCTCCAGGTGTCCGTGGAGAAGGTCGATGCCTTCAACCTGGGTTCCCTGTTCTATTTCTTCGAGTTCGCCTGCGGCGTGAGCGCCTACACCCTCGGGGTGAATCCGTTCAACCAGCCCGGCGTGGAGGCCTACAAGAAGAACATGTTCGCCCTTCTCGAGAAGCCCGGCTACGAAGAGGCCACCCAGGCCATCAAGGCCCGCCTGTAAGGCGTTCGTCGAAGGAATCGGGGCGCTCGTCTAAAACCGGCACCGCCCTCTTGCATATTGCGGTACTTTTGCTCTCGGAAACGAAAACGCAAGTTCGGCCTCAAGGCCGGCGTCCGCTACGAGCATGCCTGTCACGCACCTGACCAAGGGAAAGGCGCGGGAATGGTTTGCGATGAAGGAGGCGGCGGCTGCGGCGACTCCGGCGCCTGAGAAGACTTCCGTCTTCCTCCGGGTGGACGGTTCGCTTCGGAAAGTGGAACTGTCCGACATCCTGTTCGTGGAAGGGATGATGCATATAGAGAAGTTTTTGATACATATTTGAAAGAACACTCTCTCGCCCGGTAGCGTTTTTTGCGTATCTTTGCTGAACACTAATCCTGACACTGATGAAAAAGACCGTCCTTCTGCTGTGCACCCTGGCTGCCGCCTGGGCCTGCACTTCCAAGAAACCCGTTTCCTACGAGGACAAGACCCTCCCGCCCGAGGTCCGTGCCGCGGACCTGCTCTCGAAACTGACGCTGGAGGAAAAGGCCGCCCTGGTCCAGTACAACTCCCAGCCCGTCGAACGGCTGGGCATCAAGCGGTACAACTGGTGGAGCGAGGCGCTGCACGGCGTGGCCCGCAACGGCTCCGCCACCGTCTTCCCGCAGCCCATCGGCATGGCATCCTCCTTCGATACGGAAAAGATTGAGGAAGTGTTCACCGCAGTCTCGGACGAGGCCCGGGTGAAGAACCGCCTGGCCGCCGAAAGCGGTGACGTGAAGCAGTATCAGGGACTGACGTTCTGGACACCGAATGTCAACATCTTCCGCGACCCGCGCTGGGGGCGCGGCATGGAAACCTACGGCGAGGATCCGTACCTGATGGGCCAGCTGGGCATGGCAGTCGTCCGCGGCCTGCAGGGCCCGGTGGATTCCCCGGTCCGCAAGGCGCATGCCTGCGCGAAGCACTATGCCGTCCACTCCGGACTGGAGTCCAACCGGCACCGCTTCGATGCGCAGGTCTCAGAACGTGACCTCCGCGAGACCTATCTTCCGGCCTTCAAGGACCTGGTGACCAAGGCCGACGTGCAGGAGGTGATGACGGCCTACAACCGCTTCCGGGGCGACCCCTGCGCCGCTTCCAAGTACCTGGTGCAGGACATCCTCCGGGGCGAATGGGGCTACAGGGGACTTGTCGTCTCCGATTGCTGGGCCATTCCGGACTTCTTCGAGAAGGGGCATCACGAGATCGTGGACACGGACGTGCAGGCTGCCGCCCTCGCCGTGGCCAACGGCCTGGACGTGGAGTGCGGCAGCACGTTCGTGAAGATTCCGGAAGCCGTGGAAAGCGGCCTGTTGGACGAGGCCGACCTGGACCGCAACCTGCTCCGCGTCCTCACCGAACGTTTCCGCCTGGGCGAGATGGACGGGGAGTCCCCGTGGGACGGCCTGGACGCCTCCATCGTGGAAGGGGCTGAACACCGTGCCCTGTCGCTGGACATGGCCCGCGAGTCCATGGTCCTGCTCCGCAACAATGGCATCCTTCCGTTCATGGGTGACGAGAAAATCGCCCTCGTGGGCCCGAATGCCGACGACGCGAAGATGCAGTGGGGCAATTACAATCCGGTTCCCAAGACGACGGTCACCCTTCTGCAGGCCCTGCAGGAGCGGGTCCCCGACCTGGTCTCCGTCCGCGGCTGCGGCATCATGGATGCGCAGTTCATGCCCGCGCCGAGGGGGCGTTTCGCTTCCGTCATGGACATGACCGACGAACAGCTGGAAGCCGTCGCCAAGCAGTATGCCATCGGCGTGGAGGACATCAAGAACTATGTGCGGGACGAGCAGGAACGCCGGAACGGCTTCCTGCCCGCCTTGGACGAGGCCGCCGTCCTCAAGGAGCTCGAGGGCGTCGATGTCGTCGTCTTTGCCGGCGGCATCTCCCCGCGCTTCGAAGGGGAGGAAATGCCCGTCCAGCTGCCCGGTTTCTCCGGCGGCGACCGGACCGACATCGAACTGCCCGACGTGCAGCGACGGCTCATCAAGGCTCTCCACGAGGCCGGCAAGAAGGTCGTCCTGGTGAACTTCTCCGGCTGCGCCATCGGCCTCGTTCCGGAGACGGAGACCTGCGATGCCATCCTCCAGGCCTGGTACCCGGGCCAGGAAGGCGGCACCGCCATCGCCGACATCCTGTTCGGCGACGTCGTCCCTTCCGGCAAGCTGCCCGTGACGTTCTACAAAAACGTGGACCAGCTGCCCGACGTGGAAGACTACAACATGGAGGGACATACCTACCGCTATTTCCGCGGCGAGCCGCTGTATCCGTTCGGCTTCGGCCTCAGCTATACCTCCTTCGCCTATGGCGAGGCCAAGGTCAAGGGAAAGAAAGTCGTCATCCCCGTCACCAACACCGGCGATCGTGAGGGAACCGAGATCGTGCAGCTCTATGTCCGGAAGCCGGATGACGCCGCCGGTCCCGTCAAGACCCTCCGCGCCTTCCGCCGCGTGACCGTCCCGGCCGGACAGACCGTCTCCGTCACCATCCCCCTGGACAAGGAAACCTTCCTTTGGTGGGACGAAAAGGCACAGGACATGGTCCCCGTCCGCGGGAAATACGAACTCCTGTACGGCGGATCTTCCGCCGATGCAGCCCTTCAGACCATCTCTTACAAGTTCTAAATGCTTCGTTTCATGAAGAACCCATTCTGGATGGCGGCCCTCTGCGTGGCCGCCATTTCCTGTGGACGGACCTCCGTCCCGGAAACGCCCGATTTCATCGGCAACCCCTATCTTCCGCTCTGGGAGCATGTCCCCGACGGGGAACCCCGTGTCTTCGAGGACCCGGACAACCCCGGGAAGTACCGTGTGTATGTGACCGGCTCGCACGACACCCGTTTCGAGAGCTACTGCGGCCAGGACGACCGCCAGTGGTCCGCCCCGGTGGAGGACCTCTCGGCCTGGAGGGACGAGGGCCCCGTGTTCACCTATGAGGAAAACGGCCGGTGGAGCACGATGTTCGCTCCGGACCTGGTGGAAGTGAACCGCCGGGACGACGGAACGCGGAGGTATTACCTGTATCCCCATGCCCTGTTCCATACGCCGATGGTCTGTGTCGGCGACCGTCCCGACGGGCCCTTCACCGTCCTCAACGTGAAAGACGGCCAGCTCCTTCCAGGCAGCATCATGGGCTTCGACCCCGGTGTGCTCATCGACCCGGTGGACGATCCGGAAGATCCGGATTACGGTATCGGTTTCCGGGCCTACGGAGCCTGGGGCATCGTCAAGTCTTCGGCTACCGAGCTGGACCAGCATACGATGTATTCCCCGCGTCACGGAACGCCCGACTGGCCTTTCCTGGCTCCGTCGAACACGTTGCTGGACGTCATGGCCCATGGCGCCCGGAAGGATGACTCGGAGCAGGCCCGCCAGTTCCGCGCGTGGGCCGGCCTCTCGGAGAATGATACGATTGATTTCCCGGCTGTCGCGGAAGGGGAGTCCCTGGCGGATTTCAGTTTCTTCGAGGCTTCTTCCTTCCGGAAGGTCGGGAACAAGTACATCTACCTGTACAGCGGCCATTCCGGACCGGATTACGGCCTCTCCGTGGCCAATGCCACCCTCCGCTATGCCTATGCCGATTCTCCGCGCGGTCCCTGGAAGAGCGGTGGCATCCTGGTCGATGCCCGCGGTCCGGTCCTGTCCCGGGACGGAGCACACCTGGAGACCAGCTTCGACGGCAATAACACCCATGGCTCCCTGGCGGAGATCAACGGCCAGTGGTACGTGTTCTATCACCGCGCCCCACGCGGCTTCGGCTTTGCGCGCCAGTCGATGGTGGCCCCTGTGTCCGTCCATGCCGACGAGAAGCCGGTGGCCGAGGGCGGCGTCGTGCGGATTACCGCCTACGACCCGTACAAGGGGGGCTTCACGGTGAAAGCGGCTGACGGACAGGAGTATCCCGGTGCCGAGGTCACTTCCGAAGGATTCTACATCTACGGCCTTCCTCCTTACCGCTACTATTCCGCCGGCTACGCCTGCTACATGTCCGCCCCGGAGACGATGCAGGATAACTGGGACGTATGGGACAACCGGATGGACATCACCGGCGTGAAGGCCGGCGACATCCTGGGTTACAAGTACTTCGGTTTCGGCGGGCTGTCGGAGGCCAAGGCCGGCCTGAAGCCGTTCGAGGGCGTCCGTAAGGACAACGGAACGGCGTTCAACCTGTTCCTGGCCGCCCGTTCCGACAAGGCCTTCCGCGTGGGCGTCTGGATCGACGGCCCCTGGGAAGGCGGAGCCTGGAACGGAACGAAGGTGGGCGAGGTGGACGTTCCCGCCGGCGCTTCGGCCGATGTCACCCGCTACACGGTCGAACTCGGCGACGCCGTGGACGGCCTCACCGGCAAGCACGCCCTGTTCCTCGTGGCCGAAGGCCCGGATGGGGAGCCTCTGTGCGACATCGTGGGCCTGGGCTTCACCAAGAGAGCCCAGAAGATGGAATTCCCCGTTCCGCCGGTGGTGAAGATTTCCGTCGGTGGCCAGGTGCTGGAGATGCCCTCGCATCCGGTCTGGGCCACGGACGACAACGGCCTCCTGGACAATACGACCTATGCGGTCGCCGTCCCCGAAGGGTGCTCCGGCCAGATTACCGTCGATGCTCCCAGGGACGTGAAGGTGGCGGTCGACCAGGACGCCCGGGTCGTGCGGTGCTCGTACCGGGGCAAGACGAAGACGTTTACGTTGAAATAGTGCTTGTACAGGTCCACTATTTGGACCTGTACAAGCGTTTTAAGGGTATTTTTGACCGTACCGGTCCATGGAATGGACCTATACAAGCACTGATATGAGAAATGGGACTTTATTTCTCGCGTTGCTCGTGATGTTATCCTGCCAGCACGCTGCGAAGGTCGAATGGGTATCGACCACGTTTGAGAATCCTTGGCAGGTGATGGAGGCGGCCCAGGCCGAGGCTCCGGCGGAGGCTTCCGTCGTCTTGGACCTCCAGGCAGTGAATCAGACGGTCGAGGGGTTCGGCACTTGCTTCAATGAACTGGGATGGACCTCGCTGTCGGAACTCTCCGAGATGGACCGGGCAGCGATTCTCGAGGACCTGTTCACGCCCACGGGGATGAACCTGACGATGGCCCGGATGCCGCTGGGCTTCCTGAATCCCGACGGCCGCACGGTCCTGCTTCTGGCGAATCAGAGTGACACCCCGAAGACCGTGTCCGTGGAAGGCCTCCCGGGTCGCTTGGGCCTTTCGGGGCATCTTGGCCGCCTGGACCGCCCCCGGGTGGTAACCCTCCCGGCGGGGTCGATCAATACGCTGGTGTTTTAATTTCGCTCGCTTCCGGACCTCGCCTCCGAACCTTCCCGAAGCTGCTCAGTGCTTGTACCGGTCCCGCCGATGGACCTGTACGGGCATTTTAGGCTTATTTTGCTCGTATAGGTCCATCGGCGGGACCGGTACGAGCACTTGGAGGGGGCATCTCGCTACGGAAGCGCCTCGAGCGCCTCATCGATCGACCCATAGACGGGGACGCCGTAACGTTCGCAGGTGATGCGGACGTTGTCGTAGCGGTAGAAGCCGGGGGTGCAGACGACAAGGAGTTTGCCGCTGCGGGCGTGGAGGCCGAGCTCCAGGAGGGTGATGGGGGACTGGCTGCCCGGGAGGAAGACCATCAGGATGTGGTCAGCCTTGTCCATGTGCTCCAGCTCCCAATTGACCTGATAGTCCATCTCGCCCTTGCGCTCGGGGTGCCATTCTTCCTGGCGGGGGTTGTAGAGCAGGTACCGCCGATCCCGCCCGGCGAGCTTCGCGGCGACTGTCTGCTGCCAATCCTCGCTGTTGCCATTGTCGATGGTGCCGGCCAGGAAAACCGTGGTCAAGCCGCGGAGGTCCGTGGGCTCGAACTCGTGCGGGTGGATGATATGGTCGATCCGGACCTCTTCCCCCGTAGAAAGAACGTAGAAGGCAAGCTGCTCATTCTTAAGGGCGAAGGAGACGGCCTCGCCGGACTCGCTCTCCGGGAGGATCCGGACGCTGTCGAAATAATACAGGCTGTCCTCGCTGTTCCACCAGCCGCCCACGTAGCCGTCGTGCGCCAGGGCATGGGAGACCACATCCCCGAGATCCTCCTTCGAGTGCCGGTCCTGCGTGGCCGCGTACGCGACAGAAATCCCTTCCGTCGGCACCTTCCGTCCGCGGATATCCACGGTGAATCCGTCCGGATGGGCCTGGCTGTAGGTCCATACCCAGTCGGCGGTTGCTTGGACTTCCGATGTGGAAGTCGCGGTGGTGGCCGATACCTCGGCCGGAATACGGGTCGTTTCCGTGACCGTTTCCGTGTCCGGAACGCTGCCTGCGGCCCCTCGCTGCCGCGCCGTCCGCACCATCGGCCCGCAGGCGGTTACCACCGTCAGGCTCAGGGCGAAAAGGAAGGCTTTAAGTCGCATCTACTATTTGTTGGAATCGTCGTCTTTCTTCGGAATTTTGGAACCGAGGAGATAAAACAAGAGCAAGAGGCTAACCATGATAAGGTTGCCGGCATAAAGGATGAGGGCATCCGTCCACGAATCCAGTTTTCCGAATAGCCAGTAAAACAAGGGACTGGAAATCGGAAGTGCAAGAAAGGCAGGCAACGCCGCCTTGAGCACCCTTTTCTGTTCACTGTCCAGTTTCATTGTCAAACTTTTAATCTTTGAAGAATCGTACAACACAAAGATATGCAAAAAATTCAAAAACAGTTTGTATCGGTACAAAATCGGACCGGTAATTCATGCATTTGTACGGGGTGACATCAGCAGTTATTTTTCGCCAAACAGCCACATTTCCGTGCGCCCGTGTGGCTACAACTCTTCATGGCGGGGAGGGAACATTCGCATGGGTGGCGAGTCAGGCAAGGCCTGCGTGAATTTGGGGCAGGGTCTGATTTTGGGGCGCAGACCTTGCCCACCGGATCGGCCTTGCAGGTGAGTCCAGGGCATAAATGATGGGCACGGTCTGTCGAAAATAAACAAACCGTGCCCGTAATGGTGGCAGACCTTGCCCGCGTGCAGGCAGGAGAGTTATTCCAGCGCCCGGCCTCCCAGGAAGACTGTCCGGAGGAAGGGGGTCTGGTAGAGGTAGGGGAGGCGGGTGAGGGTCCAGCCGGGGTGGGTGAGGAGGAGGTCGGCGCGCTTGCCGGGGGTGATGGAACCGGTGATGTCGGAAAGGCCTATGGCGTAGGCGCTGTTCAGGGTGACGGCGTTCAGGGCCTGCACCGGAGTGAGGCGCATCCGGATGCATCCGAGAGCCATCACGAACCGCATGTCGCCGGAGGGGGAGGACCCGGGGTTGTAGTCCGATGCCAGGGCGATGCCGAGGCCTGCGCCGATAAACTCTTTAGCGCGGCCAAAGGGGATGCCCAGGAAGAAGGACGAGCCGGGCAGCATCGTCGGCATGGTGGCCGAGCCCCGCAGGGCTTCGATTTCCGCATCCCCGGTCCGCTCCAAATGGTCCACGGACAGGGCGCCGTACTTCACGCCCACCTGCACGCCGCCGCTGACAGCAAGCTCGTTGGCATGGATCTTCGGGCGCAGGCCGCAGGCCGCGCCGGCCTCGAGCAGGCGGGAAGTATCCTTGACGGTAAAGAACCCTTCGTCGCAGAAAACGTCCACGAAATCAGCGTATTCCGCCGCCTGGGGCATCATGTCGGCCATCGCCTGCACGTACTCCTCGTGCGTATAGCCGCGGCCGACGGCATGGGCCCCGAGGAAGGTGATGCGGACGAGCGCCGGGACGGACTCCTTGATGCGGCGGATCACCCGCAGCATCTTGAGTTCGTCGGCCGGGTTGAGCCCATAGCCGCTCTTGATCTCGATGGCTCCGGAACCTTTGGCCATCATCTCGCGGACGCGGGCCATCGACTGCTCGTACAGCTCGTCTTCGGACGTCTCGTGCAGCAGGTCGGAAGAGTTGAGGATACCGCCGCCGCGGGCCGCGATCTCCTCGTAGCTCAGGCCGTTGATCTTGTCCAGGAACTCGCCGTCACGGCTCCCCGCGTACACGATGTGCGTATGGCTGTCGCAGAAGGCCGGCATGACCATGCCGCCCTCGGCGTCAGTCACTTTGTCAGCAGCAGGTTCCGTGCCCATGGGCCCGAATCCGGCAATCTTTCCGTCCTCGATGGCCAGCCAGGCATCTTTCAAAATGCCCGTCTCTGCCATCTCGTCGCCCTGCTTCCGCAGCACGCCCGCGGGAACGATCCCGACGAGTTCTCCGATATTTTTGATAAGGATCATAGATACTGCTCCTGGCGGATGAACTGGACCGACTTCTCGATGAGCGGATGCATGTAGGTGTCGTCGCTGATGAAGGGGACGACCTTGCGGAAGTCTTCGAAGATGTGCTCCAGGATGGGGGAAGTCTTCGCCGGACGGCGGAACTCGAGGGCCTGGGCGGCGTTGAAGAGCTCGATGCCCAGGACGG
The DNA here is from genome assembly GCA_017464245.1 of Bacteroidales bacterium. Lineage (GTDB taxonomy): Bacteria > Bacteroidota > Bacteroidia > Bacteroidales > UBA932 > Cryptobacteroides. The sequence continues at coordinate 3,117 of JAFUDV010000086.1, read as the reverse complement.
TCTCGGTGTTGTCCACCACGCGGACCAGTTTCGTCGCCGCGTTGGAGCCCATGCTCACATGGTCCTCCTGGCCCTGCGACGAGGGAATGGAGTCGCAGGAGGCGGGCCAGCAGAGTCCCTTGTTCTGGCTCACGATGCTCGCGGCGGTGTACTGCGGGATCATGAAGCCGCTGTTCAGGCCCGGATTGGCCACCAGGTACTTGGGCAGGCCGCGGAGGCCGTGGATGAGCTGGTACGTGCGTCTTTCCGAGATGCTGGCCAGTTCCGACATGGCGATGGCGAGGGCGTCCATCGGAATGGCGATGGGCTCTCCGTGGAAATTGCCCGCGGAGATGACCATGTCTTCGTCCGGGAAGATGTTGGGGTTGTCCGTCGCGGAATTGATCTCGTTCTCGATGACCGACTTGACGTAGGAGATGTTGTCCTTCACGGCGCCGTGGACCTGCGGGATGCAGCGGAAGCTGTACGGGTCCTGGACATGCTCCTTGGGACGGCGGATCAGTTCGCTTCCCTCCAGGATTTCCATGAAAACGCGGCCCGTTTCGATCTGGCCCACATGCGGGCGCAGGTGATGGGTGAGCGGGAGGAACGGCTCGATGCGGCCGTCATAGGCGTCCAGGGAGATGGCTGCGATCCGGTCGGCCCACTTGGAAAGGCGCATGCTCTTGAGGAGGGCCCACACGGCGTGGGCGCTCATGAACTGGGTGCCGTTCAGCAACGCCAGGCCTTCCTTGGACTGGAGGGTGATGGGCTCCCATCCCTTCTCGGCCCATACTTCGGCCGACGGGCGGATGCGCCCCTTGTACAGGACTTCGCCCAGGCCGATGAGCGGAAGGCTCAGGTGCGCGAGGGGAGCGAGGTCGCCGGAGGCCCCCAGAGACCCCTGCTGGTACACCACCGGCAGGATGTCCTCGTTGAACATGTCGATGAGCCGCTGCACGGTGATGAGCTGGGCCCCGGAATGTCCGTAGGACAGGCTCTGCGCCTTGAGGAAGAGCATCAGTTTGACGATCTGCGGACGGACGGTCTCGCCGGTGCCGCAGGCGTGCGACATCACCAGGTTGTGCTGGAGCTGGGAAAGCTCGTCCGCCGGTATGGTCACGTTGTACAGGGAGCCGAAGCCCGTGGTGATGCCATAGACCGGACGGCCGATGTCTTCCATTTTGCTGTCCAGGTACTTGCGGCATTTGACGATGGCATCGACCGCTTCCTCCGAAAGGGCGATCTGCTCGTGGTTGTCGATAATCTGTTTCAGGCGCTCGAGGGTCAGGCGCTCGGAGGAGATATAGTGGATCATAGCTGGTTCAGGGTTTTACGGATAAGGGTTTCGTCGGCGAAGTTCGGGAGGGTGACTTTGAGCTGGGGGGTGCGGGCCATTTCGCGCTCGATGGCGAAACGGGCGCCTTCGTTCCGGGCCCAGCTGCGGCGGGCGATGCCGTTGTTCACATCCCAGAACAGCATTTCGCGGATGTGACGGGCACTGTCTTCGCTGCCGTCGATGACCATGCCGAAGCCGCCGTTGATGACTTCGCCCCAGCCCACGCCGCCGCCGTTGTGGATGGACACCCACGTGGCGCCGCGGAAACCGTCGCCGATGACATTCTGGACGGCCATGTCGGCGGTGAACTGCGAGCCGTCATAGATGTTGGAGGTTTCGCGGAACGGGGAATCCGTGCCGGAAACGTCGTGGTGGTCGCGTCCCAGGACGATGGGTGCGGTGATTTCGCCGCTCCGGATGGCCTCGTTGAAGGCGAGGGCGATCTTCGTGCGGCCTTCGCAGTCGGCATAGAGGATGCGGGCCTGGGAGCCCACCACCAGGTGGTTGCGGCCGGCTTCCTCGATCCAGTGGATGTTGTCGCGCATCTGCCCGGCGATCTCCTCGGGAGCCGTGGCGGCGATCTCGCCGAGGACCTTCACCGCGAGGGCGTCGGACTTCGCGAGGTCCTCCGGCTTCTCGCTCATGCACACCCAGCGGAACGGGCCGAATCCGTAGTCGAAATACAGCGGGCCCATGATGTCCTGCACATAGGAAGGATACCGGAAGGAGCCGTCGGCCTTGAGGACGTCGGCCCCGGCGCGGGAGCTTTCCAGGAGGAAGGCGTTGCCGTAGTCAAAGAAATACATGCCTTTGTCCGCCAGGCGGTTCACAGCGGCGACATGGCGGCGCAGCGATGCTTTCACGGCCTCCTTGAAGCGTTCCGGCTCCTCGGCCATCATCTTCTTGGACTCTTCGAGGCTGTAGCCCACGGGATAGTAACCGCCCGCCCACGGGTTGTGGAGGGAGGTCTGGTCGGAGCCCAGGTCCACATGGACGCCTTCGTCCGCGAGACGCTCCCACAGGTCCACGATGTTCCCGACATAGGCGAGGGAGACGACCTCCTTGGCTGCGACGGCCTTGCGGATGCGCGGGATGAGTTCGTCCAGGTCCGTATGGAGTTCGTCCACCCAGCCCTGCTCGTAGCGCTTCTCTGCGGCCTTGGGATTGATCTCGGCCGTGACGCTCACCACGCCGGCGATGTTGCCCGCCTTGGGCTGGGCGCCCGACATGCCGCCGAGGCCCGCCGTCACGAACAGCAGTCCGCCGCGGTCGTCGCCGTCGAGGCCTTTGGCCTTCAGCTGCTTTCGCGCGGCGTTCATCACCGTGATGGTGGTGCCGTGCACGATGCCCTGGGGACCGATGTACATATAGGAACCGGCCGTCATCTGGCCGTATTGGCTTACACCCATGGCATTGAACTTCTCCCAGTGGTCCGGCTTGGAGTAGTTCGGGATGACCATGCCGTTGGTGACGATCACCCGCGGCGCGTCCTTGTGGCTGGGGAAAAGGCCCAGCGGATGGCCGGAGTACATGACGAGCGTCTGCTCGTCCGTCATCGTGGCCAGATACTGCATCACGAGGCGGTACTGCGCCCAGTTCTGGAAGATGGCGCCGTTGCCGCCGTAGATGATCAGTTCGTGCGGGTGCTGGGCCACCCGGGGATCCAGGTTGTTCTGGATCATGGCCATGATGGCCGCCGCCTGCCGGGACTTTGCCGGGTACTCGTCAATGGGCCTCGCATACATCTCATAGGACGGACGGAACCGGTACATGTAGATGCGCCCGTACTTGTGCAATTC
>JAFUDV010000085.1 GCA_017464245.1 Bacteroidales bacterium | reverse complement strand
TGAGATAGAAATCCTTAATAGAAAGCAGGCTGAAGAGGTTTTTGCTCTCTTCAGCTTGCTTTTCGTTTTTCGATGAAAGAAGGAAAGGTGGGGGGTCAATTAAGACCGGACCAAGGGGGTCAATTTAGAGCGGATTCTCCAAAAGTCCGACAAAAAGAAAAGTAAATTGCCGACCATCACAATGAACAAACAAGTAAGATAAGGCAGTAAATGGGATAAAGTCACGTGCCTGGGTATGATAAACTTTTCATAGACAACTGTTCAGACAAATTATCGGAATTAGTATAATAATCAATGAGAGTATGAAAGAAGCTAAACGACATGGGTTTATTTCATTTTGGCTATGGCTATGCGCTATTGCTAACGGTATAATGTCTATCATATATTTCTTGCTCCTGTTTTCTTCAAAAGGCCTTTGGTCTGGTACGCCGGAGCCTATCTGGCTTAGATTATCATGGTTATTTAGTTCGCTAATCACCTTGTTGGGTTTTGTTATGCTCCTTGAATGGAGAAAGACTGGTTTTTATGTCGTACTGGGGGTTCAATCAATTGGATTAGCAATAGTTCTATTTGCATCTGTCTTCTCAAATGTTGGGACTACTTTCCCCGCAATTATTTCCACTGTTGCAGGTATTGCTATCCTGTATGGGGTACTCAATCTTCGGCATGATGGGGTCCCTTATTGGGATGCAATGGACAGGGTTATACGAATCGACAACCGTGAATAGAATAGTTCGTTTAAGACCTTGTTATGAAACGTGTTTTGTTGATAATCTCATCAATAACAATGTCTGTATTAACTGCAAATGCACAGACAGTAAGCAGGACAATTCTCGGACATGAGTATGTCGATCTTGGATTACCCTCAGGCATAAAATGGGCTACTTGCAATGTTGGAGCATCGTCACCATATGAATCTGGAGAGTATTATGCTTGGGGGGAAACATGTCCCAAAAATAACTATTGCTGGAACACCCTGAGGTATTGTACAGACATTCACATTTTTTTGGTGTCGGATACTGGATTCATAGAAGTCTCTTCTTCGGACACACTCTCCAATACCAGCGTATATAAGTACGAAGTCCAATTCTCGAAATACTATTCATCTATCGATAACATGACAAGTTTAGACAAGTCGGATGATGTCGCTTTTCTTTATTGGGGTAAAGACTGGCGTATGCCAACCGCTTTGGAATGGGAAGAACTAACAAAGTATTGCTCATTGAAAAGGGCGACTAAAGACGGTATTAAAGGTTGTATTGTTACCAGCAAGAAGAACGGGAACAGTATTTTTCTTGCGGCATCTGGTCGGCGACTAGATCGGGGCTATGACGAAGTAGGCATATCCGGCTACTATTGGTCTTCCTCTTTATATGCCGAGGACCAGTATTGCTCGTGGTCCTTCCTATTTACATCTGGTTTTCACTATCTTGGCAGTGACCTTCGGTATTGCGGGTTTACTGTCCGACCAGTATCTGAGTAATTCTCCTTTGTTTCGTGGATCTATGGATACAAATTCCACAATCATTATGGGCAATCCAGCAAATAAGGACGCGCCCGGTTATTATGGGATCACCTCAAGTGTACGCGGTGAATGCCCACAAAGCACTGTCAATCCTTCCTTTACGCCCGAACAGACAGAGATAATCCATCCTTGTGAAGAGAATCTGTATTATTTCGTGAAGGGCCAAATTGGTGAAGGAAGTCATAGCACAATATGGCTCGCGCAGAGAGATGAGGTTTCCGGACCTCATATGTTCACGGGGCCAGCATGTATTAAGCGTCCCAAAGAAGGGTACGAAAGCAAGTTAGTCACTGAGTATAGCCTTTTAAGTATAATCAAGCATCCCACGATAATCAATCCATGGGACCTCTTCCGAGAGGGAGAGTTATTGAACATGGTTCTACCGTATTATCCCAAGTCCGCTTATGCACTGCGGGGGAAATGCGATATGCTTACAGTCTGGAGGTTTTGTGAATGCATTTCAGGCGCATTGGAACACCTTCACGATTTGAGGATTGTTCATAATGATGTAAAACTATCGAATATTTTGGTTGATAATGGGGGACGTTTCATCTTATCCGACCTTTCCGCAGGAAGAACCGATACAAACTTTGAGATTGATGACATCGGATTTGGTCGTTCAATAATGGAACTTGTTACAGGGAGAGTATGCTTCTTGACAGCAGAAATGCCGAAAGAAATAATTGTAAAAGAACTAGATACGGCAGGGATACGCGACATCCTATTAAGAAAGTTGATAATTAGGTGCCTATCTCGGACTCTTGACGGCTGTGATATTCCCAGTCCAGGTTACCTCATCCAAGATACAGATTTCATTCAATGGACGTATGTCAATGACTTCGCGATAGTTCAACAAAACAATAAATACGGGCTAATAAACCGCTTTGGCAATGTAGTGATTCCAATTGAGTATGATACTCTCAGCCAGGTTGGTCTATTGTCTATTCCCGGCCCCGGTCCGGGGGCCCCTCCTGAAATGAGATGTCTTTTTAAAAAAGCAGATAAGTGTGGCAGCTTTCTGATAGACAAAGACTATGCAACACTTGAACTTGAGATTTCACAAGAAGAATGGCAAAATAGGGCAATGTGGACATAAGATAGTGTGAACTTCCCCTATCTGTCGCCTTCCCTATGCGAGCGTCTATACTCCAATTGAAGGGGGTACCAGTTCAAGGGTCGGTACCAGAAAGCGGTCAGCCTGCGGCTGGTTTATCCCCACCCTGGCGCAAAGCGCCCTTCCCACCCGATAAAGGGAAAGCGGTTGCGAGACTCTTGCCGGCCCCGCGCAGCGGCTGCTTGCCGCTGCCCTTGCCATCACACACCCGAAGCCGGCAAGAGACTCGCCCTGTGATCCCCCTCTGACTCCCCAAGGGGAGAAGATATTGCCCGGGAGACGCTGTCCCGGCGCGAGAGTAAGTGCTTTAAATTCACCAAGTTAACATAATCTTAGACCGTTTGTGTAAGCATTTTGCGACATCGGCATCACCCGCTGGTGCGGCATCAATTCTCGAAGGTCATCACCCGCTCGGACGTCATACCAGCAAAACGTTACACAAACAAGATTATGTGTAACTTGGTTCCGTCGGTGCAGTGCGAGAGTCCCACCTCCGAACTCCCGGGCGAGGCGGCGGCAGGAGAGCGGCCCGGCTCAGGGACCTCCCGGGACCCAGTCCGTCGCCGGGCCGCGCACTTTGCGCTTCTTTGTAGGACCGGCAGTGCATCGCCAGCCCCGCTCCAGTTGTCGTCTCCTCCGCAGGCTCCGGAGACCACAACTTCCGTTACGTTCTCCGTGAAGAGGAGTAGGAACTGTTCGTGGGCGCAAAGTGCAGCCACGCAGAGCCGCAGTGCTTCTCGACCGACATCACCCGCATTCAGTGTCCGTGCAGTGCGGGCATCCTGCCGCCTTACGCAGCTCCGCTGCTGGGTCGTTCCAGGCCGTGACTCCTCTTCCTCCGCAAGCTCCGTCAGAAGAGTCCCGTCCCTCCACTCCTCGGTAAGCCGCAAGCGGCTCAATCAAACCCCGGCAGCAATTCCTCCAGCCTCTGCAAGCTGTCGCTGACGCGCCACTTGCAGAAGCTTCCGGGCGCCGGGGAGGCAGCCGTCCCGGCTGCTGGCACAGACAGTGTCGGGATAAACCCGCCACAGACTGTGCCGGTTTGCGCCCCGCATCAGCGTCGTGGCCAAGTACCTCAATTCGTAGGACAGTGCCTGTTCGCGGGGACCGTCATCACCCGCATCAACGCCTGTGCCGCGCTCACTCCCTTTGGGCCGTTCCGGCCTAGGCGGCGGAGGCCGTCTGCCCACCCTTCGCGTCGGTCTCTTCCGCTGCTCCAGGGAGCCTGTAGTCTCCCTTCCGCGGCGCTCCAGAGCCCGCCGTCCCCACGCTTCCAGACCGCCTCCGCCGCCACACTCCGCTTCGCTCCGTGTCCTATGGCACTGCCAGACTCTTAGCCTCCACCCACAAAGCCCACGCACACAACCCCTGCAGCTAAGAGACTGGACAGCACCATAGGCTGACTGGGGGACATACGCCCCGGCTTCAGTGCTGATTCCAGCGCCGTACCCCGCCTGAAGGACAGTACCAAGGATAAAAATATACCACAAGGAGGCAGCGGCTGCCGCCGCTGCGGGTGCGGATAGTGAAGCGCAAGTCATACCTTTCAGCTACTGGGAAGATAGGCCTCTGCTTAAGACTTTATATCCGGTGGCCACTGCCTGTCTCCTCAATGGTCGATGCCGGGTTGAGGTGTGTCCGGCGCGAGGGCATACCCCTTGGATAATCCGCTAAAAATGACTATATTAGTGCTGCCGTACCTGACCTAAACTTATAACTATGCCACGCTACATTCCTACCATCCCGTTCGAGGATTGCTATGGCTCCGTCGGGAACCGCACATACTTCCACTGGAAGAAGAACTGCTACTACAAGAAGAAGGCTTACACCGAGTTCAAGGGCACCGAAGCGCAGCTGGTGCAGGCGGACCTGCATCACCGTGCGCTGGAGGCGTGGAGGTCCATTCCCTGGGAGGAGCAGAAGATCTGGAACGAGTATGCCGTTGAGGTTCCCAGCAAGCGGGCGCCCTACGACAAGAAGGCTCATATCTCCGGCTACAATCTCTTCGTGTCGGCTTACCAAGGCTTCGCCCAGTTGGGGAACGAGCACGTGCCGGCACCGGTCCGCTATTCGTCGTTCCCGGATTTCTTCCTGGATTTGGAATCCAACCAGGTCGTTGAGGGGACGGGCCTCCTGATGAATTTCTTCTGCAGCATCGGGTATGGCCACAACGGCCGCAGGTACCGGCTGTTGCTGAAGCTGGAGCTCACAAGGCCGGGACACGGCCGGCAACCCGGGCTGCAGCGGAACTTTCTCGCCAGCTCCAACTGCCCGGAGGATGATGGCCGCGTCTCATTCCTGATTCCGGATTTCCGAGAGACGTGGAGGCTGGACCTGTCGGAATTCACCGCCCATTGCCGCTTCATTTTACTCGACACGCAGACCGGTTTTCGGAGCCGGGAACGGATGCGGACTTTTCGGTTTTTTATCTGATTTTAGGGGTTGTTTATCTTTAAGTAAAATAATCTAAATGCTTGATTGATAGGCGAAATTAGTTTTGTATATTTGTTCTGGTCGTCGGGGTTGATGACCTGAACTTAAACCTAAAACAAGACTATGATTGCCCTTCCTTCCATCGCTTTCGGGGGCTTCTCCGGTTCGGCAAAGGGTGTTACGGCCAGGCAGGTCGGCGGCCGCAGCATCCTTTCCGTCCGGAGTTTTCCTACAGGGATGGCGACCTCAGCCCAGGTGGTCCGTCGCGCGTCCCTCTCCAAAATCAGCAAATCCTACAAGACCCTTACCGACGCCCAGATGCTGGAGTGGGAACGCCTCGCACAGCACGCTTCCGGGCTGTCGGTCTTCGGCCAGAAAGCCGAGCTTTCCGGTATCAATCTTTATGTCCGCCTCAACGCTAACCGCGTGATGGCCGGGGAGGCTGTGATTGCGGACGCTCCCGCAGCCCTCACGGCCGTTCCAAACGTGGAGTATGAAGGCGTGTTCGTGATGCCTTCCGTCATCGCATTCACCGGCATCGTCCATGAGACAGCCCCTTATAAGCTGGTGGTGAAGATGTCCGGAGCGCAGAGCGCCGGCGTTTCCAACGGCTGGAGCAAAACCGTGATTCTTTCTCCCGGGATGGAGGATGACTGGGGCGAGGCGGATGTCACCGAGCTGTACTTGAAGTCTATCGGCGTTGCCCTGCGGTGGGCCAGAAGGTGTTCATTGAGACCTACTGGCTCGATACCGTGACCGGCTGCACCGGGCAGGTGTTCAGGGACTCGGCCATCTGCGAAAGCGACGGATCTTCCGGCTACACACCCCGCAGGCGTGTCACGATGCGGAACCTCAACCCGGAGCAGGAGCAACACGTTTCCTCTCTGGATGTGGACTTTTCCACCGGTGCGCCCGTCGTGCAGTTCGACTCCGTCTGCCTTGGACACAGCAACGTGGCCAGCTCCTATGCCTATCTTGACCAGGATCTACCGGAAGACTGCGTAGGCACCAGCATGGCCCTCGGCCGTGGTATGGGCGAAGGGAACTGCGCCCTTGCCGCACAATCCTACATCATCTGGCTCCGGAACTCCAGTTGGGACGGCGCCAATATCTGCTTCGCCCATCGAGGCGGCTATTATGTGAAACCTACCGAGGTCTTCGGCCCGGGCATCCTCTATTGATATGGCTAGACTCTTCAACTCAACCGGCAACAACTTCGGGGCTGGACAGATTGCTTTCAAGTCCCATCAGGAGGAGAATTTCGTCGTCCTCAATGCGAAAGTCTCCTACGATCCTGCGAACGCAGCCTATCAGGCGGCGGATGTCCTGGAAATCTACGTCCCGGACCTCTACATCGAGCGCAGCGCCATCACCGGCGTTATCCTGACATTCCACGACCGCTACGTTTACTCCTCTTATACGTGGAATAACGACGGTGGTACCGCCATCAAGTCCTGGATCAAGGACAAGAACACCATCTGCCTGGAGAAGTTCACCAACTTCGACGAGAAGGGAGAAATCACCATCTACATCCAGGCGCTCTACACGGCCCTGGCCCGGGGTTCCAATACCGTCAAGGGTACACGTACGCGCATAGATATGACCCAGGAGACGCAGTATCTCTACTGGAGTTCAGAAACCTTCTGCGTCATCTTTGAGCATTGGGTGTTCTTGCATATGCAGTTCAGAAGTTGCTCCTACTCTTACCGGAATGAGCCTTGGGAGGCGCAGATGGGCAATTTCCCAACAGATGTCAATGCTGATGTGGTATTCCTCGGCGGCTCCAACCAGTACAACCCCTCTGTCAACGGAGCATCGCTGGCTCATATCGAGAACGGAGTGTTTACCTGCCCGGAGAGGATGTCTGGATTCGAGAGTACCGGTTATGATCCGTTCATCTTCGCCTTCCTAGTGAGAGATGGTGTTCAGGATGAATCGTCCGAGCCTTCCGGAAGCGGTGCGTATGAAGGATTCGACAATTAAACCTGTTGCACCATGTCCGAGAAAAAGCGCATAGAACTTACCAGGCTGCAGGGCGTTATCGCCATTGCCAGTTTCAGCAGCGGAGTCATCATAGCCGCCGTCTGCTTGTTCCTGGTCCCGCCGCTGGGAGAGATTGCCAACAGCGCAATTTCCATCGTCAGCGAGCTGCTGGTACTCTGTGGCGCCATTCTCGGCGTCAAGGCCAGTTATGATGTGAAATTCCGGAAGTTCGAGGCTGAACTGAAGGACGTCATCGAGAACGAACACAAATATAACGACTGAACCGATGAAGATTTTCTCCTACATAGTTGTCCTGCTCGCCCTGCTCGCAGCTTCCTCCTGTGGTACTGTCCGACATACGCCATCCGTGACGGACAGTACCCGGGTGGAGGTCCGGGTGGAGCGGGAGTTCATCCGTGACACGGCATACATCGAGCTGCCGGTAATAATTGAAAAGAGGGCCACTTTGGACACCGCCTCCACATTGGAGAACAAATACGCCAAATCCGAGGCTTCCGTCTCCGGAGGTGTTCTGCATCATTCCCTGCAGACAAAGCCCGTCAGGGAGCCCGTAATCGTCCAGAACGAGATTGTTTACCGCGACTCGCTGGTGTACCGGGACCGGGTGGTCCGGGAAGATGTCTATATCGAGAAGGAGCTCACCTGGTGGCAGCGATTCCGCCTGAAGCTTGGTTCCGTCTCCCTTATCCTGATAGTCATTGCAATACTATACCTATTTCTTTATTTCTTTCACAACAACCTAAACTCTAAAGCCTTATGAAGTATATCCCGTCGATTGCCTTCGAGGAGATGTCCGGCAGCGCCAAGGGCGTTACCGCAGCCAAAATGAAGAGTCGCAAGTATATCCGCAACCGCGGATACGGCGGCTCCATCCGCACCAGTGACCAGGCCAAGGTCAAGGGTATTTTCAAGCAGCTCACCACCCAGTGGAAGAGTCTGCCAAATGCCAGCATCCTGGCGTGGAACAAACTGGCCCTCAGCCAGGAAGGGCGTTCCGTGCTCGGTTCCAAGGCCAAAATCTCCGGCGCCAACCTCTTCACCCGCCTCAACTACTGGATCGTAGCCTGCGGCGGACAAGCTCTCACCACTCCGCCCACCCTAGTGGGTGTGGAGACTCCTTCCTCCGCCACCATCGTCTGCCAGGGCGAAACCTTCACCTTCAAGCTGGACCAGGCCCTCGCCGACAACGGCGGCATCTTCCTGGTCATCGAAGCATCCGAAGGCCTCAGCAACGGCGTTTCCCGCGCTCACAGCAAGGCCGTGGCCGTCAAGATGGTCGAGGAACCCGACGCCACCGCCGTCGACATCCGTGCCGACTACGTGGCCAAGCACGGCGCCCCCAGCGCTGCGGCTCCGAAGATCTTCTTCCGCTACTACTTCGTCAACAGCACCACCGGCGAAAAGTCCGGCACCATGCTGGCGGAGTGCAAGTGGGAAGCAGCTGCAGCAGCCGGAGGCGGAGACTAGCCTCAAGCCCGGCTCTGGGGACCGGGTACAAAGAATCCCCAAGTACTAACCTAAACTTCGAGCCTTCCGCAGTCGTGAGATTCCGGGAGGCTCTCTCTTTACAAACCAAACCCTAACAATCCGCAAAGACTTCAACCAAAATCCGAGACGTCTTTACATTCCAAAATCAGTGGCCACCACACAAAGATGGGCGGCTTCCTACCGTCCAAGGTTAAGAAAACCGCCCTCTCACACTTATCGACACTCGTTTTTACCTTCTTTTTCTTTTTAAGTCTTTGTACCACATTTATTGCTGATATATCGTAAATCATTGATAATCAGTATAGCTTAACATTGAAATACAAAAAACGGAATCTATGAAACGCAGATCCTTCCTCAAGAACGCCGCATTCCTGACCGCCGCCGCCTCTGCGGCACCCGTCCTGGCCGGCTGCCGGCGGGAGGAAACCGGAGGAGAAGACGCCCGTTTGTCCATCGCCCGGGACTTCCGCTACGGCCCCGACGGAACATTCAAGGTTCTCCAATTGACTGATACCCACTACATCGCGGGCGACCCCCGCAGCGAGCGGGCGCTCAGCAACGTCTGCGAGATGCTGGACGCTGAGCGTCCGGACCTCGTCATCCATACGGGCGACATCGTGTTCGGCCGTCCGGACATTCCTTCGGCGCAGGAAATCCTCCGGCCGATCGCAGACCGGGGTATCCCGTTCGCGGTCGCACTGGGCAATCACGATTCCCAGTTCGGCGCCACCCGGGAGGATATGTTCCGCATCGTCCGGGAGATTCCCGGTTGCGTGAACCTGCCGCCCAAGGAGGGCGTTTACGGCTGTTCCAACGATGTCATTACGCTGTCCGGCCCCGGCGGCGTGGACCGGGTGCTCTATTTGTTCGATTCCATGGACGCCGTCATCCTGAAAGGGGAGGAGGAGATCCATTCGTACGATTACATCCGCTTCTCTCAGCTGGAATGGTACCGCAGCCACAGCGTGAAGTTCACGGAAAGCCATGGCGGCGTCCCCGTCCCGTCGCTGGCCTTCTTCCACATCCCGCTCTGTGAGCTTCCGGAAGGCCTGTCCAGCGGAGGAAAGATCCTCGCCGGCGAAAACGGCGAGCCGCCCTGCCCCTCCCGCCTGAATTCCGGGCTGCTGGCCCAGATGCGGGAACTGGGGGATATCCAGGCGATCGTCAACGGCCATGACCACGACTGCGACTATGTCCTGGACTATGGGCAAATGTATTACATCTACGGCCGCTTCAGCGGCTGCGACACCACATACAACCACCTCGGCCCGAGCGGCGCGCGCCTTTTCCGGTTCACGCAGGGCGCCCGTCCTTTCCGGACCTGGGTCCGCCTGCAAGGCGGGGAAGTCCGGCAGGACCTCGTCCTGGACCGCTGATTACTCCATCAACTTCTTGTACTTGAAGCGCTTGGGCTCCACATTGCCCATGCGCATCTTCTTGTTCTCCTCGTATTCGGAATAGTTGCCGTCGAAAAAGACCACCTCCGAGTCGCCCTCGAAGGCGAGGATGTGCGTAGCGATGCGGTCCAGGAACCAGCGGTCGTGGCTCACGACGACGGCGCAGCCCGCGAACCCGTCCAGACCTTCCTCCAGGGCGCGGATCGTATTGACATCCACATCGTTGGTAGGTTCGTCCAGAAGCAGGACGTTGCCTTCGTCCTTGAGGGTGAGGGCGAGGTGCAGGCGGTTCCGCTCGCCGCCGGAAAGGACGCCGCACAGCTTCTCCTGGTCGGCGCCGGAGAAGTTGAAGCGGGACACCCAGGCGCGGGCGTTGATGTCGCGGTTCCCGAGGCGCACCCATTCGGAATTACCCGCAATCGTCTCATAGACCGTCTTGTCCGGGTCGATGGACTTGTGCTGCTGGTCCACGTACGCGATCTTGACGGTCTCGCCGATCTCGATGGATCCGCTGTCGGGCTGTTCGATGCCCATGACGAGGCGGAAGAGGGTGGTCTTTCCGGCGCCGTTCGGGCCGATGACGCCCACGATGCCGGCCGGCGGGAGTTCGAAGCTCAGGTGCTCGAAGAGGACCTTGCCGTCGTAGGCCTTGGACACATCGTGGAAGGCGATGACCTTGTTGCCCAGGTGCGGTCCGTTGGGGATGTAGATTTCGAGGTTCGCCTCTTTCTGCTTCACGTCGGCCGAGGCCAGTTTCTCGTAGGCGCCCAGACGGGCCTTCTGCTTGGCCTGACGGGCCTTCGGGGCCATCCGGACCCATTCGAGTTCGCGTTCCAACGTCTTCCGGCGCTTGGATTCCTGCTTCTCCTCCATCGCGAGCCGCTTGGTCTTCTGGTCCAGCCAGGAGGAGTAGTTTCCCTTCCAGGGAATGCCCTCGCCGCGGTCCAGTTCCAGGATCCAGCCGGCGACGTTGTCCAGGAAGTACCGGTCGTGCGTGACGGCGATGACCGTGCCCTTGTACTGCTGCAGGTGTGCTTCCAGCCACTGGATGGACTCGGTGTCCAGGTGGTTCGTGGGTTCGTCCAGCAGGAGGACGTCCGGCTGCTGCAGGAGGAGGCGGCACAGGGCCACGCGGCGGCGCTCACCGCCGGAGAGATTCTTGACCAGGGCGTCCGAAGGCGGGCACTGGAGGGCGTCCATCGCCCGTTCCAGCTTCGCGTCGATCTCCCAGCCGTCCAGGTGCTCGATGAGTTCCGTGAGTTCGCCCTGGCGCTCGATGAGGCGGTTCATCTCGTCGTCGTCCAGGGGCTCCATGAACTTCATGGAGATGTCGTTGTATTCCTGCAGGACGTCCATGACTTCCTGCACGCCTTCCTGGACCACCTCGATGACGGTCTTGTCCGGGTCCATCTCCGGCTCCTGCGCCAGATACCCCACGCTGTAGCCCGGGGCCCATACGACCTCGCCCTTGTAGGATTTCTCCACGCCGGCGATGATCTTGAGGAGCGTCGATTTTCCGGAACCGTTCAGACCGATGATGCCGATCTTCGCCCCGTAGAAGAAGGAAAGGTAGATGTCCTTGAGGATGACTTTGTTATTGTGCGGGAGGACTTTACCCACCCCGTTCATCGAGAATATGATCTTTTCGTCTGCCATGGCTTTGTTTTTGCTGGTTTGCGCTATTTGCAAATATAAGGAAATAATTGATGAAACTGAAAGATTCCCTTCCGCTGAAGATTGCCCTGATGGGTGTACTCGCCCTTTTGATGCTCATTCCGCTGGCCATGATCCAGGGCCAGATCCGCGACCGGCAGCAGGCGGCCGATGCCAGCCGGGAAGAAGTGGCCGCGAGCTGGGGCCGGGCCCAGACAATCACCGGTCCCGTGCTGCAGCTCACCTACAAGACCGAAGTCCTGGACGACCAGCAGAAAAAGACCGTGGGCGAACGGACGGACATCGTCTATCCCGTGGAACTGAGGTATTCCATCGGCCTGGAAACGCAGCTTCTGCACCGCTCCATCTATGACGTGATGGTCTATGGGGCCGATGTCACGGCGACAGGCGCCTTTACCATCCCTGCCGCCTATGCCGGAAAGGAACTGGCGGCCCGGAACGTCATGGTGGGCCTCAGCGACCTGCGTGGCGTGGAGGGGAAGGTGGCTTTCACCCTCGGCGAGAAGGAGTATTCCATCGAAAACGGATCGGGGGCGTACCGGCGGGAGGGAGCCGCTCTCTCGGAGCCTGTTGTCCTGACGCCCGCGCAGATGGACGGAACGACAGCCCTTCCTTTCCGCCTCACCTTTCACGTCCGGGGCTCCTCATCGCTGATGGTCCGCCCCTATGGCGGCGTGACGGAGGTGGAGATGCATTCCGACTGTCCGAATCCCTCCTTCATGGGTGATTTCCTTCCTTCCAGCCGGGAAGTGACGGCGGAGGGCTTCACGGCCCGCTGGTCGGTCTCGAAGATCAACCGCGGTGGTCCGGACGATACCTGGTTCGGCGTGAACCTGCTTCAGGGCGTCACGCAGTACCAGCAGACCACCCGGTCGGCCAAATACGGCATCCTGGTAATCCTGCTGGTGTTCATCGCCGGCCTGGCGGTGGAACTGGTGGGAAAGAAGAAGATCGACCTGATCCAGTACCTCGTGATCGGCCTGTCTCTCGTCCTGTTCTACGCCCTCGTGCTCTCGTTCTCGGAGTTCATGCGCTTCCCGGTGGCCTATGCCCTGGCTGCCCTGATGACCGTCGCCGCCCTGTTCGGCTATTTCCGCGGCATCCTGCGTGACAAGACGGCGTATCTGCTCGCCGCCCTCGTCGCTGTCGCTTATGTGCTCAGCTACATCCTGCTCCAGATGGAGACCTACGCGCTTCTCGCCGGCACCCTGCTCCTGTTCGCCCTGCTGGTGGGCATCATGTACCTCACGACGAACCTGAACAAGCCTTCCGAGGCCTAGCGCTCTTTCAACGAGACGACCTTCCCGTCCTTCCAAGTCAGGTCCACGGTGGTGCCGCGGCGGGTGCGAAGACCCTTGACGGAGCCCGTGGGCCAGGCGGCAGGAAGGGCGGGGAGCGGCGTGAGGGTGCCGTCGGGACCGCTGTACAGGAGCATCTCCATGACACCGGCGCAGCCGCCGAAGTTGCCGTCGATCTGGAACGGGGAGTGGGCGTCGAAGAGGTTCGGGTAGGTACCGCCGCCCCGGCGGGCGTCCTCGCCCCGGTAGCGGTCCGGACTTACGTAGCGGAGGAGCCGGCGGTACATCTTGTAGGCGCCCTCGCCGTCGCCCAGTCGGGCGTATAGGTTGATGCGCCAGCCGCAGCTCCAGCCAGTGGTTTCGAACCCCTTGATTTCCAGGGTTTTCAACGCCGCATCGGCATAGGGTCCGGTGACGATCTGGTGGCCGGGATACGCGCCGATCAGGTGCGACTGGTGCCGGTGACGCGGGTCTTCGTCCTGCCAGTCATGGTACCATTCCTGGAGGTTGCCCTGCCGGCCCACCTGATAGGGGCGGAGGCGCTCCAGCGTGCTTTCCGCCTCGGTGACGAATTCCGGGTCCACGCCCAGTTCGCGGGCGGCCGCGACGGCGTCCGCCAGGCATTCGCGCACGAGGGCGAGGTCGGCCGTGGCGCCGTACAGCGTGGCTCCGTGGAAGCCTTCCGGCGTGACATAGCGGTTCTCCGGGGAGGTGCCGGGGCAGGTGATGAGTTCCCCGTCCTTCTCCACGAGCCAGTCGATGCAGAACTCCGCGGCGCCCTTCAGGACGGGGTAGTCCCGCTGCAGGGCGTCCCGGTCACGCGCATACAGGTAGTGCTCCCAGATGTGGGTGGAAAGCCAGGCTCCGCCCATCGTCCAGTTCGCCCAGGATGGGTCGCCGGTGCCCAGGCCCACGGGCGTGGCCATGGCCCAGACGTCGGAGTTGTGGCCGGCGTTCCAGCCGCGGGTGGCCCCGTACAGGCGCCGGGAGACCGGAGCGCCGTTCCTGCTCAGGTTGCGGATGAAGGAGAGCAGCACTTCGTGCATCTCGGAAAGCCCGGCCGCTTCCGCGGGCCAGTAATTCTCCTCCAGGTTGATGTTGATGGTGTAGTTGCTGCTCCACGGCGGGTCCATGCTCTCGTTCCACAGGCCCTGCAGGTTGGCGGGGGCGCCCTCCGTCCGGGAAGAGGAGATGAGCAGATACCGTCCGTATTGATAATAAAGGGCTTCCAGTTCCGGATTCGCTTCGCCCAGGTCCGTGTAGCGCTTCAGCTGCACGTCCGTGGGAAGGACCCGCACCGAGTCGGGCGTGGCGCCCAGGTCGATGGCGACGCGGTCGAACAGCCCCTTGTAGTCCGCTTCGTGGCGGGCACGGATCCGGGCCAGACCGGCGGACCGTACGGAGGACAGGTTGGCGTCGGCCAGGGCCTGGTACGGTTTCCCTTCCTTCACGGGATCCTTGTCGAATCCGTTGAAACTCGTGGCGTTGACCACGTACAGCGTCGCTTCGCGGACCCCGTCCAGGACCAGGGCTCCGTCCGCGGCGGTGACGGAGCCTCCGGTCGCATCGGCAAACACCCGGGTGCGGAAATGGATGCCGCGGTCAGGGGCGTACCAGTATTTCTCCCGGCTCACTTCCTTGTGCGAATAGTAGCCGGGGTAGGTGTGCCAGGGGGCGTATCCGTCGGCCACGAGGCCTTCTGCGTACGCCTTCAGCTCATGCCGCAGCGGGACGTCCAGGCGCACGCGGGCGCTGAGCGGCTCCTCCGAGACGATGTGCACGACGATGACGGAGTCCGGGGCGGAAACGAAAGTCTCGCTGCGGAACAGCGCGCCGTTCCGCAGGCAGGAGACCGTCGCGACGGCCCGGGACAAGTCCAGGGTGCGGACATAGTCCGTCACGGCGCAGGTGTCATAGTCGATCCGGAGCGTTCCCAGCGGCATGTAGCTCTCGCTGAAATGCCCCTGGACCTTGCGCTGGAGCTGCTCGGCGGCGGCGTAGTCCTCGCGGGCGAGGGCTTCGCGCACTTCGCGGAGACCGGTCGCGGCCTCGCTCCCGGCGCCGGTGGCGACAAGGTCCGGATGCTCCGTCCCCTTGTCGGGCTCTCCGGTCCATAAGGTAATGTCGTTCAGGGAGATGTGCTCATGGACGGGATCGCCGTAAACCATGGCGCCCAGGCGGCCGTTGCCCAGGGGGAGGGCTTCCTCGAAGAAAGTGGCCGGGCGGTCGTAATGCAGTTGCAAGGCGCGCTCCGGGGCGGCGGTGCAGGCCGATGCCAGCACGAGGAGGGGAAGGAGGCGTTTCATCATCGGATCGGTTTTTCCTCCATCTCCCAGCCGGTGATGGTGGAGAGGACGGGGATAAGGGAATAGGCTTTCTTCAGGTGGCCGGAGTAGTTCGGGTGCCAGGAGGCGCCGAGGTCGGCCTCGTCGTCATGGACCCGGGCGGGGAGGCCGGCGAGATACACGCGGGGAAGTCCGCAGGTCTCGACGATGTCCCGGATATAGTCGTACAGGACCTGGCTGTGGCGGGGAACGACGCACAGGACGGGATGCCCTTCGCCGTAATGCTCCTTGACGGCTCCCAGAAGGCGCAGATAGCCGGCCTTGAACTCCGGATAGCCCGGCTGGCGTCCCGTGGAGAAATCATTGGTTCCCAGGTAGATGAGTGTGATGTCCGGCTTCGGCCCCCGGAAGTCCCAAGGGGTCTCCCGGCCGTTGTCGAAGGTCTGGAGATAGCGGTCGGGCATGTGCCAGCCCCGTCCGGCGTCATTGTAGTTCCGGTCGATGCCCTGGCCCGAATGGGAGGCGCGGATCCCGTCGGCCCCGAAGTAGCGGCACAGGATGTCGGCATAGGTCTTGGCCGGGTTCTCGTCCTCCGGGCGGAAGGGGTCCTCCCGGACGCTGTTCTCGCTGCCGTAGCCGCAGGTGTAGGAATCGCCGATGAACTCGATCACCCGGTCGCGGACGCCCTCGGCCTGAAGGATCTGCCCCTCGGCCTCGAACGCCCGGAAGGTGGCGCGGCCCTGGTCGGCCTCGGTGCGCTTCTGGATGACGATCCGATGCGGCTGCGGCTTCCGTTCCCGCGCCTGGAAGAGCACGACGGAGGTGTCCCGGTCGATGACGACGACCCGGTCCGGCTCGGCGACGGGATCCTTGTCGATCCAGACATTGAAGTAATCCCGTCCGGAGTCGCCGGCCTCGAGGGCCAGACAGCCGCCGGTGAAGGCGATGCGGGCATAGACGCCGCTCCAGTCGAAGGAGACGGCCCCGTCTTCCGAAGGGAGGGTTCTGCCGATGAAGGTGATGCGGCTGTCGGCGGCCCGCACCTTTTCCCGGGCGGCGGCCGGCAGGAGAGCGGCTGCAAAAAGCAGCAGAAGGAGGATCCGTTTCATATCCGCAAGTTAGGAAATTTTTGCAGAGTGTTCAAATTTTAGCAGAAATTGTTCAAATCCCGTTTCCGAATTGGACGGGAGCCCTTTATTTCGTAAGTTTGTGTCCGGAATAACCTCAGTAATGCTAAAATAATGAAAAAAGTTTCCCTGATGCTTGGTGCAGCGCTTTGCACCGTCTCCGCCCTGGCACAGCCCCAGCTGCGTCCGGACAACATCGACGAAGTCCTGAAGGCCATGACCCTCGAAGAGAAGGCCACCCTCCTGGTGGGCTCCGGCTGGGGCAGCATGGTGGGCGGCCTCACCGGCTCCGACGAGGTCCTCGTCTCCGGTGCCGCCGGCACCACCCGCGCCATCCCGCGTCTGGGCATCCCGCAGACCGTCCGGTCCGACGGCCCTGCCGGCCTCCGCATCAACCCCACCCGTCCGGGCACGGACAAGACCTTCTTCTGCACCGGTTTCCCGGTGGGCACCTCCCTCGCTTCCAGCTGGAACGCCCCGCTGGTGGAGGAACTGACCACCGCGATGGGGGAGGAGGTGAAGGAATACGGCGCCGACGTCCTGCTGGCCCCGGGCATGAACCTGCACCGCAACCCCTTGTGCGGACGTAACTTCGAGTATTTCTCCGAGGATCCTTTCCTGACCGGCAAGATGGCCGCCGCCTATACCCGCGGCATCCAGCGGAACGGCGTAGGCGTGTCCGTCAAGCACTTCGCCGGCAACAGCCAGGAGACGAACCGCATGGCCAATGACGCCCGCATCAACCCGAGAGCTCTCCGCGAGCTGTACCTCAAGGGTTTCGAGATCGCCGTCAAGGAATCCGACCCCTGGACCATCATGTCCTCCTACAACCGCATCAACGGCCCCTACACGCAGGCCAACCGTGACCTCCTGTACACCATCCTCCGCGAGGAATGGGGCTTCAAGGGCATCGTCATGACCGACTGGACCGGTCCCCGCAAGACCGTGGAGCAGATCGGCGCCATCAACGACCTCCTGGAGCCGGGCATGGACAAGTTCATCGGCGAGATCGTGGACGGCGTGAAAAACGGTACGCTGAAGATCGAGGATGTGGACATGTGCGTGCGCAACATGCTCACCTACATTGTGAAAACACCTCGTTTCCAGGGATATAAGTATTCCAACAATCCGGATCTGGAAGGCCATGGCAAACTCGTCCGCAAGGCGGCTGCCGAAGGCATCGTCCTGCTGGAGAACAACGGTGTCCTTCCGCTGAAGGGCGTGAAGAAGGTCGCTCTCTACGGGGTCGGCTCCTATGACTTCATCGCCGGCGGCACCGGCTCCGGCAACGTGAACAAGAAGTATGTCCGGAACGTCGCCGAAGGCCTGAAGGTCAATGGTTTCGAGGTGGACCAGGACATCCGCGACTGGTACGAGAGCTACATCCCTTTCGCCAAGAAGACCGCAAAGAACAACAAGGAAGGACAGACTGCTGTCCTGCTCGGTGAAGATGTCATTCCGGAGATGGCTGTTTCCCGCGACTTTATCAACAAGAAAGTGAATGCCACTGACATCGCCATCCTGACGATTTCCCGCAATGCGGGTGAGGGTGGCGACCGTAAGGCCAAGGACGGTGACTGGACCCTTACCGGTGCCGAACGGGAGCTCATGCAGAATCTGTGCGATGCGTATCACCTGGTCGGAAAGCAGGTGGTGGTTGTCCTGAACATTGGCGGCGTCATAGAGACTGCTTCCTGGAAGAACCTGCCGGATGCCGTGCTTCTTGCCTGGACCCCGGGTCAGGAAGGCGGTTACACCGTCGCGGACATCCTTTCCGGCGCTTCCTATCCGTCCGGGAAGCTCCCGATGTCCTTCCCGGTCCGTTACTTCGACATTCCTTCTTCCTTCAACTTCCCGTTCGACTATGTGGACTCCGGCAATGGCGGCTGGATGGGCATGGACGAGGAAAGCCTGGCTGCATTCGGTATCAAGAAGATGATCCGTCCGAACGTGGACGCTACCGAGTATAAGGAAGGCATCTGGGTGGGTTACCGGTATTTCACCACGGCCGGTGTCAATGTTTCCTATCCTTTCGGCTATGGCCTCGGATACACGACCTTCGCCTATTCCAAACCGGTCGTGAAGGTGGGCAAGGACGGTGTCGTCACCGCTTCCATCACCGTGACCAACACGGGTTCCTACGCCGGTAAAGAGGCTGTGCAGCTGTATGTTACCGCTCCGGGCGGCGGCCTCGTGAAGCCCGCCTGCGAGCTCCGCGCCTTTGCCAAGACGGGTGAACTCAAGCCCGGCGAGAGCCAGACGCTCACGATGACCGTGGATCCGTACACGCTCGCTTCCTTCAACGAGGAGACCAGCGCCTGGGAGACCGCTGCGGGCAGCTACACCGCCCACTTCGGCGCCTCCGTGGCCGACATCCGCGCCTCCGTGCCCTTCAAGGTCGCCAAGGCGGCCTCCTGGCCGGTCCACCGCGTGATGCTCCCGAAGGAGCCCGTGCAGGAGATCAAGGTGAAGTAGATTCTTCGCACTGCTCAGAATGACAAGGGACCTGCCGTGGGGCGGGTCCTTTTTGTCATCCAATATACTCCGACGGCGGGACGCCGAACTGCTTCTTGAAGGAAGTGGAGAAGTGGGAGAGGGTGTTGAAACCGGTCATGTAGGCGATTTCGGACATGTTGTGCTTGCCTTCCTTGAGGAGGTCGGCCGCCCGGTTGAGCTTGTAGCGCTTGAAGAAGACGCCGGGATTCTCGCCGGTCAGACCCTTGACCTTGTAGTAGAACTTGGTGCGGGAGATGCGCATCATCTCGGTGATGCGGGTGATGTCCAGGTCCACATTGGCCAGTTCCTTCTCCATCAGCTCGTACAGTTCCTTCATGAAGGCGGCGTCGCGCGGGGAGAGGGCCTCCGGAGCGATTTCCTCCGTGGTGGTGACGGAACCCAGCTGGCGGTGCAGTTTCTCGCGGTTCTCCAGGAGTGATTTCACGAGAGCCAGCAGGTAGGCGGGCTGGAAGGGTTTCGTGACATAGGCGTCGGCGCCCTTCCCGAGGCCCTGGACCTGGTTCTCCACGGCCACCTTCGCCGTTACCAGGATGACCGGGATGTGGCTCAACTGCAAGTCGCCCTTGACGGCCTCGCACAAGTCGTAGCCGCTCATGCCGGGCATGACGACGTCGCTCACGACGAGGTCCGGGATCTCGTCCTGCATGCCCTTCAGGGCCGACGCGGCGTCGAAATAGAGGGTCACGTTGTAATAGGGGCCCAGCAGGACTTTCACGTAATTGGCGATGTCGATGTCGTCGTCCACGACAGCGATGCGCTTCCGGTCGGCCTCGGGAACGGCCTCGTCCGACGCCTCCGTCACGGGGGCGGGGATGTCATAGACCGGCGGAGCGGCACTCCGCTCGTCTTCCGTATAGGACGATGCGTTCACGGGCAGGATGACCGTGAATGCGGCACCGCCTTCCGGCCGGTTGGCGGCCTTGATGTAGCCATGGTGCAAACCGGTCAGGACCCGGGAGTAGAACAGGCCGATGCCCGAACCCTGCGTATCACCCTGGTTGTCAGCCTGGTAGAAGCGCTCGAAAATCTTTTCCAGCTGGCCTTCCGGGATGCCGCAGCCCGTGTCCGCAACGGAAATCTGTGCATACTGGGTGTCCGTGTCGGCCTCCGTCAGGGGGAAGGCGGCCGCCGCTTCCTCCCGCGGAACGACGTCGAACCGCAGCGTGACGCGCCCGCCGGACGGGGTGAATTTCATGGCGTTGGACAGGAGGTTCATCACGACTTTCTGCACTTTGTCCGCATCGGCCCACATGGTGAAGGGGTCCTCCAGCCCGAAGGTGGAGAGTTCGATGCCCTTGGAGGCGGCATTGAACCTGAACAGGTCCGCGATGCCGCGCAGCGGAGCGACGATGTCACCCTGGGAGACCTTGAGCTGCAGTTTCTTGTTTCCGATGCGGTTGAAGTCCAGGAGTTGGTTCACCAGCGACAGCATCCAGGTGGAACTGCGCTGGATGATGCCCACCAGCTGGCGGTCCTGGCCTTTCACGCCTTCGGATTCCGCGAGCTGGGACACCGGCCCCGCAATCATCGTGAGCGGGGTGCGGAACTCATGCGCCACGTTGGCGAAGTAGTTCATCTGGATCTTGTTCAGACGCTGCTCCTGGGCTTTCTCGGCCTCGGCCCTTTCACGCTCGCGGCGGACTTCCCGGATATGCCGGGCGGCTTCCTTCCGGACCCGGTGGATGCGCCGGTACAGGCGCCACACCAGGGCGAGGACGCCCAGGCCGGCGAGGCCGAACAGCAGGATGGCCCACCAGGCCCCGTACCACGGCGGCAGCACCTTGACATTCAGCGCCTTCTCCGTCTCGACGATGCTCTGGTTGTTGTTGGTGATCCGCACGCGGAACCGGTATTTCCCGGCCGGTAGGTTCGCGTAGTAGGCCTCGTGCTTGTTGCCGGCATCGACCCAGTCGCGGTCGAATCCGTCCATCATGTAGTAGTAGTGCGTCCGCTCATGCTCGCTGTAGTCCAGGGCGGCGAAGGAGATGCTGAAGGCGTTCTGGCCGCTGCGGATGAGCACGTCCGGAGATGTCCGGAGTTCCCGGTCGATGGCCTGGCCTTCGCCGGGCTCCACGAGGGCGTTGTGGATCTTCAGGTCCTCGAACACCAGCGGAACCTGCCGCTTCTGCGGAACGTCCAGCGGGTTGAACCAGGTGAGCCCGTGCGTTCCGCCGAACACCAGCGTCCCGTCCGGGAGCACGCAGGAAGCCCGGTCGGAGAACTGGTTTCCGCCGATGCCGTCCTCCTCGAAGTAGTTGACGAACCGGCCCACGGTCCGGTCATACTTCCCGAGACCGTTCATCGTGGACACCCAGATGTTGCCCTGGCGGTCTTCCTCGACAGAGCAGATGTCCAGGCAGGGGACGCCGTCCACGGAAACCGTGGCGCCGGTCTTCCGGTCGTGCCGGAGGAGTCCGTTGGCGACGGTCCCGACCCAGAGGTCGCCGGCGCTGTCCTTGAGCAAGGCGGTCGTGATCAGGACGGAGCGGCGAACGATGGCTTTCCGTTCTCCTTCCCGGAGGGGAAGAGGCTCTATCTCGTCCGTATTGGTGTTCAGGTTCAGGAGGGGCTGTCCGAACGTGGCGATGACGATCCGTCCGGCTTCCGAGACGGCGAGGTCCTCGACAAGGGTCCATGCGGGCGGATCCGCCAGGGGAACCGGCGTGACGGTGGGACCGGCCTTGTCGTAGCGGAGCAGATGCGTTCCCGCTCCGCCGATCCAGAGGCTTCCGCGCTCGTCCTCGGCAATGGCCGTCGGGTTCATGAGCATCGCCGTTCCCAGCACCTGGAACCGTTTCCCGTCGAAGTGGGTGCGGAACACCTGGTACTTGTCCGTGAACAGCAGCCACAGGTCGCCGTCCGAGTCGCAGAAGACCTTGGAACAGCGGATGTATCCTATGCCCGTATTCGCGAAAAGGTACGAGACGTCCACGGGACGGAGTGTCTTTCCGGGGATGTCATAGACCCAGAGGCCGTCCCGCAAGGTGGTGATCCAGAGGCGGTCCTCCCGGTCCTGGCAGAGGGAGGTCACGGTCTTCCGGGCGAAGGCCGACGTCAGGAACTTGTTGCTGTTGAACTGGTCCTTGTAGCGGTAGGAGACGGTGTAACCCTGGTCCGTGGTCCCGAACCACAGGTTCTGCCGGCTGTCCTGGAAGAGGGTCCGGATCTCCGAGTCCGGTACGTCGAAGGGGAATCCGGCGTCGCTCTGGTGGAGGACCGTCCCGGAGGACTTGAAATAGCAGAACATTCCCTTCCCGATGACGTTCATGAGGATGGTCTGGCTGTCCACGGGAAACAGGATGTCGATGTCGCCCTGCATCAGCCGCTGTTCCTTCCGGATGGCTTCGGGCAGTTCTTTCCAGGAGCGGGAGCGGGCGTCGAAAATGCTCAATCGGCCCATGCCGGACATCCAGTATTCCCCGTTGCCGGCGTTGATGATGTGATAGACGGTATGGGGCGTCGGGTAGGAGGCGGAGAGGGAGAAGTCGCCCGTGTCGTAGCACTTCAACATCGTGCCGCCGTCCGAGACGATCCAGAGCAGGCTCCCGTCCAGGACGGAGTAGGGGAAGCTGAAGGCGCCCAGGTCGCGGATGACGGGCCGGAACTGTCCGGCATCGCCGTCGTAGAGGTACAGGGCGGAGGAGTTGCTCATGAGGATCCGGCCGTCGGCGGTCTCCCAGAACCGGTTGACGTTCCGCCGGTCGCCCAGGATGTCCACACGGCGGAAGCGTCCGTCCTCCTGCCGGAGGGCGACTCCGTCGGCCGTCCCGGCCCAGAGCCGGCCCGTCTTGTCCAGGAAGACGGCGTTGACCTGGTTGTCCGGCAGTCCCAGCGTGTCATCGGGACAGAAGTACTGGTGGTATTCGTGGACGCTGTACCGGTTCAGTCCCCGGCCGGTCGCGATCCAGATATGTCCGTCGGCGTCTTCGGCGAAGCCGTTCACCTTCTGGTTCGAGAGCCGGTCCGCGACGACGGTTTCGCCGCCGGAGGGCGACGGGGCCGTCTCCGGACGGGCCGTGCAGGCGGCCAGCGCAACGAGCAGGGGCAGGATAGTGCCGTATTTCATGGGTCGATTCGGGTTAGTGCCGGTAAAGATACGCATTTTTGAACAAATCCGAACATATTTGAACAAGGGACGGGGCGGCCGGGACTGGGATGCAAACAAATGACAGGGAGGCGAAAGGATTGTGGCAGAAAAAGCGGACCTTTGTATCGGATAAATCGGCTGAACATGACACTGAAACCCACCCTTTCCCTTCTCGTCTCCCTGCTTGTCCTGGGGGCCTGCGGCCAGCCTGCCCGCAAGCCTGCCGCCGCGTGCTACGGCGTTCTCGAGACATCCACCAAGGCGACGACCGTCCAGACTGCCTCCGGCCCGGTGGCAGGCTACATTGACGACGGCGTGTACATCTACAAGGGCATCCCTTACGCCCGGGCCGGGCGTTTCCAGCCGGCCGTGGACCCCGAACCCTGGACGGAGGTCCGTTCCAGCCGGGCCTACGGCCCCACCTGTCCGCAGGACCGGCGTACGGGCTGGTACTCCGACGCGCAGGCCTTCTCCATGCACTGGGACGACGGTTTCCCCGACGAGGACTGCCTGCGGGTGAACGTGTGGACCGGCGGGATCGACGACGGGGGGAAGCGTCCGGTGATGGTGTGGCTGCACGGCGGCGGCTTCCGGGCCGGCTCCGGGCAGGAACTCATTTCCTATGACGGGACGAACCTGGCCCGGGACCACGGGGTGGTGGTCGTGACGCTGAACCACCGGCTCAACGTGCTCGGCTTCCTGGACCTCTCCGCCTACGGCGCCAAATACGCGCATAGCGGCAACCTGGGGATGCTGGACATCGTGAAGGCGCTGGAATGGGTGCGTGACAACATCGCCCGTTTCGGCGGGGACCCCGCAAACGTGACCGTCTTCGGCCAGAGCGGGGGCGGCGGGAAGGTGTCCACCCTGATGGCGATGCCTTCGGCGAAGGGGCTGTTCTCCAAGGCCATCGTGGAGAGCGGTTCCATCACCGAGCTGGCGGTCCCCAAGTATTCCCGCCGGGTGGGCGCGGCGACGGTGCAGAACCTGGGTCTGAACCCTTCCCGGATCGACGACATCGCCGATGTTCCCTATGAGACATTGCTGGAGGCCTACAACGAGGCCCTCCGGACGGTGTGCGAGGAAGCGCGCCAGGACGGCGTCTTTCCGGAGAACGTCCTCAGCGCCCTGCTCTTCGGTCAGGTTCCGGTCGTGGACGGGGAGATTATTCCCGCGCAGCCCGGCACGGCGGAGGCGCTGACCCTGTCGAAGGAAGTCCCGACGATCATCGGCACGACCTATCATGAGTTCACGCGTGACCGGGAGGACCCGATTTTCAAGCCGCTTGCGGTAAAGCAGGCGACGGACCGTACTTCCAACGGCTGCGCCCCGGTATATTTCTACCGGTTCGTGTGGGCGTCCCCGGTGCTGGACGGCGCGCTGGGCAGCACCCACTGCATCGAGATCCCCTTCGTCTTCGACAATGTCCTCCTGCACCGGACCTTCACGGGCGGGGGAGACGAAGCCGTGGAACTGGGCCACCGCGTGAGCCGGCTGTGGACGAGTTTCGCCCGGACGGGGAAGCCCGAGTCCGAGGGAATCCCCGAGTGGGAACCCTGGCCGCATACGATGGTGCTGGATGTCCAGTCCACCTTGAAATAAGTTTGCTATCTTTGTAGAAGAAACCATAAACCTTCGATATGAAAAAGTTGATTATCCTTGCAACGGGTCTGTTCCTGGGCGTTACCGCCTTTGCGCAGCAGGCCTTGTGGGGAGGCCCCCAGGTGGAGTCTCCCGTCATCAACGCTGACGGCACCGTCACATTCCGCTACCAGGCTCCCAAGGCCGTGAAAGTGGAGGTCACCGGCGATTTCCTTCCCACCGAGAAGATGGAGTTCGAGATGAACGGCCGGAAGATGACGGCCGACGTCCCGGGCGTGGGCGTTTTCAAGGAAGGGGCGAACGGCGTGTGGGAATACACCACCCCCTTTGTGGTGGCTCCCGAGATGTACACGTACACCTTCCGGGTGGACGGCCAGACCGTCATCGACCCGAACAACGTGTTCGTGAACCGTGACATCGCGTCCCTCACCAGCGTGCTGCTGGTCCCGAAGGCCGGCGAGCGCAGTGACCTGTATGCCATCCATCCGGTTGCGCACGGCAGCGTCTCCAAGGTCTGGTACCACTCTGAGACGGCCGGTTTCGACCGTCGCCTGACGGTGTATACCCCGGCCGGTTACGAGACCTCCAAGGCTAAGTATCCCGTTCTGTATGTGCTGCACGGCATCGGTGGTGACGAGGATGCGTGGGTGACGCAGGGCCGCGCCACGCAGATCCTGGACAACCTCATCGCCCGCGGCGAGGCCAAGCCCATGATCGTGGTCTTCACGAACGGCAACATCTCCCAGGAGGCGGCTCCGCTGGAGAACTCCACCGGTTACACCCGTCCGACGGTGGGCCTTCCCCAGACGATGGAGGGCACCTTCGAGACTTCCTTCCCGGAGGTGGTCAAGTTCATCGACAGCCGCTACCGGACCATCGCGAAGAAGCAGTCCCGGGCCATCTGCGGCCTGTCCATGGGCGGTTTCCATACGCTGTACATCACGCTGAACAATCCGGACATGTTCAATTACTCCGGCATGTTCTCCGCCGCCATCGGCACCGGTTCCGAGCAGACGGCCGCGCACAAGGAAATCTAT
The DNA here is from genome assembly GCA_017464245.1 of Bacteroidales bacterium. GTDB lineage: Bacteria > Bacteroidota > Bacteroidia > Bacteroidales > UBA932 > Cryptobacteroides. The sequence goes on along the minus strand of JAFUDV010000085.1, from coordinate 74,637 downwards.
GAGAACGTGGACGGCAAGTTGGCGGCCTATTTCTCCAAGAAGCCCGCCCTTCTGTGGATCGGCATCGGCCAGACGGATTTCCTGTATCAGGCCAATGTGGACTTCCGTGCGAAACTCGATGCGGCCGGCTACCCCTACAAGTACATGGAGACCGACGGCGGCCACATCTGGAAGAACTGGCGCATCTACCTCTCCGAGTTCGTCCCGCTGCTTTTCAAGTAAACCCATCGATATGAAAAAGAATTGGATCCTCGTCCCGTCCGTCCTGCTGGTGGCGGCATGCGCGACGGCTCCGTCCCCGCAAGACCGGCTCACCGTCAACGACAAGAAGATCGACCAGGTCATCGCCCAGATGACCCTGGAAGAGAAAGTGAACATGCTTCACAGCAAGACCAACATGTCCTCCGCCGGTGTGGAACGCCTGGGCATCGCCGACATGCACTATGCCGACGGCCCCTTCGGCATCCGCGAAGAGGGTGTCCCGAACGGGTTCCAGTCCGCGGGCTGGACGCTGGACTCCGCCACCTATTTCCCGACCGGATCGGCCCTCGCGGCCACCTGGTCCAAGGAAATGGCCTACCTGTACGGCACCGGCATGGGCAAGGAAGCCCGCCTCCGCGGCAAGGATGTCATCCTGGGACCGGCCGTGAATATCCAGCGCCTGCCCGTGGGCGGCCGCACCTATGAGTACCTGAGCGAGGATCCGATCCTCTCCGCCGCTCTGGCCCTGGAATACACCAAGGGCTGCCAGGACGAGGGTACCGCCGTGTGCATCAAGCACTTCGCCGTGAACAACCAGGAGACCAACCGCGGCAGCGTGGACGCCCAGCTCGATGAGCGCACCCTCCGCGAGATCTATCTCAAGCCGTTCGAGCGCGCCATCGTCGAAGGCGGCGCCATGAGCGTGATGCCGGCCTATAACAAGGTGAACGGCGACTACTGCTCCGAGAACGAGCACCTGCTGAACGAGATCCTCCGCGGCGAGTGGGGCTTCAAGGGCTTCACCGTGTCCGACTGGGGCGGCACCCACAGCACCATGGGCGCCATGCTCCATGGCCTGAATGTCCAGATGACGGGATCCAACTACCTGGGCCAGCCGGTCATCGACTCCATCGCCACCGGCGCCCTCACCGAGGCTCTGGTGAACGAGAAAGTCAAGCAGATCCTCCGCGTCCGCTACGCCATCGAGGCCGTTCCGGACGGCGTCGCCAACACGAAGATGACTTCCCAGCCCGAGTGCCAGCAGATTGCCAGGCAGGTCGCCGAGAAGTCCATCGTCCTCCTCAAGAACGAAGGTGTCCTCCCGATCGCGAAGGAGGTGAAGAAGATTGCCGTCATCGGCCAGAACGCCGTCCTGAAGACCCAGAGCGGCGGCATGGGCGCCGGTGTGAAGGCCCTCTATGAGGTGACCCCGCTCGAGGGTATCCGCAAGCGGGCCGGTGCCGATGTCCAGGTGACCTACGCCCCCGGTTACAAGAACTTCCCGGGCCGCCGCTGGGGACCCGCCCCGGCCGTCCCGAACCCGCTGGAGGCCGCTGCCATCGACGAACCGGCCGATCCGGTCCTTCTCGAAGAGGCCGTCGCCCTCGCCAAGGACGCCGACCTCGTGATCTTCTTCGGCGGCACCAACAAGAGCATCGAGACCGAGGGCTCCGACCGCAAGGACATCAACCTCCCCGTCGGCCAGGAGACCGTCGTCACGGCCCTGCGCGAAGCCAATCCGAACCTCGTGAGCGTGCTCATCTCCGGCGGTCCCACCGACCTCCGCGTCCTTGAACCGGCCTCCCCGGCCATCGTCCAGGGCTGGTGGAACGGTACCGAAGGCGGCACTGCCCTCGCCGAAGTCCTCTTCGGCGACATCGCCCCGTCCGGCAAGCTCCCGTTCACCTTCCCGATGAAGCTCGAGGATTCCCCGGCCTTCGCCCTCGGCAACTTCCCGGATCCGAACGCCGGCGGTGACCTGTTCACCCTGATGTATCGCCAGGATGTCCTGAAGATGACTCCGGCCGAGCGCCAGGCTTTCCTCGATTCCCTGCCGAAGCCGGTCTCCAAATATACGGAAGGCTCCCTCGTAGGCTACCGCTGGTTCGACACCAGGAACGTGAAGCCGATGTATGCCTTCGGCCACGGCCTCTCCTACGTCGATTTCGAGTACGGCGCCCTGAAAGCCGCTGCGAAGAAGGATGTCGTGAAGGTCACCTTCACCCTCGCCAACAAGGGCGGCATGGCCGCCGACGAGGTGGTCCAGCTGTACGTCGCCCGTCCGGACGCCACCGTCGAGTGGCCGGCGAAGGAGCTCAAGGCCTTCGACCGCGTGACCCTCGCCGCCGGTGAGACCAAGACCGTCACCCTCGAGATTCCGGTGAAGGACCTCCGCTACTGGAATGTGGAAAAGAACGCCTGGGACCTGGAGCACGGTAAACTCGTTCTCCTTGTGGGTGCCGCTTCCGACGACATCCGTCAGCAGGCCGAAGTAACGATCTGATCCCGTTTCCCGGAACTGCTTGGAATAGAGCGGATAAAAGAAAGTGCCTTATGCGATTCTGCATAAGGCACTTTTTGCAATCTGCCGATGGTCAGCTGGTTCCGGATTACAGCCGGATCCGCTTCCGGAGGCGGATGTCCTCGGAGGAGGCGCCGACGAGCAGTTTGGCTTTCCGGCCCCGGAAGGCCCATGCATGGGCCTGGCTGCCCCAGAGCTTCAAGTCTTCGGCCGGGACTACGATCTCCACGGGAACGGTCTCGCCGGCTTTCACGGCCACGCGCTCGAAGCCGCGGAGACGCTTGGAAGCATCGTCGTCCTTGAACTTGGCGTACAGCTGGACCACTTCTTCGCCGTCCCGGGAACCGGTGTTCTTGAGGTCGAACCGGACTACGTAGTTGTCACCGTCCTTCTTGACCTTCAGGTGGGAATACTTGAAGGTGGTGTAGCTGAGACCGAAGCCGAACGGGAAGAGGGGCTTCGTCCGGGCGTACATGTAGGTGCGGCCGTGGCGGATGTCATAATCCAGCATGTTCGGGAGGTCCAGGATGTCCTTCACCCAGGTCTGCGTCAGGCGGCCGGCAGGGTTGTAGTCGCCGAACAGGACGTCGGCCAGGGCGTTGCCCGTCTCCTGGCTGCACTGGGTCATGTGGACGATGGCGGGGACGTTCTCCGCCGTCCAGTTGATGGCGAACGGGAAACTGGAAATCAGCGTGACCACGGTGTTGTGGTTCGCCTGCCAGACTACCTTGATGAGGTCTTCGGTCTCCAGCTGGAGACTGCGGCGGTCCATGGCTTCGCGGCCGTCACCGGCCACCGTTCCGTAAGCCCACGGTGACTGTACCGACTGGCGGTCCCAGTCCGGGCTCGTGGCGGGATGGTTGCCTACGCATACGATGCATACGTCGGCCCATTTCGCCAGTTCCTGCGCGGAACCGTCGGAATCCCAGCGCTGGAAGCGCACTTCGGTCCGGGTGCTGTCCACGGCGGCCTTGATGCCGTCGAGCGGGCTCACGCGGTAGGAGGGGAGGGCGCCGTACCAGTCCTTGAGCACCTGCTCGGCCCGGTTGCCGAACACGGCGATCTTCTTCACTTCCTTCCGGTCCAGGGGCAGGAGATTCCCTTCATTCTTGAGGAGGACGATGGACTTCTGCGTCACGAGCCGGGCCTTGTCCTTGAATGCCTGGCGCTCCCAGGGAAGGTCCTCCTCGGAGCCGAATTCCTGCGCGTCATACGGGCATTCCGCGTCCAGCAGCCCCAGCCGCAGCATGGTGCGGAGATTGGATTTCGTGCGCGCGTCCAGCACTTCGTCGCGGATGAATCCGCCGTCGTACGCGGCTTTTACCTGCTCGAAGCGGGAGTCGATGAACCGGGTCAGACCGGCCTCCAGGGCCAACCGGACGGCCTCGTCCACGCTCTGGGCATAGTGGTGCATCTGCGGCAGGTACATGAACATGAGGGCGCCGGCATCGTCCACGATGGTGCCCTTCATGCCCCACTCGTCGAACAGGATGTCCTTGATGAAGGGTGCGGCGATGCAGGGGATTCCGTTGTAGGCGTTGTAGGCGGTCATCAGGGACATGGCCCCGGCGCGGGCGCCCTTCCAGAAGCCGTAGGAATAGTAGTCCCGGAAGAGTTCCTCGTCAAAACGGGAGTCGGTGCGGTAGCGGTTGTCCTCGTTGCTGTTCGCGAGGAAGTGCTTCATCAGCGCGGCGCCCCGCCAGTACTGGGGATCGTCCCCCTGGATGCCCTTCACTTCGGCGGCGACCATTTCGCCCACCAGGTACGGGTCCTCTCCGAAGCTCTCCTCGGTGCGGCCCCAGCGGGGATCGCGGGCAAGGTCGGCGTTCGGTGCCCAGAGGATCAGGCACTTCCAGGGATTGTCCTTGGAGTAGAACCGGGCTTCATAGGACATCACGTCGCCGACGGTACGGGCCATCTCGCGGTCCCAGGTCTCCCCGACGCCGTAGGCCTGCGGGAAGGCGGTGCTGTTGCGGTATTTGGGCTGCGGACGGCCGGGCCAGCCTCTGCCGAACTGGCCGGCGTTGCCCAGGTTCGGAAGCTCGGCGTCGCCTCCGCGGACGATGCCGTGGATAGCTTCGGTGGCACCGGGGTTGGCGATCCCGAGACGCGGGACACCCTGGCCGACCAGGGTGGCGATCTTTTCGTCGACCGTCATCAGGGACACTGCATTGTCCAGGCGCTCCTCCTCGGAAAGCTTCGTATCCTGGAAGGGATGCTCCTGGGCGCGCAGCAGCGCGCTTCCTGCCATGAGCAGGAGGCATAGGACAGATACTGTAATGCGCTTCATAAGAAATTGATATTATGTGGTTTACAAATGTATGTATTTCCTTCCGGAAAGAAAGGGGGCCAGCCGCTTCTGCGACCGGCCCCGTGCATTGGTACAGGGTTCAGCCCCTTACTCGCTCCACTTGTACTCCTCGATGGAGGAGAAGTCGGCGGAGACTTTGTAGATCGGGGAGAAGTTGTAGGCCTGCTGGGTGTTGTAACCGTTGCCGCTGGCCATGGCGGCGATCCGGAAGTAACGGACTTGGTTGTATTTGAACAGGTCGGCGTTCTTGGGATCGTTGCCGTTGACCTCGAGGGTTACCTCCTCGCCCGGCTGGCAGGCGGGGAACACCATCGTGCCCCAGGAGAAGCCGTCCTTCTTGGCGCCCGCGTCGTCGGCGGAAACCATGTTGAACACGGTCGCACCCACGAACAGCTGGACGTTGCCGCACAGCTTCAGGTTCATGATGGCATTGGCTTTGGAGGGATCGGTCAGTTTCACCTTGAAGGTGGCCTTCACCTTGTTCTCCGCCTTGTCATAGGAGATCTTGGGATCCACGATGCGGCAGAACGGCAGGGTCTTGAGGTCCTGGTTCCTGTTTTCGCCTTCCTTGAGGTTGAGAACCTGGTCGTTCTCGTAGCAGGGCAGTTCCTTGAAGAAGACCTTGTAGTCACCGGCGAAGATGAGGTCGTTGCGGTAGCGGCCGTCGAAGCGGATGAACCATCGCTGGTCCTCGTACACCTCGTTGCCTTCCTTGTCCTTCCAGCCCAGCTCGTTCACGATGAGGGAACCCTTGGAGACGGTGATCATGGGGAAGGTCCAGGTCGCCCAGTCCACGTTGGCCCAGTCGATCTCCTGGGAGAAGGCCGCTTCCACGCCGATGAGTTCACCGGTCTCGGCATCCACCAGGCGTCCGGAGACCTTCGCGTTGGGGCCGTCATAGTTGTCCAGCTGGAACATGCTGCAGGACGCGGCGACGGTGACGGACAGGACGACGGCGAGTATATTGACAAACTTTTTCATCTCGGTCATTATTTGTTGTTGGGTTCAATCTTGTTGTTCACGTAGTTGGGGATCTGGGCGTAGTAGTCCTCCGGGTTGAAGGAGAGGATGCCGCTGTAACCCCAGGCGCTCGTCGCCGTCATCGGAAGGGCGCGGAGGAAGATCCACTGGGCCTTAGCGCCGGAGAGGTCCACCATCGGGATGAGGGTGAGCTTCCTGCCCACGGTGCCCTCCTCCACGTTGGAGAGGTTGTTGGGATTGTAGAATCCACGGCGGCGGTACAGGACGTTGCTCCACTTGTTCTCGAAGGCGAATTCCACCTTCCATTCGTGCAGGATGTTTTCGAGGGTCAGTTCCACGTCATCCTTGAAACCGGCGCGGTGACGGATGTCGTTCAGGCACTTCTTGGCCTTGGCGGCATCGCCCTGGCCGCTTTCGGCAACGGCTTCGGCGTAGGTGAGGAGGACCTCGGCGTAGCGGATGTCATAGTACGGGGACTGGACATACTGGTTGGCGCTGTTCTGGTCCAGGAACTTGCGGGGCGAGAAGCAGTAGGAATTGCGGTTGTTGGAGTTCTTGTCGGTGAGCAGGCCCATGAAGGACGAGTTGTTGATGCCGGCGCCGCCGTACGGATAGTAGGTGATGCCGTTCTTCTCGACGCCGACGTTGCCGTCGCCCGAGGCGTTGGAGTTGGGGTACACGGACACGGAGCCGTCGGGCTTGACCATGCCGCCTTCCATGTACACGGTGATGCCGCGGAAGGTGCAGCCGGGATACATGACCCAGGCCTGGAAGCGGGCGTCCTTCAGCAGGAAGGGCTCCTGGACGGAGTTGTAGTGCTTGTAGTCGGCCACCTTGGCCGCCGTGAACTGGCTCTGGGGATCGGCCAGATAGTCGTCCTCATTGCCGGACACGAGGGTCTGGATCTTTCCGCTCTTGCGGTTGCGGGAGTCCTCGGCGTCGTAGTAGTCGTACTCGTCGGCGAGGTTCAGGGTTGCGGCGTAGTTGGCGGCGCCGGTCCCGGTGTAACCCACGGCGAACTGGTTGGGAACCCACTTGTCGGTACCGTTCGTGGTCTCGGAGTCGCCGGTCTTGTAGGAGCGGCCGAAGATGCCCTCGGAGAACTGGAAGGTCTGGAAGAGGTCGTTCAGGTTGCCGATGGCGGCGTTGATGTCGGTCGGGACTCCGCCGTACAGGGAATAGACGCCGGACTCGATCACGGCGTTCGCCGCATCGATGGCCTGCTTGTAGTAACCGTCGGCATAGGAGCTCTCCATGTAGGTGAGCTTCTTCTGCACGGCCGTGTAGCCGGAGTTGATGGGGGCGCGGTTCCAGTACTTGCTCTCGGAAGCGGCCCACAGGGCGGCGCGGGCTTTCATGGCGTAGGCCGTGTACTTGTTGGCGCGCAGGCTCTTGTTGCCCTGGGAGGCGGGAAGGAGTTCGATCGCCTGGTCGAACTGGTCGAGGACCCAGTCCCAGGACTCCTTCTCGGTGCGGCGGGGATAGTACAGGCCTTCGTTCTCGCTGCCGGGGGTGTATTCGTCGTCCAGGGCCTTCTCCACGATGGGAATGCCGCCGTGGGTGCGGACGTTGGCGAAATAGAAGCAGGCGCGGAGGAAGAGGGCCTCGCCCATGTAGGCGTCGGCCTTGGCATCGTCGATGGCACCGCTCTCCTGGGCGGACTCGATCACCTCCATGAACTTGTGGACGGCACGGATGGTCTTGTAGTCCCAGAAGCCGGGCGTCGTGTTCTTGTAGTCCGGAATGTCACGGGCGGTATTGCCGAACATCTGGTACTTGTCGTTGTCGGTCATGCTCATGCCGGGCAGGCTGGAATACAGGTTGGCCAGCAGGGCCAGCATACCGTTCTCGGAGGACTGCAAGTCTTCGGCGGCCACCTTGCTCAGGTCGCCTTCCATGCTGTCGAAGAACTTGTCGCAGGAGACGAGTCCGAAGGAAAGGCCGGCCATCAGGATATATCCAAATATCTTTTTCATTGTCTCGGGAGATTAGAAGTTAAGGTTGAAACCGAAGCTGTAGGTCTTGTTGATCTGGAATTCACCGCCGGCGCGGCCGGAATCGTTGGATTCGGGATCCACATATTTCAGGAGCGGGTTGCAGATGGTCAGGAGGTTGCCGCCGTTGAAGAAGACGCGGGCGCTCTTGATGCCGGCCTTCCGCAGGAAGTTCGGGCTCACGCGGTAGCCCAGTTCGATGGTCTTCAGACGGAGGAAGCTGGCGTTCACGTAGTTGTACGGCTGGTTGCTGCCATAGGACGGGCTGTTGTAGGAGCCCACCTGGGCGACGCGGACGAGCGCCGGCCAGTAGCCGGCCACCCACTGGGTCTCGGGATCCCAGGGATCGGAACCGTAGTTGGCCACGTGATAGGCGTCGGTGTAGTGGGACGGCAGGTAGTTGAGCTTGCCGAAGCCGGCGTAGGCGCTCAGGCCGTAGCTCTTGTACTTCATGGTGGCCCCGTTGAAGAGGAGGGCGAAGTCGAAGTTCTTGTAGCTGCCGTTGAAGTTCAGGCCGAACTGGAGCGGCGGGTTGCCGGCACCCCAGGTGTAGAACACGTCTTCACCGTCGATGTAGCCGTTCCCGTTGCGGTCCACCAGTTCGTACTGGCCCACGATGAGGCCGCGGTTTCCTTCCTTGGAACCGTCGGTGGTGTAGAGGACCTCGCTGGCGTTGGCATCGTTTACGGAGGTGAAGCGGTTGCCGGTCCAGTGGTAGGTACTGCCGCCCATATAGCCGTTCCAGCGGTTCAGGGTGCCGTTCTTCCAGTAGTCCATGGAGGACTTGTACACCTTCGTGTTCTCGCTCTCGATGTAGGTGGGACGGTAGCGGGAGAAGGTGGCCGTCGCCTGCACGCGGTAGGAGAAGTTGCCGATGCTGTTGCGGTGGTACAGGGAGAGTTCCATACCCACGTTCTCACTGCGGTTCAGGTTCTCGGAAGGGAGGGATACGGCATAGAAGTCGGGGAGGGAGGCGTTGCGCACGGCGGCCGTACCCAGCATCTGGCGCTTGAACCAGTCGAAGGTACCGCCGAACTTGCCCTGCCAGAGCTCCCAGTCCACGCCGAAGTCCATCATGCGGACCTTGGCCCAGGTCAGGATCGTATTGGCCACCTGGCTGTTGGCATAACCGGTGGTGGTGCCGCCGTCGGCGAACACCCAGGAACCGCTGGCGGTGTAGCCGTTGATGTATGCGTAGGCCGAGCCTTGCGGCGCGCCGGTGAAACCGTCGGACCAGCGGAACTTGAGGTTGTTCACGAAGGGGAAGAGGTTCTTGAAGAACTTCTCCTCGGAGAGGCGCCAGCCCAGGGAGTAGGACGGGAACAGGCTCCAGCGCTTTCCTTTCTGGAACATGTAGTTTCCGTCGTAGCGGCCCATGAGTTCCAGCAGGTACTTGCCCATGTAGTTGTAGTTCAGACGGCCGATGTAACCGGCGGTCCGGCTGGAGGAACGGGTGCCCTGGTTGTCGTCGCGGGAGGCGAGGGCCTGGTTGATGACGTCGTGCGTATAGAGATAGTGGTCGCCGTCCACGCCGTAGTAGCGGGAGGCGCCGATCATGGCGTTGGTGATGCTCGTGAGTTCGCCGCCCAGCATGGCGGAGATGTTGTGCGCGCCGAACTGGCGGTTGTACAGGGCCTGGATACGGCCGTAGATGCGGGTGTTGTCGTTCCACATCTCGGCGTACTGGGTTTCCTGACGGGTTTCCATGCCCTGCTCGGAGATGTCGGTGAGGTAGTTGTAGAGCTTCATCTTCTTCACCAGGGTGCGCTGCTTCATGCGGCCGAAGTCGTAGGCGCCGGTCGCTTGGAACTGGAGACCCTTCAGGAAGGGAGCGTCATAGGTGAAGTCCACGGTGTTGCTGAAGTCCTTGCGGTCGGTCTTGGTGAAGCCGGACGCATCTGTGTCCAGGAGGGCCACCGGGTTGGTGTGCTCTTCCACGTCGGAGTAGTGGTTGGGGTTGTCCTTGGTGTGGACGCCCACCATCGGGTTGGACTGGTAGATGTAGTAGAAGATGTTCCAGTCCATGTCGAAGTCACCCATGCCCATGTTGTTGCTCTGGCGGACGCTGGTGGTGTACCGCATGGTGAGGGCCGGGGAGAGCTTGACGGAGATGTTGCCGTTGAAGCCGTAGCGCTTGTAGCCGTAGGAGTCGCCCTTCAGGATGGGGTTGTCGTCGGCGTAGTTGGCTCCGAAGTAGTAGTTGATGGTCTCGGTGCCGCCGGTGAGGGACACGTTGTACTGCTGGTTGACCGCGAATTTCCGGTAAACCTCGTTGTACCAGTCGGTATAGACCAGACCCGCGTCACCGCGCTCGTAGGCGGCGATGGTCTCGTCGGAGAAGCGGTGGCTCATCTTGGCCACGTCGGACATGGCGTTCTCCCACTTCATGAAGGAGGTCCAGCTTTCCACGTCGCGCGGGACGACCGGGGAGGCCAGGCTCACGTTGGCGGAGAAGTTCACGGACGGCTTCCTCACCTGGCCCTTCTTGGTGGTGATGAGGATGACGCCGTTCTGGGCGCCGAGACCGTAGATGGTCGCGGAGGCGTCCTTCAGGACGGAGATGCTCTCGATGTCGTCCGGGTTCAGTTCCTGGAGGACGGAGAGGTCCGTATAGGACTCGAGGGCGTTCGGGTTGGTGTTGTAGCTGGTGGACTTGCGGGTGCGGGTGGTGCTGCGGACCACGCCGTCCACGACGACCATCGGGGTGCCGAATCCACGGAGGTTGATCTCGGAGGCGAAGGCGCCCGGCTTGCCGCTGTTCTGGGTGATCAGCAGGCCCGGGATCTTGCCCTGCAGGGCGGCGACGCCGTCCGCCGTCTTGGTGGCGGCGATGTCTTCGGAACGGATCTGGGCGATGGAACCGGTCAGGGACTCGCGCTTCTGGACGCCGTAGCCCACGACGACGGTCTCGTTGAGGAGTTCGGAGTCTTCCACCAGGATGACGTTCATCTTGGAGATGGCCTTGAGCGTACGGGTCTCGAATCCGATCGAGGAGAACTCGAGGACTGCGCCCTCGGGAACAGTGAGCGTGAAGTTGCCGTCCACGTCGGTGGCCGCACCGACGGTGGTGCCCTGCTGGAGGACGGACGCACCGATGATCGGCTCCTTCTGGACATCCGTGACCGTACCGGTCACCGTGATGGTGTTCTGTGCAAGCAATGCCGTGGTGCCGAGGAAGATCCCCAGCACCGCGGTCATCACCCGCCTGAGCATGATGTTGTTTCTCATGTTGGTTGGTTATTTGGTAAGGTAGTTATGCGCTACTTGAACAGCTTCTGGGCGAAGGTGTTCAGGTACAGGCGCCAGTTGGACCAGACGTGGCCGCCGTCGGAGACGAAGTACTCGTGCGGGAAGTCCAGGTCATTGAGCTTGGCGTGCATGTCCTCGGCGCGCTGGAACAGGAAGTCGGTGTTGCCGCAGGCGAGGAAGTAGAGCTTCACGCCGGCCTTCTTGAGAGCCGCGAGCTGCTCGGGCGTAGCGTCACCGGCCGCGGAGAGGGGGCAGATGTAGTCGAACAGTTCCGGGTACAGGACGGAAGCGGAGATGGTGTGGCCGCCGCCCATGGACAGGCCGGCGATCGCACGGGAAGCCGGCTTGGGGATGGCGCGGAAGGTCTTCTCGATGAACGGGACAATCTCCGTGCAGAGGCTGCGGACATAGCCGTTCATGAGGAGGTCGCGCTCGGCCTCGCTCATCTTGGCCATGGCCTCGCGGTCCCAGCGCATCTGCATCTGCTTCTCGGGGATGCCGAGGGTGCGGGCGGCCGCCTGGTTGGCGTTGCCGTTGGGCATCACGACGATCATCGGCTCGGCAAGACCCTTCTCGATGAGGTTGTCCAGGATCTGGGCGGTGCGGCCCATGGAGGTCCAGGCCTCCTCGTCGCCGCCGGCGCCGTGCAGCAGGTACAGGACCGGATACTTCTTCTTGGGATTGGCCTCGTAGCCGTACGGGGTATAGACCGTCAAGCGGCGGTCCATGCCCAGGATCTCGCTGTGGTACCAGGGATGGCTCACGGTGCCGTGCTTGGTGGCCTCGCCGTAGTTCTCGGTGCGCTGGCCGGGAACAGTGAGCATGGGCAGGTAGCGGGTGCCGTCACGCTGGACATACACGTTCTGCGGGTCGTTCACCATGACGCCGTCCACGACGAAGTTATAGGTGTAGATCTCCGGCTCCGGGAGGGGGATCTTCACTTCCCAGACGTTGTTCTCGCCGCGCTGCATGTCGATGGTGCCGCCCCAGGGGTTGGGCATCCAGGAACCGCTGAGCTTGACGACGGTGGCGTAGTCGGCCTTCAGGCGGAAGGTGACGCTGTCGTTCTGGATTTCAGGGGAGATGACGGGCTTCTGACGGCCGCCGAAATTGAAATTCGTCAGTTCCTGGGCGTTCATCGCACCGGCGACGGCCAGGAAGAGGGCAACGGAGGTGAAAATGTGTTTCATGATGTTAAGAATTAATGGTTTTCGGGCACTGTGTACCGATGGCAAAGTTACGGAATGGGCCGCGCTCCCGCATTTTGTACCGTTCAATTGTTTTCCGGACGGGCGCACGGCTTGTTCAATTGTTTTCGCCAGTGTTCAAAGGATTAGCGGAACAGGGTGGGAACCAGGGTTTTGAGGTCGGCGCGCCAGGTGGTCCAGCTGTGGCCGGCCTGGGCGTTCTCCATGTAGTCGAAGCGGAGTCCGTCCTTGGTGAGCTGAGCGCGGGTGTTCTCGCAGTTCTTGTATGCTATGTCGGTGGGACCGCCCTGGGTGAAGACGAGGGCCTTGAAGCCGCGGTTCATCTTCGCGGCGTTCTCCTTCACGCGGAGCCGGGCGCTTTCGGCCGCCGGGTCCAGACCGGGCATCAGGGATGAACTGAGCACCCAGACATAGGAGAACATCTCCGGATGGTTGAAGGCGACTTCCATCGTCTCCATGCCGCCCATGGACAGTCCGGCGACGGCGCGGTGGGCCTTGTCGGCGCGGACATTGTACTGGGCCTCGATGAAGGGGATGATGGAGGAAACCATGTCCTCGGCGAACGGGATGACCTCGTTCTGCACCGGAATGGTTCCGTTGGGCATGACGACGATCATCGGGACCATCTTCCCTTCGGCGAGGAGGTTGTCCAGGATCCAGCCTGCGGCGCCTACGCCGGGCCAGGAGGCGTCGTTGTCGCCGCCCCCGTGGATCAGGTACAGGACGGGAAGCTTCTTGTTCGATTTCTCATATCCGGCCGGAGTCCAGACGTGGAGCCGGCGCATCTCGCCCAGGTTCTTGGAATAGTAGTAGCGCTGGGCGACGGCCCCGTGCGGAACGTCCTTGACATAGCCTTCCCCCACGGTCAGAAGGGAAGCCTGCTCGGCGGAAAGGGGCGCCTTGGGGTCCTGCACGCGGACTCCGTCCACGACGAAGGAGTAGCGGAACACGCCCTCGCCCAGTCCGTCGCAGACGCCTTTCCAGACGCCGTTCTCCGCTTTCTCGAAGCGGACCGGCTTGTCCCAGGACAGGTCGCCGGTGACGGAGACGGAGTGGGCCTCGGGGGCGTAGATCTGGAAGAGGACTTTCCCGTCAGGAAGCGTGCGGGTGGACCGGAGCGTGTCGTTGGGAGTGGGCTGGCGCAGCCATTGGGCCGAAAGGGGCAGCATCAGGAGAAGGGCTGCCGCAAGGGTGAGAATCCGTTTCATGGTCAGTGTGATTGGTTGTCCCGCAAAGGTACGGAGTTCCGCTGCGACGCACCGTATCCTCCCGTACAATCTTTTCACCCCATGTTCAAAGTCCGATCGCGTATGAGCCGGGAACCTGCTACTGCTATAACAGCCTGGGTACTTACGTCCTTTCCGCTGCCGTCCAGAAGGTGACGGGGCAGAAGGTGGTCGATTATCTGGACACCCGCCTGTGGCAGCCCCTCGGCATCGACAAGCCCAAGTGGCTGGAGAGCCCGGCCGGCGTCAACACCGGCGGCTGGGGCCTGTATCTCCGGACCGAGGACCTCGCCAAGATGGGCCTGTGCATCCTGGATGGCGGCAAGTTCGGCGGCCGGCAGGTGATTCCCGCCGACTGGGTGAAGGAGATGTCCGCCAGGCAGGTTCCCTGCGTCAACGCCGGCATGAACGAGCGCCAGCTCCAGGCCATCCAGGCCGATCCCGCCCATCCCGCCTACCGGAACTTCCTTCCGGAAAACAACGACTGGGTCCAGGGCTACGGCTACCAGATGTGGCGCTGCCGCCACGACGCCTTCCGGGCCGACGGGGCCAACGGCCAGTATATCCTCATCCTCCCGGACAAGGACGCCGTCATCGTCACCACCGCCCATATCCCGAACATGGGACAGGAGCTGAACCTCATCTGGGATTATCTCCTTCCGGTCCTCTGATCCTTACGGCGTGATGTCGAAATCCTTCTTGTAGGATTCGTTTCATGTTCATGCGGTCAATCATACACTACGCCTCTTCCAGGAGCCGGACGCCGGCTTCCTCGCCGATGGCCTGGGTGCGGTTCATCACCGTGGTGAGCATCAGCATGTTGGCGGCGACTTCCTGGACGGTCGGGTCGTCGCTGGACTTGAGGGCGTACCAGTTCTTGTCGCGGTATTCCTCGATGGAGTCCACGAAGTCCACCCGGTCGCCGAAACGGCCCTTGATGCTTTCGTGCAGGGCGGCGGTGTACTGGCTGCACAGGGCGCCCACCTCCTCCTCCATCCCGGACTTGACCTCCTGGGCCTGGGCCTGGCGGTACTGGGCCTTGAGCCCGTCGAACTCCTTGTCCTGCCGCAGCTCGGCCTTGTCGCCGGTGATCTTGAGGATGTCGCAGCGGTCGATGTCCCCGGTCTCCGGCTGCAGTTCGCTGGAAATGTCGTGGAGCTTCTCGAACCGGGCCCCGTAGAAGAGGAGACGGCCCTCGTCGATGGCGTACATCATCTTGCTGAAGTCGATGCCCAGGGAGACCTTGTAATAGAACTTGTGGATGTAGAGGATCTTCCGCACGGCGGCGTCGCGGAGCATGCTGTCCTCGAGAAGGACGTCCAGGAACTTCCGGCCGGGGATGTCGAACTTCTCGGAATCCAGTCCGTCCAGCTCCTCCTCCTTCACCACGTAGCCCTGCTTGGCGTACTGCATCTGCTCCACCTTGAAGGTATAGTCGATATGGGTGGGCAGCGTGACGGTCTGGCTGCGGGTGTCCAGGCGGTTCGTGAGCTCGCGGTTCTCCAGCTCCAGGGCGTCCACCTTCTTCTCCAGCTCGCGGTCCTTCTCCAGTTTGGCGATCAGCTCCTGCTGGCGCTCCACGAGGTCCGCCTGGAGCCAGTCGTTGATGGGCTTGAAGGCGAGGAAGGTCAGGAGGAGGGTGATGACGTTGGACAGGACGATGGCGATGCCGGACACCAGCCGGGGAAAGAGCAGGAAGAAGGCGACGTTTACGCCCACCAGCAGGAAGCAGCCTGCAATCCAGAGGGTATTCTTGGCTTTTTTCATCGTCGGAAGGTTGAATCCCTGTTCTGCCTGCAATTATCGCGCCGCATCCGGATTTTCATATCTCACGAAATAAGCGTATCTTTGAAAGATTTAATTGAAATTCATAAGCATGCACCGGATATTCGTTCCAGTCTATCACTTTTTCCAGCGGCACAAGGCGCTGCTGTACCTGCTCCTTGCCGGCAGTCTCGTGCTGTTCGCGGCCTTCGGCGTCCAGCTCCGTTACGAGGAGGACATCGTGAAGCTCCTGCCGCGTTCCAGTACGGACAATGAACTGGCTTTCAGCGATATCGGCCTGAAGGACAAGGTGTTCATCCAAGTCGTGTCCGCGGATCCGGAGCATCCGGTGGAACCGGCCGTCCTCGGGGAATGCATCTCCGCTTTCTCGGACAGCCTGCTGCAGCGGGACACGGCCGGACGCTTCATCGCCGGCATCCTCCATTCCATTGACATGGGAACGATGCTCGGGGCGATGGACTACGGGTTCGAGCACCTTCCTTCCTTCATCGACACTTCCCTGTACGCCTCGTTCGAGGCCGCGCTGGAGCCGGAGGCCGTCCAGGCGCAGATGGAGGAGAACCTCCGCCTGCTGGAGGAGGACATGACGGGCGAGGACACCCAGCTGGTGTCCATGGACCCGCTGGGCCTGCGGAACGTCCTCCTGGGGCAGTTGCTGGGAACGGACGGGGGCTCCGCCGGGGGCTATACCATCGAGGACGGGCATTTCTTCTGCCCGGACAAGACCGTGGCGCTGGCCTTCCTGTCGCCGAGTTTCCCCACGCTGGACTCCTGGGCGGCGCAGCGGTTCTACAACCTGCTCGCCAAGGAGCGGAAGACCTTCGAGGCCGCCCATCCCGACGTCCGCGTCCTGGTGCATGGAACGCCCCTCGGGAGCGTCTCCAACGCCAGCACCATCCGGGGTGACCTCGTGATGACCGTGGGCATCTCCCTCCTGGTCATCCTCCTGATCCTGCTCCTGTGCTTCCACAGCTGGACCTTCATCTGGCAGCAGGTCGTCCCCATCGTGTACGGAGCCGTCTTCTCCCTGGCCTGCATGTACTGGATCAAGGGGTACATGTCCCTGATGGCCCTGGGCCTCGGGGCCATCGTCCTGGGCGTCGCGATCAGCTACTGCCTGCACGTGCTCATCCACCATTATTACGTGGGCGACGTGGAGCAGATGCTCCAGGAGGAATCCACGCCTGTCACCCTGGGCTGCGTCACCACGGTGGGCGCTTTCCTGGGCCTGTTGTTCACGGAAAGCGACCTGCTGCGGGACTTCGGCCTGTTCGCCACATTCGCCCTGCTCGGGAACACCTTCTTCGCCCTCGTGTTCCTGCCCCATTTCATGAAGCCGGAGCAGGTGAAGTTCAAGAGATACAAGGGTTTCCACGTCATCGACCGGATCAACGACCTTCCTTGGGACCGGAACCGCTGGGTCCTCGCGGGGCTCGTTGCCGTCGTCGCCGTGGGCATCGCCCTGAGCCACCGGGTGAAGTTCGACAGCGACCTGCGGAACCTCGACTACGACGAGCCGCTCCTCACCGAGAGCCAGGACCTGTATAACGAGAAGAACGCCAACGGGTACACGAACCTCTACTTCGCCGCCTACGACGAAGACCTGGACCAGGCGCTCCGCTTCAACAAGCTCCTGATGCACCGGCTGGACTCCCTCTCGGAGGCGGGCCTCGTGCAGAGCTACACCTCCCTGGTCCCGCTGCTGTTCCAGACGCGGGAGGACCAGGAGGCGCGCATCGCTGCCTGGAACGCGTTCTGGACGCCGGAGCGGAAAGCCCTCGCGACCGGACGCCTCTCCGACGCCGCCCGCCGCTGCGGGCTCCGTCCGTCCCAGTTCCTGCCCTTCCATGCCCTTCTGGAGGCCGATTATGAGCCCGGCAACCTCTATGAGGCGGGCGTGTTCCCGGTGGAACTCGTGAACAATTACATCGAATATCAGGAAAGCGGCCGCTACATGGTCTTCACCAACGTGGCGTTCCGCCCGGAGGATACCGACGCCGTGTCCGACGCCCTCGTCGCCGGCCCCGGCGCCCTGGTCCTGGAACCGTTCTATTATTGCCGGGACATGGTGGAGATCGTCCATGACGACTTCAACACCACCCAGTGGATCTCCTCCCTGTTCGTGTTCCTGGTGCTCCTGTTCGCCTTCCGGAACTTCATCACCGCCCTCGTCGCCTTCCTGCCCATGTTCCTGAGCTGGTACGTGCTGCAGGGGATGATGGCGCTGCTGGGCCTGGAGTTCAACCTGATCAACATCGTCATCTCCACCTTCATCTTCGGTATCGGGGTGGACTACAGCATCTTCGTGATGGAGGGACTGCTCACCGAGGCCCGGACCGGGCAGCGGGACAAGCTGGAATACCATAAGGTGGCCATCGTCTTCTCTGCCCTGGTGCTCGCCATCGTGGTCCTGTCGCTGGTGTTCGCCCGCCATCCGGCCATCCGTTCCATCGGCATCATCACCCTCATCGGCATGGCCGTCACCATCCTCCTGACCTATTCCCTCGAACCTTTCATCTTCCGCCAGCTCCTCAAGTGGGACCGGTACCGGAAGAGCATCCGTGCATAAATGGAACGCATCGACGCTCAATTATATCTGGACATGGTCCGCGGCGGCGCCGCCGCCCTGGCGGCCCACCGGCAGGCCGTGAACGACCTCAACGTCTTCCCCATCCCCGACGGGGACACGGGCGACAACATGTACATGACCGTCCAGGCGGGCTGCGACCCCTCGGCCGGCCCGGGAACCGGGCTCGGGGACCGCGCGAAGGCCGTCTCCGACGGTATGCTGACGGGGGCCCGGGGCAACTCCGGCGTCATCCTCTCCCGCATCTTCGCCGGTATCGCCAAGGGCCTTGCAGGCCTGCAGGAGGCCGATGTGAACGCGTTCTCGCGTGCCATGCTCTCCGGCGTGCAGGAGTCCTACCATGCCGTCCCCGAACCGGTGGAAGGAACCATCCTGACCGTCTTCCGGGAAGGGGCGCAGGCGGCGGCCGGCAGCAAGGACCTCGGGGAGTACTTCGACCTGCTGGTCTCCGCGATGGACCTTTCCCTGGCCCATACGCCCGAACTCCTGGACGTCCTGAAGAAGGCGGGCGTCGTGGACAGTGGCGGCGCGGGACTCCTGTACATCGCCGAGGGAATGCGCGCGGCCCTGCACGGGGAGCGCACCGCCGCCGTGGAGGCGGAGGCCCCCGCCGTACAGAAGGTGGACCTGGGCGCCTTCACCGAGGACAGCGTCCTGGAATTCGGCTACTGCACGGAATTCCTCCTGCGGCTGCAGCGTTCCAAGGTGGACCTGGAGACCTTCGACGAGACCGTCCTGTCCGACTGGCTCGCGGCCCACGGCGAATCCCTCGTCTTCTTCCGCGACGGAACCATCGTCAAGGTCCATGTCCATACTTTCACCCCGGGCGAGATCCTGAACCACTGCCAGCAGTTCGGCGAATTCCTGACCGTCAAGGTGGAGAACATGACGCTCCAGCATCATGAGAACCACATGGACGGGCGTTTCCGGAAAGGCCGCAAGGCCTATGGCGTCGTCGCCGTCGCCTCCGGCAGCGGTCTCGTGGACACGTTCCGGGAACTCGGGGCCGACGTGGTCATCGAAGGCGGGCAGACGATGAACCCGCCGGTACGGCATTTCCTGAACGCGTTCGACGCCGTGAATGCGGATACCATCTTCGTCCTGCCCGACAATGCGAACATCCTCCTGACGGCCCGGCAGGCCGCTTCCCTGTATGACAAGGCCGATGTCCGCGTCATCCCTTGCAAGACCCTCGGCGAAGGCTATTACGCCCTGGCCAACCTGGACACCTCCTCCGGAGACACCGACGCCATCGAGGCCGCCCTCACCGGGGCGGCGGGCGAGGTCGTGACCGGCCTGGTGTCCCGCGTCATCCGCGACAGCGGAAACGTCCGCGAGGGTGAATACGCCGGTATCTCCGGGAAGGGCATCCTGGCTTCCGGTCCCACGCCGGAGGAGGCCCTGCTTTCCCTTGCCGAGGCCCTGGACGCCGGGTCCCGCGACGTCATCCTCGTGTTCGCCGGGTCCGGAGGCATGCATTCCGAGCGCGTCCGGGAAGCCCTCGCCGCCCGGTACTCCCGTTCCGAAGTCATCCTGTCCTCCGGCGGACAGCCGGTGTACGAATACATCCTCGTATTGATCTAAACCTGTTTTCCTATGCTCAGACTCTTTACCGACACCGACACCGACATCACGCCCGCCGTCGCGGCCGAATACGGATACCGCCTCATCAGCATGCCCTACAGCGTGGACGCCAAGACCGTCTATCCGTACGTGGACTTCGACGAGTTCGACGCCCGCGGATTCTACGACATGCTCCGCAGCGGCGTTCTCCCGACCACGAGCGCCATCTCCAAGGAGCGCTATATCGAATACTTCGAGCCGGAATTCGCCGCCGGAAACGACATCCTGTATGTCCATTTCTCCCGGGCGATGACCATCACCTTCAACGCGATGGACGAGGCCGTGGCCGAGCTCAAGGCCAAGTATCCGGAGCGGAACCTCTATGAGATCGACACCAAGGGCATCACGACCATCAGCTACACCATCGTCCGTGAGGTGGGCGACCTCGTGAAGGCCGGCAAGTCCCTGGAGGAAGTGCTGGAATGGGCCCGGACCGAGGTGGACCGGTTCGCGATGTACTTTTTCGCCGACGACCTGAAGTTCTTCCGCCGCAGCGGTCGCGTCAGCGGGCTCGCCGCCACGATGGGAACCCTCATCGGCATCCGCCCGATCATCTATATGAGCCAGGAAGGCAAGATGGTCTCCTGCGGGAAGGAAAAGGGCCGCCTGAAGGCCATGGAACGCCTCGTGCAGCAGGTCGCGGACCTCGGCGAGGACTTCAAGTCCCACCGTTTCGTCATCGGCCACACCGACGCGCCCGAGCTGGCGCAGGAGGTGGGCAGGATGATCCGGGAACGGTTCGGGGACGATTTCCCGATCGAGTATGTCGTCGCCAATCCGACGGCCGGCAGCCACGCCGGGCCGAACGGCGTCGGCGTGTGCTTCCATGCCAAACACCGATAGGAGATGATTACCGTCAAGCCCGTCGAAACCAGGAAGGAGCAGAAGGCGTTCCTGGACTTCCCGCTGGACCTGTATGCGGGGAATCCGTGCTTCGTGCCGCCGCTGTACATGGACGAGAAAAAGATCTTCCGTCCGGACTATGTGTACCGTGATTGCTGCGAGTTCACCTGTTTCCTGGCCTACAAGGACGGCGTCGTCGCCGGCCGTATCATGGCCATCGTCCAGAAGGCGGCCAACGAAAAGTACGGGCAGAAGCGCGCCCGTTTCACCCGTTTCGATGTCATCGACGACTTCGAGGTGTCCAAGGCCCTTTTCGCCGCTGCCGAAAAATGGGCGGGGGAGATGGGCATGGACACCGTGTGCGGTCCGCTGAACTTCTCCGACTTGGAGCGGGAGGGCCTCCTCGTGGACGGCTTCGACCAGCAGGCAACTTTCGAGGAAAACTACAACGCGCCCTACTACGGCGAACACATCGAACGCCTGGGTTACGAGAAGGAAGTGGACTGGCTCGGGTTCCGGCTCTACGGGGCCGAGAGCCCGGAGGCGATGGAGGAACTGGAACAGCTCTCCGACTTCATCTTCCGCCGCTACAAACTGCACCTGGGACCCTCCAGCAGTGGTTCCGACTTTCTCAAGCGGTATGCCGACGGCATCTTCGAACTCATCGACAAGTCCTATGAGGGCCTGTACGGGACCGTTCCTTTCACCGAGGGGATGCGGAAGCTGATGCTGGACAATTTCAAGCTGGTCGTCGATCCCAAGTTCGTGGCCGTGGTCCTGGACGAGAACGACAGGATGGTGTGCTTTGGCATCACCTTCCCCGCCCTCGCCGGCGCCCTCGCCGGGGGGCGCGGAAAGCTCACGCCGGGCACCGCCCTCCGCCTCCTGAAGGCCTTGAAGAAGCCCGACTCCATCGACCTGTGTCTCGTGGGCGTGGACCCCGAATACCTGAACCGGGGCGTCTCGGCCGTCTTCTCCGTTGCCATCATGAAGATGCTCCGGGACAACCCGAGTCTCCGCTTCGCGGACACGAACCTCAACCTGGAGGACAACTACGCCATCCTGAACCAATGGAAGCGCTTCCGCAAGGAACAGGTCAAGCGCTACCGCTCCTATGTGAAGAAACTCGTATGATCAAGCTGCTTGTCGACTGTTTCGGCGGCGACCATTCGCCGGAGGCGCCCGTTGCGGGCGCCCTCGCCGCCCTCGCGAAGAATCCCGACCTGCACCTGCTCCTGACGGGCGACGAAGCCCTGCTCCGGAAAGCGCTGGAAGGAAAATCCTACGACGCCTCCCGCCTGGAAATTGTCCATGCGCCCGAGGTGATCGGTTGTGACGAGAAGCCCACCGACGTGGTGCGGCTCAAGCGGAACAGTTCCATGATGAAGGCCATCATCCTTCTGCGGGACGAGGACGACATCGCCGGGATGGTGTCCACCGGCTCCACCGGTGCCCTGGTGACCGGCGCCCTGGTGAGGCTGGGCCGCATCCCGGGCGTCATCCGTCCGGCCTTCTGTCCCATCCTCCCGACCATGGACGGCGGGCTCGTGGGCATCTGCGACAGCGGGGCCAACGTGGAGGTCACCCCGGCCCACCTGCGTCAGTTCGCCATCATGGCAAGCCTGTACATGCAGGAAGTGTACGGGGTGAAGAATCCCCGCACGGCGCTTCTGAACGTGGGCAAGGAGGCCGAAAAGGGCGACGACATCCGGAAGGAGACCTATGCGCTCCTCAAGGATACCGACTGCGTGAACTTCGTGGGCAACATGGAAAGCCGGGACCTGCTGTCCGGCGCCTACGACGTAGTCGTGGCCGACGGGTTCTCCGGGAATGTCCTCGTCAAGACGACGGAAGGGACTGCGCTGGAGCTCCTCAGGAAACTCAAGAAAGATATCCACTCCCGCACCCTGTACAAGCTGGGCGCCCTCCTGATGAAACGGATGTTCCTGGAGGAGAAGGAGTTCATGAATTATCAGAACTACGGCGGATCCGTCCTCCTGGGCACCTCCAAGGTGGTGGTCAAGGGGCACGGCAGCAGCAAGGCCGTCGCCGTGGAGAAATGCATCGGGCAGGCCTACAGGATGGAAGTCAGCCGCCTGTCCTCGAAGATCGAGGAGGTCGTTGCCCGATACGAACACTATGAAGACTAGCGACTATGTTTGACAAAGTACAGGCCATCCTGGCCAAGCAGCTGCGGCTCGACCCCGCGAAGATTACCCTGGAATCGGAAATCAAGAAGGACCTCGGTGCGGATTCGCTGGACATCCTCCAGCTCCTCATGCGCATCGAGGACCAGTATGGCATCGTCATTCCCGACAAGGCGCTCGCCACGTTCCGCACCGTGCAGGACGTGGTCACCTACCTGGAACAGGAAGGGACTAGTATTTGAAAGTGTACTCGGTCTCGATGCCGGTGAACTCGTCCAGCACCATCCGGACGGGGAGACCTTCCCTGTTGTAATCCATCACGATCCGGGAATAGCCCTTGACGGCCTGTTTCCGGGCGAGGAGGGTGACGGTCTTGATGCCGCTTTTCTCCTCCACGACGAGGTTCGCGTCATTGTCCTTGGCAGCGGCCTCGTAATTGCCTGTGATGCAGTTCAGGAGCGTGTTGCGGAGATTCCGCATATAGGCGTTCTTGGACGTGTCCACGGTGATGGCCTTCCCCTTCACCGCGTTCTTCAGCTGCATGCCCTCGATGATGAGGTACTCGCCCTTGGGCTCGTCATAGATCATGGACAGATGGTCCGGCGCCGTAAAGGTGACGGTTCCCGATCCGGGAATGACCTTGTTCACCGCCTTGAGGGTCTTTTTCTGGGTGAAGGTGCAACTTAAATCCTGTGCCTGCGCGGCCGTCACGGCGCACAGCGCCAGGGAAAGGAGAATCAGCAGTCTTTTCATTTCGTTCAAATCAGTCCGCCGGAAAGCAGCAAAAAGCATACCTGACAGAATGTCGGGAATAATGCGTATCTTTGTCCAGCTTTACAAAGAACTATGGAATCGAACATCGGACTCTTCAACGAATCATTCCCGCCCATCATGGACGGTGTCGCCATCTGCGTGGAAAACTATGCGAAGTGGATGCAGAAGATGGTCGGCGGCGTATCGGTCATCACCCCCTCCGCTTCCGGTGCGGACTATTCCCGGTACGACTTTGAGGTGCTGGACTATTTTTCCGTTCCCGTCCCGTTCCGGAAACCCTATGTGGCGGGAATCGGGGAAGTGGACCCGACCTTCCTCGCGAAGATCGTCAAGCGGCCCTTCAAGATCGTCCATGCCCATTCTCCGTTCGTGGCCGGGCGCATTGCCTCGCATGTCGCGTCGCTCCGTAACATCCCGCTCGTCGCGACGTTCCATTCCAAGTACCGGGAGGATTTCTCGCGGGTCATACCTTCCGACATGCTGGTCAACCAGGCCATCAAACTGGTCGTCGAGTTCTACGAGCGCGCGGACGAGGTCTGGGTGCCGCAGGAGTCCGTGATCGATGTCCTGCGGGAGTACGGTTTCAAAGGACCGGTGGAGGTGGTGGCGAACGGCAGCGACCTTGTCGCCGACTATCCCGACGCCTTCTTTGCCGACGCCCGTGCGCAGCTGGGGGTCGCCCCGGACGAATTCGCCCTCCTTTTCGTGGGACAGCATATCTGGGAGAAGAATGTCCGGATGATCATCGACGCCCTGGAGAAACTGCAGGACCTCCGTTTCCGGATGTTTTTCGTGGGAACCGGCTATGCTGCCTCCGAGATGAAGAAGCTCGTCAGCGAGAAGGGATTGGAGGACCGGGTGACGTTCGCCGGCATCGTCAAGGACCGGGAGCAGTTGAAGCGGTATTATGCTGCGTCGGACCTTTTCCTCTTCCCGTCACTGTATGATACGGACGGCATCGTGGTCAAGGAGGCGGCCGCCCTGCACAGCCCGTCCGTCATGCTGGAGACGGCGACGGCAGCGTCCGTCCTGACGGACGACGTGAACGGCTTCGTGGTGCCCGACGACCTGGACGCCTTTACCGGTCGTATCCGCAGCCTCGCCGGGGATCCCGAAAGGGTACGCCGGGTGGGCCTCCAGGCCTCCCGGAGCCTGGTCCGCAGCTGGGAGGATGTCGTAGGCGAGGTTATGGACCGCTATAACCGGCTGATCGCCAAGAAGTTCATGATTCTCGTCAAGAAGTAGGAACCTATCTCGAAAGGGTGAAATCCCGGACCGTGATGGTCGTGAACCCCTGGTCGTTCCAGGACACGACCGGGGTGAGGTTACCCTTCATGCCTGTAGCTGTGATGCGCTCCAGCGTCAGGTCGTCCGCGGCGGACCCTTCGCGCACGCTGGTGGAGACCGGAGCGGAAAGGTTCTCGAACAGCAGGTCGTGCAGCCGGATGTTCCGGGCCGTGCCGGGGGCGGCGCCCCAGGCACCGGGCTCCAGGCATACGCCGAACAGCGTGTTGTTCCGTCGCGCCTCGCCGCTGGTACGGTGCGGATAGGCGCCGGGCCCGTAGATGTGGCAGTCCCGCATCTCCACGCCGTCGGACGGCATGATCATCCGGACGCCGTTGCAGGAGGAGTTGATTTCGCAGTCGTGGATGCACAGGTCCTCCCAGTAACCGCCGGCGATGCAGTCGTCGCCCGTCTCGAACAGGCAGTCCGCGATCTCCACATGCTTGCCGCCCCGGATATGGATACCGTCCCAGCCTTCCGTGATGTGAAGTCCCCGGAATACGGCATTCTCCATCGCGTAGCCCAGGAAGGCATAGTTCGCCGCCCGGGTGACGGAGACGCCCTCCATCCGGAAGTCCTTCACTTCTCCCACGATGATGGTATGCGGCCCGCGCATGCCTTCTTCGCCCAGGGAGTCGAAGACGTGCCGTCCGTCGATGAGCCCTTCACCGGTGATGGATGCCCCCTCGATCCCGTTCCCGTGGATGAAGGCCTTCATCCAGCGGCGGTCGCCCGTGTTGTTGGCATTGGCCGAATTCCCGCCGCTGTCATAGCGGGACAGGTCGTGCTGCGGGATGAAGGAGGCATAGGCCTCGGGATCGTCCACGCCCAGGAGCACCGCCCCTTTCTCCAGGTGCAGGTCCACCCGGTCCTTCAGGAACAGGGACCGGCACAGGAAGGTGCCTTCCGGTATCCGCACCGTTCCGCCGCCCGATCGGGAACAGCTGTCGATGGCAGCCTGTACGGCCTCCGTGCATTCCGTCGTTCCGTCGCCCGCGGCACCGAAGGCCGTGATGTCGAACGTGTGCGGTTCTTCCGTTGCGGTCTTGCATCCCGCGAGGGCCAGCAGGACCAGGATCCAGGTCTTTTTCATAGCTTGGGATTAAAAGCAGTTTCTCAATACTTCCACGACGCTCGTGGATTTTCCCATGGTGTAGAAGTGGACGGCGGGAACGCCTTCGTACAGGAGTTCCCGGCACTGGGCGGTGCACCACTCGATACCGATGCGGCGGACGGCTTCCTTGTCGTCTCCGGCTTTCCGGATGGCCTCGGTGAGTTCCACCGGGAGGTCGATGGAGAAGGATTCTGGCAGGAGCGTGACCTGGCGGGCCGTGGTGATCGGCTTGAGACCGGGGATGACGGGCACGGTGATGCCTGCGTTCCGGCAGCGGTCCACGAAGCGGAAGAACACCTGGTTGTCGAAGAACATCTGGGTGATGATGCAGTCCGCTCCCGCATCGACCTTCTGCTTGAGGAAGGCGATGTCCGTTTCCGGGTTCGCCGCCTCGAAATGTTTCTCCGGATAGCCCCCGACGCCGATGCAGAGGTTCGCGCCGCCGTCCATCTGCCGGATGGCACGGACCAGTTCGTCGGCATGGGAATAGCCGTCGGGTGTGGGAACGAACCGTTTCTCCCCGACCAGGGAATCGCCGCGGAGGGCCATGACGTTGTCGATGCCCAGGTACTGGAAGTCCCGGACGAGCCATTCGATCTCCGACGCGGTGTTGCCCGCGCAGATGATGTGGGGGACGACTTCCACGTCGTACCGGGCCTGGATGCTGCCGCACACGGCGACGGGGGAAACGCGGCTGTGCACGATTTCGCGTCGGAAGGAACCGTCGGTCTGGGGCACGAAGCGGACCTCGTCCCGGTGGGTGGTGACATTGATATACCGGGGTTTGAACTCCATCAGGGGAGCAATGTTCCCCAGGAGTTCGTCCTTGGTGTTTCCGCTGAGGGGCGGCACGATCTCCAGGGAGGGAAAAGGATGGCGGGCATCCAGCAGGTCGATGATTCTCATAACAGATGGGAGAGGAAAGTCCGGGCTTCGTCGGGGGAGAAACCGCGGGTGTCAGCGTAAAGTTCGTATTGTTCCCGGCCGATATGCCGGATTTCCGGATACCCCGCTTCGGGATGGAGGACGATGAATCCGCAGATGGAAGCATCCGGTATCATCGCGCAGCTTTCGGTGAGGGTGATGCCGATGCCGTCCGGCAGCAGCCGGAGGATGTCCCTCTTGAGGCTGTGGTCCGGACAGGACGCGTAGCCGGCGGCCGGCTTGGCGATGCGGACACCGGCGGGCAGGTCCCGGGCCAGGCGCTTGTCCAGCCAGGCGGAGGCCGCTTCGGCCAGGGTGACGCGCACGGCCCGCTCCATCATGGAATCGTAGTCGTTGCGGCAGGCTTCGCAGGTGCAGCCTGCGGGGTGCAGTTGCGGTCCCTGAGTATGTCGAAGGACCGGTTGTACGGCGTGCACGCTGATGGCGAACAAACCGAAGGGACCGGTGCCGTTGGCGGGAACGAAGTCCGCTAGGGAGCGGCCGGGAGCCTCTTCTTGCCGGAGCATGGGGAGACGGCAGGTGCCCAGGTCGATGGTGTTGCCTTCCCGGTACGCGGCGAAGAAGCGGGCGGCCAGGCGGACGGTGACGCTGCCGCAGCGGACCATCCGGTCCAGCACGGCGCGGCCTTCCGCCGTGAGCTCCGCGTTTTCCTTCACGCCCCAGACGGCGCGGAACATCGTCCAGTCAAAGAGGGAAACGAGCTCCGCAAGCGGAATTTCCGTCAGCGGAATGCCGTTGGGGACGGTTCGGAGATAACTTTCTGGTTCAAAGCCGGTTTGCGCGGGTGCGGGCGCGGCTTTGCGCCCTTCGTGCAGGGCACGGATGCGGGCCTGTTCCGCATGCTGGGCCTCCTCGAAGGTCTTCCGGTCCAGGATGCATTTCTTCGCCAGCACGGCGCCCGCGGACGCGTCCGGTGCGTAGAAAACATGGTCGTAGAGCGGCGCCAGTTTTACGGCCGTGTGCAGGGCGGAGGTCGTGGCGCCGCCGATGAACAGCGGCGTATCCAGTCCGCGGGCCTTCATCTCGCGGCACAGCTCCTCCATCTGGAACAGCGATGGTGTGATGAGACCGCTTACGCCGATCAGGGCGGCGTGATGTTTTTCCGCAGCTTCCAGGATGGTCTCCTTGTCCACCATCACGCCCAGGTCCACCACTTCGAACCCGTTGCACCGCAGCACGATGCCCGCGATGTTCTTGCCGATGTCGTGGACATCGCCCTTGACTGTCGCATGGATGACGACCGGCCGCTGCGCAGCCTGACCGCCTTCCTCCATGTAGGGCTCCAGCAGGGCTACGGCGTCCTTCATCACCTTGGCCGATTTCACGACCTGCGGAAGGAACATCTTTCCTTCGCCGAAGCGTCGGCCGACTTCTTCCATGCCCGCCATGAGCGGCCCCTCGATGACCTGTACGGCCGATCCCAGCCGCTCCCGGGCGGCATTCACCGCCTCCGCGAGGCCTTCCTCCCGGCCGGTCAGCAAGGCCTGTTGAATAAGGGTACTGTCATCCTGAGGAGGCCTTTGGCCGACGTGAGAATCTGCAGATTCCTTCACTTCGCCCGGAATGACAGACGCTTGTCTCTGAATGACATTCATCAGCCTTTCCGTCGCGTGCGGATCCCGGCACAGGATGAGGTCCTCGACCGCCGTCTGGAGTTCCGGCTCGATGTCGTCGTATTGGAGGATCATCCCCGGATTGACGATGGCCATGTCCAGGCCCGCGCGGATGGCGTGATACAGGAACACGGCGTGCATCGCGCTGCGCACCGGATTGTTGCCCCGGAAGGCGAAGGAGAGATTGGAGATGCCGCCGGAGGTATAAGCCCCGGGGAGGTTTTGCTTGATCCAGCGGACGGCTTCGATGAAGTCGATCCCATAACGGTCGTGCTCGGGGATGCCCGTGCCGATGGACAGGACATTGACATCGAAAATGATATCTTCCGCCGGAATGCCGATGCCGGTCAGGAGGCGGTACGCGCGTTCGCAGACGGCGACTTTCTTCTCGTAGGTGGTGGCTTGGCCTTCCTCGTCGAAGGCCATCACGACCATCGCGGCGCCCAGCCGGTGGATTTCCCGGGCCTTCGCGAGGAAGGCTTCCTCGCCGTCCTTGAGGCTGATGGAATTGACGATGCACTTGCCCTGCGCGTTCTTCAGGCCCGCCAGGATGCATTCCCAGTGGGAAGAATCGATCATCAGGGCCGCTTTCGCCACGGCCGGGTCGTTCTGCAGGGTGCGGACGAAGGTTTCCATCGCCACCGGTCCGTCCAGCATCGCATCGTCCATGTTGATGTCGATGACGCTGGCTCCGCCCTCGATCTGGTTCGCAGCCACTTCCAGGGCCGCGTCATAGTCGCCGGCGGCGACCAGGCGCGCGAACTTCCGGCTGCCGGCGACGTTCGTCCGTTCGCCGATGAGGGTGAAGTTCCGCTTCTGCGTGTCGATGAGATAGGCTTCCAGTCCGCTGACCGTCAGTTTGTCATGCTTGGGTTTTGACGGGGCGGGGGAGAGTGCGGGAATGGCGCGGATGTGTTCCGGGGTCGTCCCGCAGCAGCCGCCGGCGATGTTCAGGAGCCTGTCGAACCGGGCCATCTCGGCGGCCATCTGCTCCGGCGTCTGGTCATATCCGCCCAGTTCGTTGGGCAGGCCGGCGTTCGGGTAGCAGATCACCGGCACGTCGCTGAAGGAAGCGATGTCCTTCACCAGCGGCAGGAGCCCGTCGGCCCCGAGCGAGCAGTTCACGCCGAAGGCCGCCAGCGGATAGTGCCGCACGGCGGTGTAGAAAGCCTCCAGCGTCTGCCCCGTCAGCGTCCTTCCGCTCTTGTCCCCCACGGAAACGGATACAATCACCGGGAATCCTTCCTGCACCGTCTCCACCGCGTACAGCGCCGCCTTCACGTTCAGCGCATCGAACGCCGTCTCGATGAGCAGCAGGTCCACGCCGCCCTCGATGAGGGCCTCGACCTGCTCGCGGTAGCTCGCCGCCATCTCGTCGAAACTGTACGGCCGCTCCGCCGGCCGGGCGATGTCCGGCGCCAGCGTCAGGGACTTGGAGGTCGGGCCGATGCTGCCGGCTACCCACACCTTCCGGGGGACCTTGTCGGCCGCAGCGCGGGCGATCCGGGCCCCGGCGAGGGCCATGTCCCGCGCATGGGCCTCCAGCCCGTACTCCTTCTGGGAGATGCGGTTTGCGCTGAAGGTATTGGTCTCGATGATGTCGGCCCCGGCCGCGATATAGGCCTCGTGCACGGCCGTGATGACATCCTGCCGCGTCAGGTTCAGGCACTCGTTGTTCCCTTTCAGGGGAATGGGCGTATCCAAGAATACACCCTGCCGGAAGTCCTCTTCCGTCAGGGTGTAACGCTGGATTTCAGTCCCGGTGGCGCCGTCCAGCCGGAGGACTGTCCGCCGGAGTTGTTCCCGAAAGGCTGACATGGGTCAGAATCAGTTGCCCTGCTCTTCCTGCTGGAACATCTTATGGAAGGAGTAGGTCGTGGTGGAGCTGCCTGTCGTCTTGGAAATCACCAGGTTGTCCTTGGAGAGATTCAGGACGTCATAGGTGCCGTACACGTTCATGACCTCCTTGAGTCCCTGCCTCAGGATGATGGGGTCGTCGAAGGAGATCTGGTGCTTCTGGTCGTTGTAGGCATACCAGGAGAAATCGACATCGACATGGTCCAGGTCAAAACCGGCGAGCGAGCCCGTCTTGCCGAAGGCCATGCGGATCTGGTTCAGGCACAGGTAGAAGTGCTCGCTGGTGAAGTCGGTCGTCTTGACCGTTTCGCGGTCGACGGTCTTGGAATCAAGCATCCAGATACCGTAGATGTTGCCGGTAAAGTCGCCGGTGTTGGTGACTCCCTTGTCGCAGGAAGTGAAAACGAGTGCTGCGCAGGCCAGGAGGGAGGCCGCAAGAACTTTCCAAGCTTTCATGACTACTGTCGTTAAACGTTACAAAGGTATTAAATTTTTTTAATATGCGGCTGATGGGGAAGGACCCACCTTGTGATACCGGTAGGTGGTCTTCTGGACGGACTTGAGCTCGCCGATGACGAGTTCGTTCTGCTGGTAGAGCTCCAGCTTTTCGTTGGTGAGTTCCAGGATGTCATAGGTCCCGTAGAGGGTCATCGTCTTCGCACCCAGGAGACCCTTGGACAGGCGGATCATCTTGTCGAACGACAACTGTTTCAGTTCGGCGTTGTAAGAGAAGGGGACGGCATCTACGTCGTCAATGTCGAAGGTGAGGAGGGTCCCTTCCTGGCCGAAGGCGAGGCGGGGCTCATACAGGTAAAGGAAAAATCTGTCGGTCGAGAACGAAGTCTCTTCGGTATTCTGGTCGGTCTTCCCGTTGTTGGTGGTTTCCGTCATGACGGTTTTCGTGTCCAGGGCCCAGGCGCCGTACAGGATGCCGGAGTCGTCTCCGGTGTGCTCGACACCCTGCTTTTCGCAGGAAGCGAAGAGGGAGAGGCAGGCGATGGCTGCCGCAAAAACGAGTTTTTTCATTCTGTTTACAGTTTGTAGTCGGGTAGGGTGCAACAATTATTGTTCCAAACGGCCGCTATCGGCGGTATCTGGCCGTGCGGGCGTCCTCGATGACCCCGTTCCAGTCCAGTCCGTAGGCGAAGTCCCAGGCATGTCCGTCGGCGTCCACGAGGGGACGCATGTCGTGCGGAACGTCCTCCCGCTGCTCCTCGACGGTGCGCATGTCGGCCGGCAACTGCATGGGCAGGAGCCCCGACGGCTCGACGGCGCCGGAAACGAGGTCCAGCACGGCCTGGTTCTGCACGCCGAAGGTCACGAGGATGGCATCGGCATAGGGCTCCAGTTCCGACAGGACGACGGGACGGGTGACGTTCACGACCACGACGACGGGTTTACCGCCCATCTGCTTTCTCGTCCGGATCACGAGGTCCAGGTCTTCTTCGTTGTAGGTCGTGACGGTCTTTCCCTTGTAAGTGCGGTTGGTGAAATCCTCCTTCGGGTCGCCGCCCGCCACGGAAGCGTCCCGGGCATGGACGGCTTTGTACGGCCGGTATTGGAGGCTGATGGGCACATAGCCGTTGCCGCCCTTCTTCCGGTCGTTCACGTCGTAGCCGCTGCCGGCCTGGGGCTCCTGCACCATTACGAGGGCGAAATCCGCTTCCTCCGGGGTCTCCGCCCACTCGAAATACTTTTCCACCAGGGCTTTGTCGACGGGATAGTCCCAATGCGACGGAGCCCCCATCGACAGGCCGAACATGCCGGGCATCTGCGGATAGTAGCGCTGGGGGACGAAGACCTTGGCTTTCACGCGGTTACAATCATTTTCCGTCGTTTCGTAACGGTCTGACCAGTGCGGCAGTACATTGTCGTGATTCTTCACCATCACCACCGACTTCAGCTGCGCCTCATAGCCCGCCTGCATGAATTCGGGCTTGCCCACGGTCTCCGCAGATGCGGCCGGGTCCAGGTAGGGGTTTTCGAACAGTCCGGTCCGGAAGGAGTTCAGCAGCAGGCGTACGGCCGAGGCCTCGAAGCGTGCGCGGGCGGCCTCTTCACCGAAATCGCGGACATACATCTGATACGCCTTCAGGACGGGCCCCTTGTCATTGTTCCCGCCGAACTGGTCCACGCCGGCCTTGATTACCTCGTAGTGGCGTTCGGCCTCGGTGAGACCCTCCACGCCCCAGCACTTGCCGTCGAAGGACTCGACGGCGGCGTTGTCCTTGGTGATACCCCAGTCGGTACAGACGACGCCGTCATAGCCGTATTTCTCCCGTAGGAGCGTGGTAATGATATACTTGCTGTAGCTGTTGCCCACATTGTCCCCGGACGGGTCGATCCCGTAGGAGATGGTGTAGTAGGGCATCACGGCCGCGGCTTTCTGCGTGTCGCCGTCCAGCCGGAACGCCCCTTCGGTGAAGGCCTTCAGGTGGTCTTCGAAGCGGCCGCCGGGATAGACGGCGTACTTGCCGTAGTTGAAGTGCGCGTCCCGGCCGCCTTCCTCCGGTCCGCCGGAGGGCCAGTGCTTGACCATCGCATTGACACTGTTCAAACCCCAGCCGTCCTTTGTGCCGGGCGTGGTCTGGAAGCCGTCCACATAGGCGCGGGCCATATCGGTATCCAGGTCCGGATCCTCGCCGAACGTGCCGTTGAAGCGGCTCCAGCGGGGTTCCGTGGCGAGGTCGATCTGCGGACTCAGCGCCGTGGCGATGCCCAGCGCCCGGTATTCCTCCGAAGCGACTTCCCCGAACCGTTTCACCAGGGCCGGGTCGAAGGTCGCGGCCAGTCCCAGCGGTGTGGGCCAGAGGGAAATCTTCCCGCCGGCGCCCATGTTGAACTCGGCCGTCGCGGCGGTCTCGTTGCGCGGATCGGAGGAGTTGTTGGCCGGGATGCCGTGCCCCAGCGATTCGGTGAGGGCCTGGACGTTGTTGTTCCAGCGCGCCGCCACCTCGGGACTCTCCACGGAAGTCACGAGCACGGCCCGGAGGTTGTCCTCGGTGAGGAACTGCCGCTGCTGGTCCGTCAGGTCATAGGGTTTTGCACCGCTCTCCGGGTAGGTTTTCCCGCCATAGGTCGCGCCGCCGAATCCGTAGGCCGATCCCGGAACGGACTGATGGCCGCTGTACAGCATCAGGCCGGCGATTTCCTCGATGGAAAGCTGTGCGGCAAGGTCTTTCGCACGCGTTTCTGCCGGAAGACGCCAGTCCTCGTACGGGTCCAGGGCCCCGTTCCGGTTGAGGTCCTTGAAGGCGTAACGGTCCACGGTGAGGATGGGTGCGCTGGCGTAGCCCAGCGTCTCGCCGCCTTTTTGATGGATAAGCTTGAAGCCGTCGGCTTCGGTTTCCTGCCATTTGGGGCCGCAGGCCGCGAGAAGGAGAAGGGCGAATAGGGCTGAATAGGTTTTCCGGTTCATTTCTGGGTCACTAGTTTCCACAAACTTACGAAAAATCCCCGATTTTTCGTAAGTTTTGAAATAATAACGACGCATGAACCGCAAGTTTTTCCTGGCCCTGCTCCTTGCCCTTCTCACCTGGCCTTCGGGAAGCAATGACGGATTGCCCATTCGAGCTGCTGTGCGATGTCTCGGTCCCTTTTGTCGGTCCACAGGGAGCCGTCCGCGTATTTGCGCCCCAGAAAGGAGCTTCAGGGCCATAGGACATAGGTGCCCAGTTTGAAAAGTTGCACACCGAAGGCTATGCCGATGAATGTGATACACATCAGCAGTCCGAGGATGTAGTATATCATGGCGATGACGATGCCGCTAAGAATGAGCCAGATGATGTTGCCGAGGACGCGCATATAGCCTTGTATACTGTTTGTTGATCTCAACTACAAATATACTTTTTTATTCGAGACTGGGGGACATCACCGATTATGGGAAATGCCACACTGTCGCAGTGGACGAAATCAATGACGATGATTGGGTAGTTGAGCTTGAGGATATTGAAAAGGATAGCGGGAGACTACTCAGAAGAATCAAGAAAAAAGACAGACCGACAAACGGCTCCAGGCACTGTTTTAAAGAAGGGAAAGTCTTGTATTCAAAGTTGAGGACTTATCTGAACAAAGTTCTTATCGCCGACCGGAGTGGCTATTGCACGACGGAGATAATACCCATCACATCCAGCGATGCTGTCGTTCCTGATTACTTGTGTCAAGTACTACGCTCACCATACTTTTTGGATTATACCGAAAGGTGCGGATATGGCGTAAAAATGCCGAGACTTGGAACAAGCGATGCGAGAAATGCCATAATCCCCGTTCCTCCAATTAAAGAACAACGGAGAATAGCAGGAAAGGTGCAGGAGTTGATAAACAACTTGAATGCCTTATCACAAGACGATAGCTTCCGATAGAATCATTTGAAAATGATTTGTCCGGATGAAAAATCTTTACTACCTTCGTAGAACTGGTTCTCCATCCACGATCAAATGGAACTGTACAATGTGTTGTTTTGGATAAGGTAAGACTGAGAGTAAGGACAGTTCCAGTAACGGATCTTGTTACCCAAGAAGTATTTACGCTTTATACCGTGTTTCGCGAAACGGGGTACGGGGATGGCATACTGTGTTCTTCCGGATTCACCCATCGAGACGCTATTTCCACTTTCTGCGACAGTTTCCTGATCAATCGGATTGCAGTGGAACTTGTCAGGCCTTTCCTTTCCCAAGGTTGGAACGAAGATGGATATTCCCAATAGCCAGAGAGAAGAGAATTATCAGGAGTATTCCCGGCTTTTGCAAGACCCGCTCTACATAGATGTCATTTTCGATGAAGAATCGGGTGGTGTAAGTGCTATCCATAAGGAACACTGCTTCGATAAACAGAAGGGCCCATATGGTTATGCTAGAGGACAATATGAAAAAGACGTTGCCCATATTCTTCGGAAAAACGGTGACTGTATAATTCTGGAATCCGAATATCCCAAAGGTAAAGGAATCAAAGCATTTGACGCGCGGCTAAATGGATTGGCGACAGAGATAAAGACGGTAGAAAGCACTGGGCGATGGTCTGTAAGGACAAAAATACAAGAAGCTATTACACAAGGGGCGGAGATATTGATTCTCTACTATCCGGAGAAGGATTTCTTCAGTGAAGACAAGATTCATGAAGGATGGAGAATCTGTTTTGCCCAAGCCCCGTCTACGCCCTTGCAAACAATCCTTGTCGTGATGAAAGAAGAAGGCGTGAAAATGTTAAAACCATCCGGGTAGCCAGATGGTTTTAAAAGGAGTATTCTTGGTTATGACGACAGAAGTGCTATCCCTTTTACTATCGCCCCTCATCCTTTCTGGGCAAATGTAAGACAGTTTTTGGTGATATGCAAGAGTTAATGAGGAAATATAAGGAGTATCTGGTGAAAGCAGACCTGGCTGTCAATACAGTATCGTCGTACGTGTGGACGGTCAACCACTTTCTATCCAACTACGGAGCGTTCAACCGGGAGAACCTTCTTGCCTATAAGGGGTATCTGATGGAACACTTCAAACCACAGACTGTAAACCTGAGATTACAGGGTATCAACAAGTTTCTTGAGTTTATCAGGAAAGACAAACTCAAGATGAAGTTCGTGAAGGTTTAGCAAAAGAATTTCCTTGAGCACGTCATCAGCGATGCCGACTATAAGTTTCTCAAAAGGAAACTGAAGTCGGACGTATGATTTCGGATAATGTGATTATTTGCCTATATTTGTTAACTGGAGATGTGATTCTGTTTGATCATCGACTTGCCATCCTGTCCTGATGTGAGATGCGGCGGCAAGTTCTATGATTTCCGGTGTTTCCCGGCATTTCTGCGGAAACGATTTCTCAAGGAGGCGGGGCATCCGGTGACAGACTGATTCAGGATGAACGATATGGAACAGAGGGAAACAGTTTCGAAAGAGAATTACGGGTATCGCGAGGACTTTAGGGAGCCGAAGAGGTATGTCGTCTTTGTCATCAACGATGACATGACGCCGTTCGACTTTGTCGTACACCTCATGATGGACGTGTTCGGAAAAAGCGAGGAGGACGGGTGGATGATTGCAGACCGGACGCACCACCACGGGAAGGCGCTCGTAGGGCGATATACCTGCGACATGGCGCATACAAAAGTCAACAAGGCCATCCGGCTCTCCCGGGAGAACGGATACCCGCTCAATTTCACCATCGAGCCCGAAGCGAAGAAATGAACAACGAGATATCACCCAGCGTCCAGCTGGCGCTGAACAAGGCGGCGGGGTTCGCCGGCAAATACAACACGCAGTACATCACGCCCGAGATATACCTTCTGGGGCTCCTTTCCCTGAATCGGTTCCGGTCCGTAGCGGAACGCCTCTCCGGCGGGCTGGACGGGGCCGAGAAGGACCTGGCGCAATATGTCGAGACCAGCGTCGAGAAGGCGGAGGGTACGGCGAAGGAACTGGAGCTTTCCTTCCAGCTGATGCAGGTCCTCCAGATGGCCGACGTGCAGGTCACGCAGGCCAGCGCAGACCGCATCGACATCCCGCACGTGGTCTATGCGATGTACCAGCTAGAGGACAGTTACGCGGCCTTCTGGCTCAAGCAGAATGTCTCTTCCTCCCAGGGCGAGGTGCTGAGCGCCCTCAATGAAGCCTACGCCGACGGACCGGCAAACGATCCTGCCGGCCAGTCTGCCGGAGAAGACCAGAGGGCCTGGATGCGCTCCTGCCGACCCGTGGAGGTGGAGGAAGGCTGGCACCTTGTCGGCCGCGGGAAGGAACTGTCGAGGGCCCTTCTTGTCCTTTGCCGGAAGGAGAAATGCAACCCGGTCTTCGTCGGCGAGCACGGGGTGGGGAAGACCGCCATCGTCCGCGGGCTTGCCGCCATCCTCGCGGAAGGAGACGTCCCCGAGCGCCTGAAAGGGAAGAAGCTGTACTGCCTGGACTTCCCGTCCGTCATCTCCGGAGCCCAGTTCCGGGGAGACCTCGAGCGCAGGATGAAAGAGGTCCTGGACGGGGTGGCCGCCGAAGGCGACATCATCCTTTTCATCGACAACATCCATGAGATCGTCGGGGCGGGACGCACCGGTGACGGCGCGACCGATGCGACCAGCCTCCTCGTCCCCTATATCGAGCGACGGGACATTTCTTTCATCGGAGCCACGACATTCGAGGAATACAAGCGGAGTGTGAACCGCAGCAAGAACCTGGAGCGCCTGTTCCAGAAGATCGAGGTCGAGGAACCCTCCAGGGAGGAGGCCGTCAGGATCCTCGATGGATTGCGGGGACAGTTCGAGGCCTTCCATGGGGTCCGGTATGCCGATGGAGTCATTCCCTACGCCGTCGAGAGCGGCGACCGCTATATCCATGGCCGGTTCCTGCCGGAGAAGGCCGTCGACCTGCTGGACGAGTCCGGCGCCTACCTGGAGATGCACCCATCCCGGGACGGGAAGCAGGTCGTTGACAAGGAA
The DNA here is from genome assembly GCA_017464245.1 of Bacteroidales bacterium. Taxonomy (GTDB): domain Bacteria; phylum Bacteroidota; class Bacteroidia; order Bacteroidales; family UBA932; genus Cryptobacteroides. Next base: position 37,174 of record JAFUDV010000085.1, on the reverse strand, counting down.
CTCCTCAAGGAGGTGCTGAGCAGGATCAGCGGGATCGACTTGACCGACAAGGGGGAGGGGGAGGACGCTGTGTACTCGCTCAAGGACGAACTCAAGAGGCGGATCTTCGGTCAGGACTCCGCCATCGACACCGTCTGCGACGCCGTCTATACGGCGAAAGCCGGGCTGTCCGATGCGCAGAAGCCGATGGCCTCGTTCCTCTTCGTCGGCCCGACCGGCGTGGGAAAGACCCAGCTGGCCAGGGACCTTTCCGATCTCCTCCGGATGCCGCTCCTCCGCTATGACATGAGTGAATACGCGGAGAAACACACCGTCTCGAAGTTCATCGGCGCTCCGGCCGGCTATGTCGGCTACGAGGACGGGGGAATCCTCGTCGATGCCGTGCGCCGCTCTCCCCACTGCGTCCTCCTGCTGGACGAGATCGAGAAGGCGCACCAGGACATCTACAACCTCCTGCTCCAAATCATGGACTACGGGACCCTGACGGATTCCCGCGGCCGGAAGGCGGATTTCCGCAACGCCATTATCATCCTCACGTCCAACGCGGGGGCCAAGTTCGCCAGCCGCCCCTCCATCGGGTTCTCTCCCATTGTTAATGCAGGCGAGGCGATGAACAGGGAAGTGAAGAACGTCTTCGCCCCGGAGTTCGTGAACCGCCTCTCCGCGACGGTCGTATTCAACAACCTTTCCGAGGAGATGGCACACCTGATCGTGGAGGCCAAGATCCGCGAGTTCGATGCCCAGCTCCAGGGCAAGGGCGTCCGTCTGACCTATACGGATGAGGCCAGTGCGGAGATACTCCGGAAGGGATACTCGCAGGAGTACGGCGCCCGCGAGATCGAGCGCGTCATCACGCGGGACGTCAAGCCGCTCGTCGTCAAGGAAATCCTGTTCGGATTCCTCAAGGACGGGGGAGAGGCCGAAGTTGACTGTTCGGCCGACGGTTTCATCCTGAAAAAGAAACCATGAGCCGTATCGTTGTGAAAAAAGGTCTTTTCCCGAAACCGACGAAAGGTAACGGCTACGGTCTCGTGGCCGTCGGGGGAGACTTGTCTCCGGAGATCCTGGTCGAGGCGTATTCGAACGGCGTCTTCCCCTGGTTCGACTTCCGGGAGGGAACCATTATGTGGTACTGTCCCTATGACCGTTTCGTTATCTTCCCGTCCGAGATCCACGTCTCCCATTCGACACGGAGCCTTTTCAACAAGGGCATCTACCGTGTCACGTTCAATACCGCGTTCCGCGATGTCATCCGGAACTGCAGCGAGCTCCGCATCGAGGAGGAGGGCGCCTGGCTGGGCCCCCAGATGGTCGAGGCATACACGAGGCTGCACGACCTGGGCATAGGCGAGAGCGTCGAGGTATGGAGGGAAGACAAACTGGTCGGCGGCCTGTACGGGGTCCATATGAACGGAGTCTTTGCCGGGGAGAGCATGTTCTCCCTGGAACCGGGCACTTCCAAACTCGCCCTGGTCAGTCTCGCCCGGAAGATGGAGGCGGATGGGGAGAAGCTGATCGACTGCCAGTTCCATACGGATCATCTTGAATCCATGGGAGGAAGGACAATCCCTTATGAAGCGTACATGCAGATTGTACAAGGCAAGGCATGATGGACAGGAACAGTCATATCTTTGAAACGGCACGGCTCATTGTGCGCCCCTGGGTGGAGTCCGATGCCGGAGCGCTCTTCAAGTATGCCTCCGAACCGGAGGTAGGGGAGAGGGCCGGATGGCCGCCGCACCGGAGCGTGAAGGAGAGCAGGTCCGTCATCCGGGCCTCGGGACGGAGGCGCTGCGCGGCATGGTCGATTACTGCTTCAACAAGAAGGGATTCCTGACGCTGTGGAGCGATTTCTTCGTTGACAACCCTGCTTCCGGACGCGTGATGGAGAAGTGCGGGTTCCGGGACACAGGAGAGGTGAACTGGCTCAGCCATCTCTACCGGGGAGACGAGCGCCCCGTGAAGATCATGAGACTTGATTATATACTTTGAGATACCATGAACAGTGTAGCATTGGTACTTTCCAGCGGCGGCCCGAGAGGTTTCGCCTATATCGGGGCTATTGAGGAAATCCTGCGGCGGGGCTATGTCATATCATCCGTGACCGGGACGTCCGCAGGTGCCCTCGTGGGCGGCGTATATGCCGCTGGTGGTATGGAAACGTTCAAGGAGTGGATTACTGGCCTTTCACTCGCCCAGGTAATGACGCTGATGGACCCGTCTTTCACCCGCACAGCCCTTGTGAAAGGGGAACGGCTGATGCAGGAGATCCGGAAGAGGGTACCTGATGTACACATCGAAAACCTCTCCATTCCTTTCACTGCAGTTGCGACGGACCTGTACACCGGTGAGGAGGTCCTTTTCCGTGAGGGACCGTTGTTCGATGCAGTGCGTGCGAGCATCTCGATTCCGTCGATGTTCGAGCCGGTGCGCATAGGCATTCATACCCTCGTCGACGGCGGCATCTGCAACACCTTCCCACTCAACCGCGCCGTCCGGAAGAAGGATGACATCCTCGTCGGTTTCAACGTGAATGAAATCGATGCGGCAGGGATCCGCTCCTATCTCGATTCACGCAGAGAGCTTGACAGCAAAGGAGCCGCTCTGAAAGAGGAGGCAGAGCACGCCTTTAAGGAAACGTTTAACGCCCCTGGAACCGATTCTCTCCGGCGGATGAGGGAACTGATCGTGACGGGCATCGAGACCGTCCGGGAGGATAGGAGACTGGAATCGGACGGGCGTGACAGGCGGATTCCAACAAGGGCCGACGGCAACGTGGCATCCATCCTTGACCGAAGTTTCGGCATCATGAACTGCGCTATGGCACGACAGAACATCGCCCTCTTTCCTCCCGATATCCTGGTCAGCCTGCCATATGATTCCTACCAAGGAGTGGCAGCATACTCCCGGGCCAAGGAAATCATCGAGAAGGGCCGGGAACTGATGTCCCTTGCCTTTGATCGGTTTGAGGCGTGTCGGGGATTGTCATCGAATCTATGAAAGCAAAGAAGAAACTGCGAATCCCAGTGGCCGACTTCATGCTGGCGAATCGCCGCGCTGCCCGACTCGAGGAAATCGAGCTGCATGGGAGGCCCGTTTCGTTCTGAAAAGTCCTCCGGAAATCCAAGAAGGCGTATGATAGAAAATAGTTGAGGCATGAATTCTCAACAGAGTACCTCATATATGACCACTAAACACTATTTGGCGGCGAGGTGGCGTTTTTGAGGCTTCGGCGCCGGATTATATCAGAAAAAACAAGATCATCACGATAAGATTATTTGGCGGCGAACTACAATTTTTGTATTTTTACCGCCAAATAGTCGTAACATGAAGCAGGATATCATTGCCCGAAAGAACGAAATCGCGATTCTTGATTCCCTTATGGAAGAAGAGTTTGCGCAGTTTATTGCAGTTTATGGCCGGCGTCGCGTCGGAAAAACGTTCTTGATCAGGGAATATTTCGGCGATAAATTCACTTTCTTTCACACAGCGGTTTCGCCGCGCGAACTTAAAGACCGCCAGCCTGAATATCTCTATCGGATACAATTGGATGAATTTGCCAAGACGCTCAAACTGTATGGTTATCAAAGTGAAGAACCTATCAAGGATTGGTTCGATGCTTTCGATCGGCTATGGGCGCTGATACAAAGCCACCCTCAAAAAGAAAGACTGGTACTCTTTATAGACGAAATGCCTTGGCTTGACACGCCTAGGGCCGGATTCATGAGCGCACTCGAGCATTTCTGGAACAGATATGCATCCGGTCGCCACGGATTACTGCTGATAGCAGCCGGAAGCGCCACGACATGGATGCTGGACAATTTGGTAAATAACAACGGTGGCTTGTATAACCGCACTAACAGGGACATACATCTTCATCCTTTCAACCTGTCCGAAACCAAAGCTTATTTTTCGAAACGTGGAATAACGATGGATGCCTATGACCTGGTGCAGGCATATATGATTGTCGGCGGCATACCGTATTACATGTCCTGTTTCCAGAAAGGATTGTCATTGGCACAGAACATTGATGCGATGTTCTTTTCCAGAGGGAACAAGCTGGAAAAAGAATACGAACGCCTCTTTGAATCCATGTTCACGGACAATCCGAAAATCAAACAGATTGTCGAGTGTATAGCGAAACACCCATACGGAATAACTCGAAAGGAAATAGGCCAGGCAATAGGGGCAAAAGATGGAGGTACTTTTGGAAAACTTCTCCTTTCGCTGGAAGAGTGCGATTTGATAACATCGTTCTACAATTTCGGGGAATCCAAACGAAACAAGTACTTCAAACTGACAGACCCTTTCTGCCTGTTCTATCTGAGTTTTGTTATAAAGCATCCGACGAATAACCGGACCTACTGGCAGGATAATCAGAATCTTCCGAAATTGGCGCCATGGAGAGGTCAAGCATTTGAAAACGTCTGCTTTATTCACCAGGGACAGATTAAACAAGCTCTTGGCATACAGGGAGTCCATACGGAGATTTTCCCTTGGAGATACTCTTCGCCTGAAACTAGAGGAGCGCAGATCGACATGCTGATCGATCGTGCCGACAGGGTTGTCAATGTGTGTGAGATGAAGTTTACCCAAGGTCAGTTCTCCATAGACAAAGACTACGATGAGAAGATTCGCAACAAGATAGCCGCTGTTACTGAACTGACGGGAGGAAAGAGAAATCCCCAGATGACGCTGGTAACAACCTATGGGCTGAAAAACAATATGTATAGCGGCAGAATTCAGAAAGTCGTACTGATGGATGACTTGTTTGTAAACTAAATACAACTGACCATGATTCTCACAACCACCCCTTCCGTCGAAGGAAGAACCATAATAGAATACAAGGGAGTCGTTTTCGGGGAAGTCATCTCCGGGGTGAATTTCATCCGCGACTTCAAGGCGAGCATCCGCAACATCGTCGGCGGACGCAGCGGCTCTTATGAAAACGAGCTCATCAAAGCCCGCACGCAGGCCATGGACGAGATGTCAGAACGTGCCGCCCGGCTGGGCGCCGATGCCGTCGTGGGCATCGACATAGACTATGAGGTCCTTGGCGAGAACAACGGCATGCTCATGGTCACCGCATCCGGAACCGCGGTTAAACTCCAATAGACTATGGAAGAGCCCGTACTTAACCCTCATAACAAGGAAGAGTATCCGCCCATGCATACGGCGGAGCATATCCTCAATGCGACGATGGTGCGCCTGTTCGGCTGCCCCAGGTCCAGGAACGCTCACATCGAGCGAAAGAAGTCCAAGTGTGACTATGAGTTGGCTCAGGCTCCGTCGGATGAGCAAATAGCCCTTATCGAAAGGACCGTCAACGATGTTATCGCCCGGGACCTTCCCGTCACGGTGGAGTTTCTCCCAAGGGAGAAGGCTGCGGGGATCGTGGACTTGAGCAAGCTCCCGGAGGGCGTATCCGACACGCTCCGGATTGTCCGGGTAGGGGACTACGACGCCTGTGCGTGCGCCGGTGCCCATGTTAGGAACACCTCAGAAATCGGTACGTTCAGGATTCTCAGCCATGATTACGGGAACGGACGCTGGCGTGTCAGATGGAAAGTTCAATAGTATGAGAAGAATGCTTTCTGTATTTGTAGGGCTTGTCTGTATTCTGTCCTGCCAGCCTCCATCCGAGTTGCCATACACCCGGATGAGGAATTACTATGTCCGCAACGACGCGGAATTGCCGGTTGAAGGAAAGATCGATGACCGCGCCACGTTCGAAAGCCTTTTCGGGATGGCTACCCTTATGGGAACGGACGGACAGCCGACGCCTGTTGACTGGGATGGCGAGTTCGTCCTTGCCGTGGTGGACCCGGCGACAAACAACCTGGCCACACTTGACCCGGAGTCCCTGCGTCAGGAGGGCGAAGAACTCGTCTTCACATACACGGAGACTTCGGGTGACAAACAGTCCTACTGGACCATCCCTGTCCTGATGATAAAAGTGGACAGAAAGTACGATACGGGATCCGTCAGATTCATCCGCCATAAGACCGGAGGATCCGGGCAGGCTATCCCCGAGAATCGGTAAGCTGACGGGCGGAATTACTCCCCTCAGTCGTAATTGATACAATGAAACCGAAGAAGAAACAGAAGAAACTCCACATCACCGAGGCCGACTTCATGCTGGCCAACCGCCGTGCGGCGCGGCTGGAAGAGATCGAGCAGCACGGAAGGTCCGTTTCGTTCAGGAAGGTCTTGCATAAATCCAGGAAGGTCTATGACCGGAAGAAGATAAGGAAGGAGATCCCTTCCGAGTGACTCCGTCACCGTCAGATACTCCGGCATCAACTACGAGTTCCTATGAAACAGGTATCCGCACGTCTTCTGAGCCAGCAGCTCGCCGCTCCGCAGTTTGGTGATCCTGCGGAGGTTGTGTCGTGGTTCGGGGCGATGCAGGCGCAGGACTACAGGGCGATGCGCTGGGCGGTGGCCATGAGAACCAGAAAACCCTCTTATAAGGCTTTCAAAGCCTTTTTTGACGAAGGCCGGATTCTCAGGGCGCATCTTCTTCGCGGTACCTGGCAGCTGGTGGCATCTGACGACTACCACTGGCTGCGGGCCCTTTGCCATGACAAGGGGATGGCGGTTCTCGACGGTTGGACCAAATCCCTGGGGTTCGCCTATTCCGGAAAGGAGAAAGAACGGATCCTGACAATCATCGAAGACACGGTCGCCAGCAGGGGAGAGGTAACGGAAGATGTCATCGGGGAGGCCCTTCTCGAGGGAGGAATCCCCAAAGACAGGCTCGTATATAATCACCAGCTCCGGATGGCCGAGCTGGAGGGCCTTGTCTGCAGCGGGTCGCTCGGTCCGAGGAACACCTACAGGCTGGTCCGGGACAGGGTCCCGGTGTCGTCACCTGTCACCAGGGAGGAATCCCTTGCCCTTCTTGCCAGGAAGTATTTCCGGAGCCATGGACCGGCGACACTCGAGGACTTCGTGTGGTGGAGCGGACTCAATGCGGGTGAATGCCGGCAGGGAATCGCATCACTCGGAGATGAAATACACATTGAACGATGGAAAGAGAGGGACTTCTATCTCCACGGCGACGCCCGCACGAGAGGCGTTCGCAGCGGCACGGTACTCCTCCTTCCGGCATACGACGAGTACCTGATCGGCTACAAAAGCAGGGACGTCGTCCTCCATCCGGACAAAGCCCATCACGCGCATAACAATTTCGGCATTTTCAAGTCCGTGGTCGCATGGGACGGTGAGATTGTCGGCAACTGGAAACCTTCATCGAAGGATGGGGGAGTGTCGCTTTTCAAGGAGGACGTCTCCATCCCTGAGGAATCAATGGAAAAAGCAATCGGTAATTATCATGCAGCGCAGAAGAAATAAGAGACCGAATCCCTACAAAGAGGCAAACGAGGCGTTCCTTCAAGTAAAAGCTCAGGAAGAAGGGATTGTGGCCCTGGACAACGGTGTCCTGTACAGGGTGCTGGAAGAAGGTCATGGCGCCAGGAAGCCCACGCCCCGGAGTATAGTCTATGTCAACTACACCGGCCGTCTCATCGACGGGACCGTCTTCGACACGACGGAAGGGCAGCCGCTTCCGGCGCTGTTCCTGGTCGGAGACCTCATCATGGGCTGGCAGATCGTCCTTACCCGGATGCACGAAGGGGACAAATGGGAAGCCTATATCCCGGCCAAGTGGGGGTATGGAGCAGCGAAGATGGACGATATCCCTGCCCACAGCACGCTCATTTTTGAGATGGAACTGGTCAAAATCGAAAGGTAATGAAAAGGGTTGCCTGCATAGGAGACAGCATCACCTGGGGTTTTACGCTCCTGAATCCCTGGAAGCAGAGCTATCCTGCCCTGCTGCAGGGACTTCTCGGCGAAGGCTATGAAGTCAGGAACTTCGGCTACAACGACGCTTCCGCCCGGTTCGATGCCGACACCCCGTATGTCCGCAAGGGTGTGTACAGGAAGAGTCTCGAATGGAATCCGGACGTTGTCCTTCTGATGCTGGGAACGAATGACACGAAGAAAAGGAACTGGGATCCTGCCGTGTTCCGGAAGGATTACCGGAGACTGGTCGAGTCCTATAGGAACCTTCCTTCGAATCCGCGTATCGTCCTTATCGCTCCCATCCGGATCTTTCTCGTGAAGGGGATTGCGCTCCTTGGCGTCTACCCGGACACCATGGAAATCGGTGTACGCCCGGCCATACTGGAGATCGGGCAGGAGATGGGCCTCCAGGTAATAGACCTCGTGGACGTATTCCAGGACAGTTCACTGTGCCTTGACGGGGTTCATCCCCAACGGGAGGGGACCAGAATGATTGCAGAAAAGATATACGAATCCGTGTTCGCCCAATGAAACTATCAAGCCTCAAGGACCTGAAGGTCATCAAGAAGGATCTGGCTCCGGCGGAGCCGGAAAAGTCGCCTGTCAAGAAACCCCGTTCCAAGACGGTCATCCTCAAATCGAAGGAGGAGGAACACGCCAGGAACGAAGGGCTTGTCAAGGGACAGAAAGTCCGGATGATGGACACCAACGACACGGCGACCATCGTGGGATTCGGGAAGGATTATTACGAGCTTGAACTGGACGGTCTGGTCATCCGCGCTGTCCGTAGCGAGTTCATCCCGATCAACCCGGAGGAGGACCGGAAGCTGCGTTCCTCCATCCAGCCCCGGCGATCAAAAGACGCCGAGGAACCCCTGGCTTCGGAAGACCCGCTGGCGGACCTGACCGTGGACCTTCATATCGAACGCATCCCGGGAAGCGACGGGATTCCCGAATGGGCCGCCCTGGAGTACCAGATGAACTACTTCCGGCAGGTCCTCCGGAAGAACCTCAAGCACCGGGGAAAGCGTATCATCTTCATCCATGGGGTGGGGGACGGAATACTTGCCGCGGCAATTCGAAAGGAACTCGACGAAGTCTTCGCAGTCAGCTGCACCTATACTTTCGGCCCGATGGGGGCGACGAACGTTACTATAAGGTGATCTTACAAAAATAGACCTAGATTTGACGCATAGTCTTATTGAATATGCGGGCATTCGCTTCCTACGGACAGAGTATTATGCTGATTGAGAGGCCGCAAGGAGCAAGGTGCAGGCGGCCGCCATGGCCATTCGTGTTTTCATGGTTATTCGAAGTTGACCCGGATCGTGTAGGGAACTCCGTTCAGGACGTCCGTGCGTCCGGAATACTCTACGCCGTACTTGCCCATGGCCGAAGTGACCGTGGTGGCGCAGAAGACCGAGATGTAGTATTTCCCGGGCTTGGGATCCTTGATTTCCAGGGACTTGTCCACATTCGCACCGACAAAGCCCCAGGTGGCGTCCTCGCGGTAGGCGAAACCGTTCCGGGAAGCGAAGAGGTAGAGGTCGAAGTCGTCCTTGTTCACGAAACCTTCCAGGCTGATGGTCATCGTCCTGACACCCTTGGGCACGTCGATCGCGAAATGGTGGTACTGCCGGTCGCCGACCGGGGCGAAAGCAGGCTGGGTGCGGTCGTTCATCGAGCGCGGCTCGCCGGGAAGGAGGACGGCCTTCAGGGCAGGCTCTCCGTTGCCGGCGAGGGCGTAACGCACCATCGAGGCCATGAGCGCCAGGTTTTCCGCGTCATAGGCCCCTTCCGGATGCGAGCCGCACAGGAGCACGCGCCCCATGGCGGGCGATCCCTTCCAGGCCCAGATGACCGGGCGGCCGTCGATGTCCCGTTTCAGCTGGCGGCCCTTCGTATGGAAGGTCGCGAGGACTTCCGTTCCCGCCGGGGCCGATTCCATGTAGGCATAGCAGCCGCCGTTGTGCCGGACGCTGTCGATGTGCATCCGCTGGTCGAAGTCGAAATACTCCGTCAGCGGGCCGTTTGGGACGATGTCCACGGCCGTGTAGGATTTCTCCAGCTTGGTGGCCGTCACGTTGCCGGGCCAAAGGCCCATGTAAAGGTCGGTGAAGCTGAATTCCCCCTCCAGGGACCGGGAGCCCTTGCTGGCGATGTAAGCGCCGGCGCAGGAACCGACATAGCTGCCGCCGGCCGCAACGAAGTCCCGCATGTGCTGCCGGCCTTCTTCACCCAGCGTACGGGCGTGGTTGGCGGCCTTGCCGCCGTTCATGTACACCATCCGGAAGCGCGGCGCTCCGTCCGGGTAGAGGAGGATGCCGTTTTCGTCCATCGGTGAACCCACGATCAGTTCCCGCTGCCGCAGGGTGTCCGTCCGGGTGAAATGCTGGGGCGGGGTGGACGTGTGCTTGGTGGAGACGAAGGCCTCCATGGTCAGGCCCAGCAGGTCCGTCACGGGGAGGTCCGTCCGGGAGTTGAGCATGATGCCGCTGTCCATGAAGACATCTTTGTAGTATCCCCTCGTGCTGTTTTGGGCGAGGGCAGCCGTCATGGTGACCACAGCCAGGGAAAGGGTCGTCAGCAGTTGTTTCATAACAGCTCAAAGATACGTATTTTCCAGCAGATATAAAAAAGAAACGGAGTTCAGCCGATGGCTGGACTCCGTTTCCGCGGTGCGGACGAGGCTCGAACTCGCGACCCCCGGCGTGACAGGCCGGTATTCTAAACCGACTGAACTACCGCACCAATTTGTCAGTGATCTTCCCTTTCGGGATTGCAAAGGTACGAACTATTTTTGATTCTGCAAATTTTTTGAAAACTTTTTGCAAAAAAATGTCCGGCGCGAAGGCCGGACATCCTTTTCCACAGGGGTGCGGTTTATTGCACCTCGATCTGCTTGCGGACCTTTTCGGGCTCTACCTTCTTGATTTTCGCGATGTTGACGGTCAGGACGCCGTTCTCCACCCTGGCGGCGATGGCTTCGCGGTTCGCGTCCTCGGGGAGGAGCATCGTCTGCTGGAACTTGGTGTAGGAGAATTCGCGGCGGAGGTAGTGACCCTTGTGCTGCTCCTTGTTGTCCATCTTTTTCTCCATGTTGATGACGAGGTCTCCCTCTTCGTCCAGGTGGACATGGAAGTCTTCCCTGGTCATGCCCGGTGCGGCGAGCTCGAGCTCATAGGCGTCGGGGGTCTCGATGACGTTGATGGCCGGCGCGGTGGCCTTCGGGCGGTCCATCCAGTTGTTGTCGAAGAAGTCGTTGAAGATGTCGGGCATCCAGTTGTTGTGTCTTGCAGGTAACATGGTATTTGTCTCCTATGTTTAAGTTTAACTTTCCTTTTTCGCGGCTCCCTCGTGGAGCGCGTTCGCCGGGAGAATGGGCAAATCCGGGACCAATCCCCGGAAAGTGGACAAAATGTCAGTTGTAAGTGACAGAATGTCAATTAGTTATGACAAATTGACGGGTTTTGGCATTTTCGCCCGAAAAACGTATCTTTGCAAGACCGATGGAACAGCCCGAACTGCACTGGTACGCCCTCAAGGTTTTCTTCAACAAGGTTTTCGAGATGGAAGCCCTGGTGGACGGCATGGGCCTGGAAAGTTTCATCCCGGTCCGGAAAGTCCAGCTCAAGGGCAACGAGCATTTCCGTGCCGCCCGGCAGCTCTCCGTGCCGGACGACCGCTTTACCGGCAACCCGTACGTTCAGGAAGGCCCCGTCATCTACCGGCGCGAGCCTGTCGTGAACTCCCTGTTCTTCGTCCGCGCGCCCGGGGAGCGCATCCCCGAAATCGAAAATGCCGTGCACGGCCGCGGTTTCGTCTATAAGATGACGGATCATGAACGTCCCGCCGTCATTCCGGACCGGGAGATGGGCATCTTCAAACTGGTCTGCACTTCCGGAGCGGAAGGCCTGGAATTCTTCAGTGAAGAGGACATGACACGATACAGGAAGGGCGACAGGGTACGCGTCCTGGAAGGGCCGCTGAAGGGTGCTGAAGGCTATATCAGGCGCATCCGGAAGGACCGCCGCCTGCTCGTTGCCATCGAAGGGTTCATCGCCGTGGCCACCACCTTCATTCCGCCCCAGTTCCTGGAGAAGGTGAAAGATTGAGCCAATGAGATAAGTTATACGATATGAAACGGTTTTACGCTGCCTTGCTTGGTATGGTGGCCCTTGCCTCCTGCCGCTCTTTCGAGCCTTTCACGTTCGTCCAGATGAGCGATACACAGATCGGCTTCAAGGACGATTCCCCCCGGTATGCCCATTCGGATTCCCTGATGAAGGCCGCCGTGGACGCCGCCAACGCCCTGGATCCGGCCTATGTCTTCGTCACGGGCGACCTGGTGAACGAGCCGTACAACACGGTGCAGGATTCCGTGTTCCGCACCCGGATCGCCGAGGTGGAAGCCCCGGTTTACCTCGTCCCCGGCAATCACGACGTGCGCCCCTTCAGCGAGGAGAACCACGCCCATTACATGGACTGGCGCGGGTATGACCGCTTCTCCTTCCGGGAGCGCGGCTGCGCCTTCATCGGCATGGACACCAACTGCATCAAGGACGGGGCGGAAGACTTCGAGGCGGCCCAGCTGACGTGGCTCCGCGGCGAACTGGCCGCGGCGAAAGGCTGCCGCTACATCTTCGTGTTCCTGCACTGCCCGGTCATTCGGGAGTCCATCGACGAACCCGAGGATTACTTCAACTTTTCCGCGGAAAAACGCCGGGCGTACATCGCCCTGTTCAAGGAATACGGCGTCTCCGCGGTGCTGGCCGGCCATTGCCATCAGGAATGGGCCTGCGAATATGAGGGCATCCGTTTCTGTACCGCCGGACCTGTGGGCAATGCCCTCGGCCACGGAACGCCGGGCTACCAGGTCGTCCGGGTCACCCGCGACGGCATCGATGTGGAATATGTACCCACGCCGGGCGTCGATCCGGCGCATTGCCGTTTTTAACCTGTTTTGCCAATCCTCGTCACCCGTTCGGGAAGGATGTCCGCTAGTTCTCAGAACCACTCTGTCTCAGTGAGATCCAACTTGTTCCCGGGCAGGCCGTGGATGGGCGTGTAGTAGAAGTCGTATCCTTCCAGCTCCCGCGGAATGCGGTTCAGGAACGACAGCTTCGCCGCTCCATAGTCATAAGACTCGCCGTACAGGGTGACCGTCTTGCGCGCGTCGTCCTTCTCATACCATCCGCCTCCATGGGTCTTCACATATCCATGGACCTGCTCATACGCCCGCACCAGGTCCTTATGCTGCCCCACCAGCCCATAGACGAACGTGCCTGTGAGCGGTGTCTTCGGGTCCGAAACGAGGATGAACTTGGGGAACATGGGACGGTTACGCCTCTTCGGCGATGCGGAAGATGGCGGGGGAGAGGTGGCAGTAGCCGCCGGGGTTCTTTTCCAGGTAGTCCTGGTGGTATTCTTCGGCGCGGCAGAAGTTCTTCAGGGGGAGAAACTCCACGGCGAGGGGCTGGCCGAGGGCGGCGGCGCATCGGTCCAGGGCTGCGGAGATGCCGCTTACCTGGGCCTCGTCCACGAAATAGACGCCGGTGCGGTAGCGGGTGCCCTCGTCCTCGCCCTGCTTGTCGAGGCTGAGCGGGTCGATGGCCTTCAGGAACAGCCCTGTCAGCCGCTCTTCCGTGATGATGTCTGTATCATACTGAAGGTGAACCGTTTCGGCGTAGCCGGTCCGGTCCGTATAGACTTCCTTGTAGGTGGGGTTCTCGGTGAAACCGTTGGCAAAACCCACTTCGGTGAAGGTCACGCCCTTCACCTTGGCGAAAAACTTTTGGGCGCCCCAGAAGCATCCGGCGGCGAAATACAGGTCTTGGGTCATAGGACTTCTCGTTTCGGCCTCAAAAATACATAAAAAATCCGTAACTTTGCAGGCTAATCTTTCGGTCATGCCAGCAGAAGGAAACATCATCATACGAAGGGCGAAGGTCAACAACCTCAAGGACATTACGGTGGAGATCCCGCGGAACCGCCTCGTGGTGGTCACGGGCATTTCCGGCAGCGGAAAATCCTCGCTGGCGTTCGACACGCTTTTCGCCGAGGGCCAGCGCCGCTTCGCCGAGAGCCTGTCCTCGTACGCCCGTCAGTTCCTGGGCCGCATGTCCAAGCCCGACGTGGAGATGATCGAGGGCATCCCGCCCGCCATCGCCATCGAGCAGAAGGTCAATATCCGGAACCCGCGCTCCACCGTCGCCACCACGACGGAAATCTATGATTACCTGCGGCTTCTGTTCGCCCGCATCGGCCGGACCTATTCGCCCGTGAGCGGGGAGGAGGTCAAGGCCCATACCGTCCAGGGCGTCCTCCGGGACATCTTCGACGGCGCCCCCCATACCGTGTACGTCCTTTCCGAACTCCACTGGAAGGACCGAAAGGACCGGGTGGAACTGATGCTCCAGCTCAAGGAAGAGGGTTACGGCCGTCTCTTCCAGGACGGGACGCAGCAGGTCCATGACATCGAGGACGTCATGCGGATGGGTGCGGACAGCCCCGATGACCTTTCCCTCCTCGTGGACCGTGCCAAGACCGGCCGGGAGCCCGACGAGGACCTCCTGACGCGCCTGCAGGCCTCCATCCAGGCCGCCTTCGACAAAGGGAACGGCGACATGTCCATTATCCGGGATGGCGAGCGGATCGCCTACTGCTCTCGCTTCGAGCGGGACGGACTGACCTTCCGCGAGCCCGACGAGTATCTGTTCAGTTTCAACAGTCCGCTGGGAGCCTGCCCGGTGTGCGGCGGCCTGGGGAAGATCATCGGCATCAGCGAGGACCTCGTGATTCCCGACAAGACCAAGAGCATCTACGACGGTGCCGTCGCCTGCTGGCGGGGCGAGAAGATGAGCTGGTTCAAGGACCTGGTTGTGAAGAACGCGGAGAAGTACGGCATCCCCGTCTTCGAACCCTACTGCAAGCTCACGGAGCGGCAGAAGCGCACGCTCTGGGAGTCCCGCGCTACGCAGGACGACGAGACCACGATCGTGGGCATCGACGAGTTTTTCGAATGGGTCAATGCGAACCGCTACAAGATCCAGTACAAATACATGCTCAGCCGCTATTCCGGGCGGACCACCTGCCACGAATGCGGCGGCAGCCGGCTCCGGAGGGAGGCCCTCTATGTCCGCGTGGGCGGGAAGACCATCCACGAGTTCATGTCCATGACCATCGACGACCTGGTCCGGTTCATCGCTTCGCTCGACCTGACGGACTATGAGAAAGGGGTTGCGGGGAAGGCGCTGGAGGAGATCTCCTACCGCCTGAAATGCATCCAGGACGTGGGCCTGGGGTATCTCACCCTGAGCAGGACGATGAACACCCTTTCCGGCGGCGAGAGCCAGCGGGTGAACCTCGTCACAGCCCTGGGCAGTTCCCTGGTGGGGTCCATGTACATCCTGGACGAGCCGTCCATCGGCCTGCACCCCCGGGATACCGACCGCCTGATCGACGTGCTCAAGCGGCTCCGCGACATCGGCAACACCGTCGTCGTGGTGGAGCACGACCCGGAGATCATCCGGGCGGCGGACCTGCTGATCGACATGGGCCCGAAAGCGGGCGTGCTCGGCGGCGAGGTCGTGTTCCAGGGCCTGGCGGACCATTTTACGGCGGAGGAACTCCAGCGTTCCCTGACGCTCCGGTACCTGACCGGGGAGCGGAAGCCCTACCGGCGGGAAAAGCGTCCCTGGCAGTATTCCGTCACCGTGAACGGGGCCATGCAGAACAACCTCAAGGACATCGACGTACAGTTCCCGCTGGGTGTGTTGACCGTTGTTACCGGCGTCTCCGGCAGCGGTAAGTCCTCCCTCGTGGGCGACATCCTGTATCCGGCCCTCCGCCGGCGCATCAACGAGACCGGCGACCTTCCGGGCACCTTCAAGGGCCTGTCCGGCAACCTGGACCGCATCACCCGCGTGGAATACGTGGACCAGAACCCCATCGGCAAGAGCTCCCGGTCCAATGCCGTCACCTACCTGAAGGTGTATGACGATATCCGGAAGCTCCTGAGCGACCAGCAGTTCGCGAAGATCAACGGCTTCACGCCCTCCTACTTCTCCTTCAACCAGGATGGCGGTCGCTGCCCCGAATGCCAGGGCGACGGCTTCGTGAAGATCGGCATGCAGTTCATGGCCGACGTCACGATGGTATGCGAGTCCTGCGGCGGCAAGCGCTTCAAGCCCGAGATCCTGGAGGTCCGCTACAAGGAGAAGAACATCGACGACATCCTGAACATGAGCGTAGAGGAGGCCATCGCTTTCTTCGGCGCCCAGAAGGAGGACCTGGCCAAGGCCATCGCCGAGGATCTCCAGCCCCTGGTGGACGTAGGCCTCGGATACATCAAGCTGGGACAGCCCTCCAGCACCCTGTCCGGGGGTGAAAGCCAGCGCATCAAGCTCGCTTACTTCCTGAGCCTGAGCAAGAACGACGACCGGCCGCGGAAGGACCGGATCCTGTTCATCTTCGACGAGCCTACGACGGGCCTGCATTTCTACGACGTGGAGAAGCTCCTCAAGTCGTTCGATGCCCTGCTCGCCCGCGGCCATTCGGTCCTGGTGGTGGAGCACAACCTGGAGGTCATCCGCAGTGCTGACTGGGTGATCGACCTGGGACCCGACGCCGGCGACCGGGGCGGGGAAGTGGTCTTCGCGGGAACACCCGAGGACCTGGCCGCCCGGGGAGATACCTATACGGCCCGATACTTGCGGTAATCCGTCCGAATCGCTATCTTTGCCCCTATGAAGAGAATCGCCGCCCTCACGATGGCCCGCAACGACGATTTCTACCTGCGCAAGTGGGTGGAATACTACGGTGGTCAGTTGGGTCGGGAGAACCTGTACATCTTCCTGGACGGCCTGGACCAGGTGGTGGGAGATTTCTGCGCGGGAACGCACGCACAGGCCGTGGAGAAGATCGGCTCTCAGGTCGTCGAGGCGGAGAAAGGCCGCCTGCGCTTCCTGTCCGGCAAGGCGGCGGACCTCCTTTCGCAGGGCTACGACCTCGTGATCGGGGTCGATGCCGACGAGTTCATCGTCGTGGATCCCAGGCGGAGCCAGTCCCTGCCGGAGTACCTCTCCGGGCTCCGGATCAAGGATTCCCTGTCGGCCCTCGGCGTGGATTTCGGACAGAAACTCGGGGAGGAGGAGCCCATCCGGGAAGACCGTCCGTTCCTGGAGCAGCGTCGGTATGCGCAGCTGGGAACGCGCTATACGAAACCCTCCATCCTGGCGAAACCGCTCGTCTGGGGCAGCGGCTTTCATCGGATCAAGGGACATAACTTCCATATCGCCAAGGATTTGTACCTGTTCCATTTCGGCTATTTCGACCTCCAGCGCATCGAGGCCCGCTATCAGGACAAGGACCGGCTGGACCAGGGCTGGGGAGAGCACATGCACAAGCGCGCCCGGACCATCCGCCTGGTCACGGAGAAGAAAGCCCTGGAATTTGACACGTGGACCCGTTTCGCCCGCCGCTGCCAGACCTGGTGCCGGCCGCCCTATGCCTGGAACAAGCCCGGCATGCTGGAACTGAAACTGGTGATCCGCATTCCGGACCGCTTCACCGCCATCGGACTATGAGTACCACTTCGCAACCCCCCCTCGTCTCGGTCATCGTGCCGATGTACGGCGTAGAGAATTACATCGCGCGCTGCGCGGAAAGCCTTTTTGCCCAGACTTATCCCCTCATCGAATTCATCTTTGTCGATGACGGCGGCAAGGACCGGACCGTGGAGATCCTCCGCGGAATCCTGGAACGGCAGGATCCGTCGCTGCAGGCCCGTGTCCGGATCATCTCCAAGGAAAACGGGGGACTCCCGCATGCCCGGAAAACCGGCCTCGACGCCGCGACGGGGGAGTATGTCCTCCATGTGGATTCCGATGACTGGGTGGAGCCCGACACCGTGGAGAAACTGGTCCGGATGGCTGTCGGAACCGATGCCGACATCGTTGTCTACGACCTGTGGAAAGAGTATGGGGACCGGAGAAAACGGGTCGGCGACACAGATGAATCCGTGGCCGACCTGGACCTGTACCGGCACCGGCTGTACACGTACGAGGCGTATGGGTATGTCTGGAACAAATTCTGCCGCCGAAGCCTGTATGACGGTGTTTTCGTCCCTCGTTATTCGATGCACGAGGACATCGTCTTCAGCACCCAGATCCTTTTCAAGGCCCGGAAGGCCGTCCATCTCAAGGAGGCCCTGTACCACTATGAGCGGATGAACGACCTGTCGGCGACGCGGGCTCCGCGCGGAGTGCGCCGCGTCAGTTCCGCCCGCAACATGATGGACCTTTACAGGCATTACGAGGGGCAGGATCCTTCGCCGGTTTCCGACCTCCGCGAGGAGATCTTTCTGCGGGCGGCCTGGGCCGGTCTGGCGAAGGACCGGGGGCTCTTCGCGGAGTATCCTTTTCTCGCCTCTGCCGTACGGGCGATTCCCTTGACCCAATGCTACCATATCGGAGTGATCCGCCAGTCCATTCTCAAGGTCTTCCTCCTGACCCGTTTCCGCTGAGCCTGCGGCATCCCTACGGGCCGATGACCAGGAGGGCGAGGGTGTCGCGGAGGATGGGGGCGCCGGCCTTGAAATAGATGAGGACGGAGCCGCCTTTCCAGGTGTGGATGGTGAGGCCGTGGCCGTCCGGATCGATGTCGAAAGTATAGAGGTTGTGCACGCCTTCGTCGTCGTCCCAGGCGACCGGTTCGATCTCGAAGGGCGTATCCTCCGGGAATACGTCGCACCAGATGCGGTAGTCGTCGCCTGGCTGGCATTCGTTGTAGGCGGCGGGATGGAGCCCGAAACGCACTTCGGGGACGAGTTCGCCTTTGTCCACCCGCCAGCCGTCCTCCGACAGGCCGTCGCCTTCCAGGCACACAGTTACCTGGCAGGCCGTGTTCCGGAAAATGTCAAAGTTCCCCGGCCCGTCGCCCAGGTAGAACCGGTAGGCGACCGTTTCTCCGGGACGGGTGTGCCAGGCGGCGGAATGATAGGATCCCTTGATTTCGATGTATGAGCATACTTGCGGGTATCGGCCTTCGGTGAAGGTCTTTTCGCGTTCGTCCTCCGTATCCAGCAGGTCTCCCTGCAGGTTTTCCAGCAGGTACAGGCTGACCGGCCTGCTGATGCCGACGGTCTGGTCCGTGTTCAGCGGCTGGACCTGCCGGTCATTCAGCGTATAGCCTCCTGCAAATACCTGGGAAGCCGATTCCGCCCGGCTGTCCCCGAACAGCCGTACCGACGACGGACCGTTGCCGACGGTGACGGAAGTGACTTGGAAACTTACGTCGCTGTCCAGCCGGGTCCGGTCCAGGCGGAGGTCGATCCGGGCCATCGTCCGGACGAGCGGGACGGTGACGGACGGCGCTCCATGGCTCACGAATCCGTCCAGCCGGGCACACATGGGCATGCCGCGGCTGTATTCGTCCGGGTATGCCATGTGGAAGCGGTAGTCTTCCACTTCCTCCCGGCTCAGGGCGGGCAGGGCATAGCCGATGTTGGCGGCGATGAAGACATCGTAGGATGCTTCGGAGAGGAGGGTGGTCTTGACCCGGGCCCCGCTGTCGGTGGCAGTAAAGGAACGGGCCGGGTAATAACGCCGTTCCTCCAGCAGGCCTTCGGTATTGTAAATCAAGAGATTGATATCGGAGACAAGCAATTCGTCCGGGGGTACGGACCGGACCGGCGTGCCCCGGACCAGGTCGAAGACGATCGCTCCCTCGATGCTTTCGTCCGCCCGGTCCCAACTATTGCATCCTATCATCAAGCTTAACACGAAGAGGACGCCGATCCTTCTCATTGCCTGTCTCCTCCATCAATCATTTGAAATGTATGTCGTTCCATTCCCGGCCGTCCCAGTCCAGCACCCGGCTGTCCAGAAGGATGGTTCCCGATGCGGCCGGGAGGTCCGGGTCGGTGGTCCCGGCCCGGGTGAGGGTTACGTCCAAGCGGTACTGCACGTCGGCCTCGAGGCCCGGCAGGTCGATGGGATAGTAGTAGGTTTTTCCCAGGAGCCGGCCCTCCAGGACCAGCCGGGTGACCGGCTGCCCGAACTGCGTCCCGTCGGATGGGTTCGGGTAGCAATAGAAATCCAGCGACGGATAGATCCTTCCGCCGAGACTTGGTCCGATGTCCGCCAGGACGGCCTCCGGATGGCTGAGCGCTGCCGTTCCGGCTTCATCCAGGCGTCCAGCATTGATCCAGGAGGAGGGCAGCACTTCCGGATCAAAGGGGCGGTATGCGTCCGCCGCGTAGGTCAGATAGGCCCGGACGTCCCGGAGACGTTCTCCGGCATAGGGACGGCCTGTAAAGTCGCAGGCGACGGAACGCAGGGTGATCCGGGCGAGCAGCGGCCTCAGGATGACCTGGCAGGTACGGCGGCTCCCTGCCGGAAGGTCCGCCGTCCCGACGAGGACCGGATGCTCCGGATCCTCGTCCGCCAGCAGGAAGGTCCTTTCCTTCAGGGAAGCGAAGGTACGGATGTCGCTCCAGGAACGCTGTCCCTCAAGAAGGTTCCCGAGAACGGTCAGTTTCCGGGCCTCGACGGTGGATACGCCCTCCACTTTTCCGCCTGCCGCTCCAGGCAGATGCTGCCAGGCATCCAGCTTTTCCAAGGGCTCCTGCTGAAAAAACAGCAGATCAAGCCCCTCTGCCGTTGTTTTTCCGGATGGAAGTATATATATTTGCGCTTTCCGGATCGCGGGAACAGGGTCCGGTGCGGCTTCCGGCAGCGGGGAACAGGCGAGCAGAAAGGCCGGGAAGTGCAAGAGCGCACTCCGATGTGCCGCAGACCCGCGGCGCCCGACGCGGGAAAAGAGACGGGGTAGTGTGAGATGTGATGTCCGGCCTTTGTTGCTCATGTTTTTCTGGCGCTTTGTCCTGTGCAAAGCTAAGGAAGAGATTCCGGAAAGGAGCCGGTCGGCCGGGTCGGGGATGCAGGTTTTAATGTTTTCGGTCCATTTTATCGGTTTCTTGTCCTTTTTGGACAGGAAAAAATGAAGAATCAGTTTTATTTTTATGAACTTTTCTCGGCAATTGCGTCATCTTTTCCATCCCAAGCGGGACCTGACGCCCATTTTCACCCGGCAGGCGGCCTTCCTGTGCCGCAGTGCCGAGACGTTGGTGAAGATGCTCTCCTCCATGGACGCGGATGAGTGGAAACGCTCCCAGCGGGAGATCCACACCCTGGAGGTCCAGGGCGACGCCCTGCTCACGGAGTTCCGGGAAATGCTCTCCGAGCGCCTCATGGGTTCCCTGGGCAGGACGGAACTTACGACGGTCGCCATGTCCATGGACGATACGCTGGACGTCATCAAGGACGCCTCCAAGGCAGTCCTGATCTACCGTCCCCGGAAGATCGATCCCCAGCTCCTGGACCTCGCGATGATCATCCGGGCGGAGGCCTACGCCCTCCGGGACCTGCTGCCCCTGCTGTGGGACATCAAGCATAAGGCGACGGAAATCTCCCTCCAGTGTGACCGGGTCGCCGAAATGGAACATGCGGCCGACGATGCTTACGAGGAATACATCGGCCATATTTTCACCAAGGAGGAGGACCTGCGCGAGATGACCAAGTACAAGAACCTGGCGGAGCTCTTCGAAAAGGCGACGGACAGTGAGAAGCACGTCGCGGACTGCGTACGCCTGATGGTCCTCAAGTTCCTGCACGAATAGAGATTCCTTCGCTACGCTCGGCATGACAAAAAGAAGCCCGACTCGTCCGAGTCGGGCTTCTGCCTTATTACACAGCGATTAACCTCCAAAGTTGTCGTACAGG
Organism: Bacteroidales bacterium; assembly: GCA_017464245.1. Taxonomy (GTDB): domain Bacteria; phylum Bacteroidota; class Bacteroidia; order Bacteroidales; family UBA932; genus Cryptobacteroides. The sequence goes on along the minus strand of JAFUDV010000085.1, from coordinate 15,581 downwards.
ATGCTCTCCGGAGCGACGCCCAGGGAGTCCAGCAGTTCGTTCACGCACTTGACCATCATGGGCGGGCCGCACATGAAGTACTTGATGTCCTCGGGAGCCTCGTGGTTCTTGAGGTAGGTCTCGTACATCACGTTGTGGACGAAGCCCGGGGTGTACTTGACGCCGGCGGCATCGGCAGCCGGATCCGGACGGTCGAGGGCCAGGGTGAAGTGGAAGTTCGGGAACTCCTTCTCGATCTCGGCGAAGTCCTCCAGGTAGAAGGCCTCGACGAGGGCGCGGGCGCCGTAGAAGAAGCGGACCGGCTTCTTGGTCTTCAGGGTCTTGAACAGGTGCATGATGTGGCTGCGGAGCGGGGCCATGCCGGCGCCGCCGCCCACGAAGATGTACTCCTGGGTGTCCGGATCGTCCTTCGGGAGAAGGAACTCGCCGTAAGGGCCGCTGATCATGACCTTGTCACCCGGCTTGCGGGAGAAGACATAGGTGGAGGCGATTCCCGGAGGAACGCCCGGGACGAACTTGAACACGCCCTTCGGCTGGGTGCGGTCGAACGGAGGGGTCGCGATACGCACGTTCAGCTTGATGACGTCCTTCTCGGCCGGATACGAGGCCATGGAGTAGGCGCGGATCGTCGGAACGGTGTTCTTGAAGCGGAGGGAGGTGATGCCGTATTTCTCCCAGTCGCCCATGTAGATGGGTGCGACGCCCATGTCGGAGAAGTCAGCCTCGTACTCCGGAATGTCGATCTGGATGTACTCGCCGGACTTGAAGTCGATGTGCTCGCCTTCCGGGAGACGGACGGTGAATTCCTTGATGAAGGTCGCGACGTTCTCGTTGGAGATGACTTCGCACTCGAGCTTCTTGACGCTGAGGGCGGACTCCGGAACGGCGATCTGGAGGTTGTCCTTCACCTTTACCTGGCAGCCGAGGCGCCAGCCGTCCTTGATCTGTTTGCGGGAGAAGAAGCCGGTCTCGGTGGGGAGGATGGTTCCGCCGCCTTCGAGGACCTGCAGCTTGCACTGTCCGCAGTTGGCCTTGCCGCCGCAGGCGGAAGGAAGGAAGATGCCGTTGTCGGCGAGGGTGTGCATGAGGTCACCGCCCGGGGTGACTTCCAGTTCCTTGGTGCCGCCGTTGATGGAGACCTTGACGGAACCGGACGGGGTGAGGGCGCTCTTGATCCAGAGGAGAAGGGCCACCAGGATGATCGTGACGACGAACATCACGAGGATCGCAAAGAGAATGGTATTTGTCATAGCGCGTTCCTCCGGATTAGAGTGAAATACCCATGAAGGTCATGAAGGCGATGCCCATCAGACCCACCGTGATGAAGGTGATACCCAGGCCCTTGAGGGCAGCCGGCACGTTGGAGTAGGCCATCTTCTCGCGGATCGCCGCGAGGGAGACGATGGCGAGGAACCAGCCGATGCCGGAGCCGAGGGAATAGACGACGGCCTCACCGATGTTCAGGAAGTCCTTCTGCTGCATGAACAGGGAACCGCCCAGGATGGCGCAGTTCACGGCGATCAGCGGCAGGAAGATACCGAGGGAGGAGTACAGTTCCGGGGAGAATTTCTCCACGACCATCTCCACGACCTGCACGATGGCGGCGATGACCGCGATGAAGACGATGAAGCTGAGGAAGCTCAGGTCCACCCCTTCGATGAGGGCGTCGGGGGCCAGCACATAGGTGTTCAGGAGATAGTTGATCGGAAGGGTGACCAGGAGGACGAAGATTACGGCGAGGCCGAGGCCGGCAGCCGTCTTCACGTTCTTCGATACGGCCAGGAACGAGCACATTCCCAGGAAGTATGCGAAGATCATATTGTCCACGAAGATGGACTTTACGAATAAGCTGAGATATTCCATAGGGCGGTGCTGTTATTTTTCCTGGAGGTCTTTCTGGATGGAGCGCTGCACCCACACGATGCATCCCAGGAGGATGAGGGCGAACGGGGGCAGGATCACGAGGTTGTTCGGTACATAGCCGAAACGGTTGAGGATGTCGATGCCGAACAGGGTGCCGCTTCCGAGAAGCTCGCGGAAGAAGGCGACGATCAGCAGGATCATGCCGTAGCCGGCGCCGTTGGCCACGCCGTCGAGGAAGGACGGCCAGGGCTTGTTGCCCAGGGCGAACGCCTCGATGCGGCCCATCACGATGCAGTTCGTGATGATCAGGCCGATGTACACGGACAGCTGCTTGTCAATGGCGTAGGTGGCCTCGAAGCTCTTGAGGATCTGGTCCACCAGGATCACCATCATGGCAACGACCACGAGCTGGACGATGATGCGCACGCGGCCCGGGATGGTGTTGCGGAGCAGGGAGAGGATCAGGCTGGAAATGCCCGTCACCACGATGACGGAGAGCGCCATGACGAGCGCACCCTTCAGCGTGACGGTCACCGCGAGGGAAGAGCAGATGCCCAGCACCAGGACGGTGATCGGGTTCCCCTTGAAAATGGGGTTGAGGATGGTTTCTTTCAATTTTGCATTCATGGCTTATTCCTCCACTTCTTTGTTTTCGCACTCCCCGCCGTCCTGGCAGCAGGGCATGTCGCACTCCTTCGCGGGAGCGGCGGTCTGGAAGTACTTCGCATAGGCTCCGAGCCAGGTGTCGATGGCGGCGTCCAGGCCCTGGGACGTCATGGTCGCGCCGGTGATGGCGTCGATCTTGTTGTCCACCAAGGACTTGCCGTCGGCCGCGGGGGCGCCGCCCTTCACGATCTCGAAGACATTGGCCTGGGAGAAGTCGGGCTGCTCGCCGATGAACTCGGCCTGGAAGGCGGGGTCGTCCTTGATCTTGGCGCCGAGGCCGGCGGTCTCGGACTCATGGTCGAAGTAGGCACCGGCGATGGTCTTGAGGTCGTTCTCGAAGGCGATGTAGCCCCAGACCGGACCCCACAGGCCGGCACCGTAGATGGGAACCACGGTCTTGCCGTTCTTGAACACGAAGACGGGAATCTCGGGCTCGCCGGTCTTGTTGGCGCCGCCCTTGATGTTGTAGTTCTGGCGCTTGAGCTCCTTGGGGCTGAACACCTTGTCCAGCGGGAGGTCGGCGACCTTGTTGCCGTTCACGTCCACCGTGAAGGCCTCGCCGATCTCCTCGGCATACTTGGCGAGCACGGCGGCGTTTCCGATCTTCTGGAACTCGGCCTTGGTCCCGAACTGGGCGGCGGTGAGCATCTGGGAGATTGTGTCGGCCTTCTCGTTCGCATCCTGCTTGCCCTTGAGGGACTGGGACACGAAGGCCAGGAGCGCGGCTACGACGACCACGATGAGGGTCGTATAGATGACAGTATAGACGTTGTTGTTGGTATTCATGGCGCGTATCCTTTAGGCAGTTTTCACTTTCTTCGCGCGACGGTTCACATGGGCCGTGACGACGCAGTGGTCGATGAGCGGGGCCATGGTGTTCATGAACAGGATGGCGAGCATCATGCCTTCCATGTAGCCCGGGTTCCACAGGCGGACGACGACGGCGAGGGCGCCGACGAGGAAGCCGTAGATCCACTTGCCGGTCTCGGTCTGGGCCGCTGTGACCGGGTCGGTGGCCATGAAGACGGAACCGAACAGGAAGCCGCCCATCACCAGCTGGTAGTAGCAGGGGAGGTCGGTGGCGCCGCCGATCTGTCCGAGCCAGCCGACGAGGAGGCCGCCGGCGATCGAGGAGACCATGATCTTCCAGGAAGCGACGCCGGTCCACACGAGGATGAGGGCGCCGATGAGGATGGCGATCACGCTGGTCTCACCGGTGGAGCCGGGGATGAAACCGTAGAACATGTCCATGAAGGAGTACTGGGAGGTCAGGGCGCTGACGCCGCCGTCATGGGCGATGGCGAGCGGAGTGGCCGCGGAGACCGCATCCACATCCTTCAGGGCGGAGACCCAGGTCTTGGACACCCACACGGAAGATCCGGACATGGAGGACGGGTAGGAGAAGAACAGGAAGGCGCGGGCCACGAGGGCCGGGTTCCAGATGTTCATGCCGGTGCCGCCGAACACTTCCTTGACGAAGATGACGGAGAAGGCCACGGCGAGGGCGAGCATCCACAGGGGAACGTCCACCGGGACGATGAGCGGGATGAGGAAGCCGGTGACGAGGTAGCCCTCGTTCACTTCCTCGCCGCGGATCTGGGAGGAGCCGAACTCGATGACGAGGCCGACGACATAGGAAACGACGAACAGCGGGAGCATCCGGAGCAGTCCATACCAGAACATGTGCCAGAAATTCCAGTCGAGGCCGTAGGTGAGGGAGGTCTGCAGGCCCACGTTGTACATGCCGAACAGGGCGGCGGGAACGAGGGCGATGACGACCATGATCATGACGCGCTTGAGGTCGATGCCGTCACGGACGTGGGCACCCTTCGCGGTCACGGTTCCCGGAACGCGCAGGAAGGTGTCGAAAGCATCGATGGTAGAGTGAAGCCAGTACAGCTTGCCGCCTTCTTCGAAGAGGCCGGGTTTCTTTTCGTCTGCCATAACTTATGCCATTTCTTTAATCATCAGGTCGATACCCTTCTGGATAATGGCCTGGATGTCGTTCTTGGAAGGATCCACGTAGTCGCACAGGGCGAGGTCCTCCGGAAGGACTTCGTAGATGCCGAACTTCTCCATCTTCTCGATGTCGCCCGCGAGGCAGGCCTTGATCAGGTAGATGGGGAAGATGTCCATCGGCGTGACGTCCTCGAAGCACTTGGTCTCGACGAAGGCGCGGGGGCCGCCGTGGAGGTTGGTGTCCATGTCGTACTTCTTGCCCGGGGTGAGCCAGGAGAAGTAGCACCAGGAGGAGCTGTGGACTTTCGGGCGGAAGGGCTTGGCCCAGCCGAACCATTCGCGCTCGGTGCCCTCGTGCAGGAGGGTGACCTGGTCCTGGAAGAAGCCCAGGCAGCCGTCGGCGCCGAGGTTCTCGCCGGTGAGGACGTCACCGCCGATGACGCGGGCGTCGGCCGGGATGTCGGTGATCTCCTTGACCGGGGTGCCCGGGAGGGCGACCACGTAGGCCGGGTGGGTGGCGACGGGGCCGGTGACCGCCACCTTGCGGGTGAGGTCCAGCTTGCCGGTGTTGATCACGTGGCCGAGGGCGGCAACCATCAGGACGGGCATCGTCCAAACGGTCTCACCCTTCTGGATGGGGGCGATGTGGCTGATCTGCACGCCCACGTTGCCGGCGGGATGCTTCCCGCTCACCTCATGGGCGATGACGTTCTCCACCTTGTGGAAGGGGGAACTGGAATAGACCGCCTTGTTCACGGCGAGATGCACGCCGCCGTCGGTAAGCTTGCCGAGGGCGTTCACGCCGGCCTGGATGTCGGCGAGGCGGTCACCGAGGGTGAATTCGGTGTCGGCCGCGAGCGGGGCGGTGCTGAAGGTGGAGACGAAGATGGCCTTGGGTTTCAGGTCCGGATCGGCCTGGATGCCGTAGGGACGCTGGATGAGGGCGTTCCAAAGGCCCGTTTTCAGGAGGAGGTCCTTGACGGCATCGGCATCGGCGGGGACTTTCGTCCCGAAGTCCGCGTACGTCTGCCCGGCGTCGGCCTGGACGAGGACGGCAAGGAGCTTTCTCTTCTCACCACGGACGATCCCGCTCACCGTTCCGCTGACCGGAGAGGTGACGAGGATCCGGGGATTCTGCTTGTCGGCCATGACGGGGGAACCGGCGAGGACGCGGTCGCCCTCCTTCACGAGGAGTCTCGGAAGGAAACCCTTGAAATCGGTGGGCTTGACGGCGATGGTTCCCGGTTTGACGGTCTTGGCGACTTCGCGGGCGGCGACACCCTTTACAGGTATGTCGAGGCCCTTTTTCAAATCGAGATGGTTGGACATTATGATAACAGTTATTTGTGTATTTCTGTAAATACCTGCGAATTTACGCAATTTTTTAGTATTTTCGTGCAAAATTCGGAGGAAGTATGAGCACGAAGATTCTAGAGGATTTGAACAGTGAGCAGAGAAAGGCGGTTGAGTGTGTGGACGGACCGGTGCTTATCGTGGCGGGAGCGGGTTCGGGAAAGACCCGCGTGCTGACATCGAGGATTGCCTACATGATCGAAAGGGGTACGGATCCGTCCCGGATCCTGGCCCTCACCTTTACCAAGAAAGCGGCCGGGGAGATGAAGGAACGCATCGGCCTGATGGTCGGCGAGCGGAAGGCCCGCCGCATCTGGATGGGCACCTTCCATTCGGTCTTCATCCGTTTCCTGCGGGAGTTTGCCGACGCCATCGGCTTCCCGTCCGCCTTCACCATCTATGACACGTCCGACTCGGTGAGCGCCCTCAAGGACTGCATCAAGCGGCTGGGCCTGGACGACAAGGTGTACAAGCCCAAGGAGGTGCTCGCCCGCATCTCCAAGGCGAAGAACGACCTGGTGACCCCGACGCCCTATTCCAACGGTGCCGGCGGGTACCGGGAGGAGGACCGGCTGCACAAGAAACCGGAGATCTACAGGATTTACCAGCTGTACTGCCAGCTTTGCCGGCAGTCCGGGGTGATGGACTTCGACGACATCCTCCTGTACATGAACATCCTGCTGCGCGGGAACGCCGACGCCCTCGCGTCCATCGCTGGCCGGTTCGATGCCGTCATGGTGGACGAGTACCAGGATACGAACATGGCGCAGTACCTGATTCTGAGGAAGTTGGCATCGGAACACCGGAACCTGTGCGTAGTGGGCGACGACTCCCAGTCCATCTACGCCTTCCGCGGGGCCAAGATCGAGAACATCCTGAACTTCCGGAAGGACTTCCCCGAGGCGAAGCTCTTCCGTCTGGAGCGGAATTACCGGTCCACCCGGAACATCGTGAATGCGGCGAACACGCTCATCGCGAAGAACGAGAACCGCCTTCCCAAGGAATGCGTGTCCATGGGGGAGGAAGGGGAGAAGATCCGCCTCGTCCGGGCCTATACGGAGCAGGAGGAGGGTGCCCTCGTCGCCTCCGCCATCCTCCAGCGCATGCATGCAGAACATGCTGAGTACGACCATTTTGCGGTCCTGTACCGGACCAATGCGCAGTCCCGTGCCCTGGAAGAGCAGCTCCGCCGGCGGAACATTCCCTACATGATCTATTCCGGCAACTCCTTCTTCGACCGGGCCGAGGTCAAGGACATGATGGCCTATTTCAAGCTTGCCGCCAATGTCAATGACGACGAGTCCTTCAAGCGGGCGGTGAACAAGCCTGCCCGCGGCATCGGCGACACGTCGGTGAATGCGCTTTCCGCCGCGGCCCAGGCCAAGGGCGTGTCCCTGTTCAAGGCCGCCTGGGCCGAGGATCTCGAGACCTTCGGCCTCAAAGGGGCGGCTGTTGCGAAGATCCGCGCGTTCTGCTCGATGATTGACAAGGTCGCCTCCGTTCTGGACCATACCGACGCCTACGAGGCGGCGCAGACCCTGGCTTCGGAATCCGGCCTTTACCTCTTTTACAAGGGGGACAACTCCATCGAAGGTCAGGCCCGGGCGGCCAATGTGCAGGAACTTCTGGACAGCGTGAAGGGACATGTGGAGGAAGTCCAGGGCAACTACCGCAACGAGATGCTGGAGGACGGCGCCGGCGAGGTCGCCGACGCGGACCTTCCGGTCGTCACCCTCGCGGATTTCCTGGAGAGCATCTCCCTGCTGTCCAGCGTGGACGTCGCCGAGGACGAGACCTCCAACAAGGTAGCCCTGATGACGGTCCATTCCGCCAAGGGCCTGGAGTTCCCCTACGTGTTCGTGAGCGGCATGGAAGAGAACCTGTTCCCTTCCGGCGGCTGGTCCCTGACGGAAAAGGACCTGGAAGAGGAACGCCGCCTGTTCTACGTGGCCATCACCCGGGCGAAGAAAGCGGTGACGCTCACCTTTGCCCAGACGCGCATGCGCAACGGAAAGCACGAGTCCAACGCCCCCAGCCGCTTCCTCCGGGAGATCGCCCCGCAGTACATCCAGAACCCGCTCCGGCGGGAGGATTTCGTCACGGCTTCCGAACCGGAGGACGAGCATCCCGGTTTCCGGTTCGGGCGGTTCGGGGGAGGACGGGAGATTCCTTCGCGACCGGCGGTCGCCCGGAATGACGGGGGAAAGCCCTGGCCGAACACGCGGGAGGCGGTGCTGAACCGCCCCTTGCCTCCCAAGGTTCCCGACGCGGAATTCATTCCGGACCCGATGTCCAGCTTCCATGTGGGGGATCGTATCGAACACAATCGTTTCGGGGCTGGAAAAGTCCTAGAGTTGACCGGAAACGTGCCTGAAATCAAGGCAAAAGTCGTTTTTGACCAGTACGGTGAAAAGCTGTTATTGCTGAAATATGCCAAAATTCGTCACGTATAATTTGTTTAGTAGATATTTTTTGTATATTTGTAGCGAAGTTTTTCATAGTTTAAGTTTAGGTTAAGTAGCGGGCCCGTCGCAGTGATGCAACGGGCCCGTGAAAATTTTGTTCCGAAAAGTGCTGTTTAACCGCAGTAGAAGTACTGGTCCACGAGTTTCCGCATGAGGGCGGGGTCCTTCTTCGCATCGGCGTGGAGGTGCTTGTCGTGGTGGGATTTCAGCGACTGGATGATGCCGTCGATCATGCGCGGATTGAACACGCCGCAGTCCTCATAGTCGGCGCGGGCGGCCTGGAGGCAGTCGGCCGATTCGGAGCAGCAGGTCGGGAGGGAGGCCAGCGTCGCCAGGCGTGCGGCGTTCTCACCCTTGTGGATGTCCATGTCGACATAGGTTTCCGCAGCGATCTTCAGCGCCTCTTCCACCGGCATCTCGAGACCCTTCCGGGCGGCGACGCACAGGCCGGCCATCAGCTGGTAGATGTCGGCGGAACAGTCGGGGCTGCGCATCTCGAAGGTCTGCTTCTCGGTCGTGTCCATGGGAACGGGCTTCTGGTGCGGGTTCGCCTTGGTGCACATGTCCTTGCCGGAGGACCATCCCAGCGGGACGCGGACGAGGGCGGAACGGTTGCAGTCGCCCCAGCACACGTTAGTGGGCGCCTCCTGATGAGGGACCAGGCGGAAGTACGACGTGGGATTCTTGTTGCCGAAGGCGGTGATGGACGGGGCCATCACCATCAGGCCGGCGATGGCGCGGCGGGCGGCCTCGGAAAGGTTCCCGTCGGCCCCGAGGGTCGCGTTCTTGCCGTCCTTGAGCAGGCGCATGTGGATGTGCATGCCGGATCCGGCCTTGCCGGTGGTGATCTTCGGCGCGAAGGAGACGTCCAGGCCCCACTGGTAGGCGAGGTTCCGGATGACCCATTTCGCGAGGAGGAGCTGGTCGGCCGCCGTGTCCACGGGATTGGGCAGGAACTCGATCTCGTTCTGTTCGTAGATCTTCCCGTCCAGGGTGAAGTTGCCCACCTCGGAGTGGCCGTACTTGATCTGGCCGCCGGTCTTGGCCACATGGACCATGCAGGCACGTCGGAAGTCGTTCAGCTTGGCGAACGGCTCGGTCTCGTGGTAGCCCTTCTGGTCGGTGGCGGGGAAGAGCGGGTCGGCGTCCGTGATGACGTAGTACTCCAGTTCGCCCATCGCCTCGAAGGTCATGCCCGTGGACTGGTAGAAGGCGTCCTCGGCCCGCATCAGCGTGGCGAAGGGGGCGCATTCGAACGGTTCGCCGTCCTTGTTGAAGAAGCTGCATAGGAAGCACAGGGTGGGAATCTCGTTGAAGGGATCCACGAAGGCGGTCCGGTAGCGGGGGATGACGTACAGGTCGCTGTTCCCGGCCTCGATGAAGGAAGGGAACAGGCTGGAGCCGTCCACGCGCTCGCCCTCGGTGAGGATGGTCTCGGCGTAGGCCAGGCTGTTGACGGTGAAGTTCAGCGTCTTCACGCGCCCGTCCTCGGCGGGATACATGAAGTCCACCATCTGTATTTTCCTCTCGCGGATGAAGGTGAGAAGGTCCTCGCGGGTGAAGTCCTTCGGCTGCTTGCCCAGGAACGACACCACTTCGTTGGGATTGAGTTCGATGTTTGCGTTCATTATCAATAATGCGGTTTTATGGATGCAAAGATAATGAATCGTTACTGAAAAGCAAATGTTTCCTTCCGGATGAAAACACTCTTTCCGATTCCTTTGGAATTTCGGGAAACTTTCCATAACTTTGTCATCCCAAGCGGAATTAGCTCAGTTGGTAGAGCGTTGGCTTCCCAAGCCGAAGGTCGCGAGTTCGAGCCTCGTATTCCGCTCCTGACGCCCCGCATTGCAGCGGGGCGTTTTCCGTTTCTATTTCAGCACATAGTCCGAGGTGGCTTTGAGGCCGGTGGTCCCGAAGTAAGAGGGAACGAGGTTGCCTCTCAGGTACACCCGGGAGCCGATGAGGTCCGGATGGTCCACGAGATTGAGGGCGTCGCGGACCTTGCCCTTGGGCAGTTCCACGGCGACGCAGGATGCCTTGGCGGTCACGGAGGAGCGGGTGGCGATGGCGAGGTGGGTGTTCTTCGTGAGCTTGGAGGTCTTGACGGTGGTGCCGGCCGTGGAGAGGTCGCCACCCACGATGTATCCATAGACCCAGACGCCGTCCTCGCCGGTATGGGAAGGTGCCTGCGAGACGGTGTAGGCTCCGTCCAGTTCGGATCCTTTTCCATCGTCCTGGCTGCCTTGGCTGCCGGAACCGCCGGAGGAACTGCCGGAACCGCTTCCTCCGCCGAGGACATAGGATTCCTGGTTCCAGACCTTGGCCGTGTCCACGGCGACGCTGATGGAACTGCCCGCCGACTGTCCTCCGTTCGGGGCCGACAGGTTCAGGGTAAGGATGGTCCGGGCGTCGAGAGTCCGGGAAAGGAGGGTCTCGTCCTTCCCTTCATTGTATAGCAGAAGCGAGACCGGACCGGGCTGGAAGTAGGCGATCCGTTTCTCGGAGTAGCTGTACATCAGGCGCGTATCGCCTGCCTTGAGATAGAGGACTCCGTCGGGGTAGGAGGTCGGGAAGTCCGATGCCACATGGAGCCGGACGCCCGCGTTCTGCAGGGTGCAGTTGAGCCGTACCGTCGCGACGGCGCCCGCCTTGACCACGACCACCTGCTCGTCACCGTACAGCGGCCGGGAAAAGCCCGGCGAGGTGAATTCGATGGAGCGGATGGCCACCGTGTAGCTCCCCGCATCGACCAGGAGGGATTCCGGCGAATTCCCGTAGGGACCCTCGTAGAGTACCTTCCCTTCCGCGTTGCTCACGCGGAGGAGGAAGTCGTTCGTGTCCGGGATTTCGGCCGATGCACGGGTGGCCGGACCGTCGCTTTCGATGATCCAGCGGAGTTCCCCCTGTCCATGGGAACCGAATCCGAAGTCGTCACATGCACTCAGTGCCGCCACCAGCGGCAGGAGTGCCCAGAGATGTTTGAGTCGCATAGCTTTGAACGGTTAACGGCCGGACACCGCGTCCGGCCGTCACGAAGATAAGCGGCTCTTTCCCGAAGCACGACCGGAAACATAAAAATGTGGCGAAATCTTTTTCGGTTGTTTCAAAGAAAAGTGTTTCTTATCGAATACCTTTCTTGGCAAAATCGTCAATCAAACAGGCAAGGGGCGCGATGTGTTCCGGTTTAATCTCATGAGCAGGATAATCCCCGAAGACCAGATTAAGTCCATCTCTGTAATCATCGATTAGAGAGCGAAGTAAACAGATATCCTCAATCCATTCTTTCCGATCGAAATGTATGAACGAAAAGTCTTTCATAATTACATAAGTAACTAACTTTTGCAATAAAGGTGATATTTTCTGTAAAAAGTTGCAAAATTGAATGCGAACGATTCAAATAGGGTTTACCAAAGTCTGGTTTCAGATTAGCCACATCAAAGAATGAGTTATCGTTTGGGCGTTCCTCGATAGAGCAATGCTTTGGGTGAATTGATTACCTTCTTGGCCGATTCCGTCATTCTCTGTATTTATAGATGTGATGAAAAATAGATCCAATGTATCAATTATGAGCGGACACGGGGTGTCAATTTTAAGCGGATGCTCCAGTTTGTCTGGTGGTCTTGCACCCTTTCCGATTATCATGATATTTTTGATACTTGAAAATCGCAATATGTTGCGATTTGTTTCGCATAGAAGCTATTATTCTTTGTGTTTCCTTGAAAAATCGCAACACATTGTGATTTTTCTTTGGGCGGAAGAAAAAAATCTTTATATTTGAGTGAAAATCGTAATATATTGTAATTTCTATGAGGGAAATAGGATTGCTCATCAAAAATCGGCGCAAGGAATTCGGGCTTACACAACCACGTCTTGCCGTTCTTTCACATGTGAGTTGCAATACGCTTGTACGCATTGAGAGAGGGGAGGAGAACACAACCGTTGGGAGTCTGGAGAAGGTCTTGAATACACTCGGCCTGCGGCTCACAGCAATAATCAATAATGCGTTATGAGAGCGGGTAGAGTTTATGTGAACGGCGTATTTGCTGGCATCATCACAGAGGAGGTGGGGAAGGGTTACACCTTTACCTACGATGACAAGTATTTCCGGGACCCATCCTGTCGGGCAATCAGCCTGACGATGCCGAAGCGCGAGAAAGCGTACTTTTCTAGATTTCTTTTCCCGTTTTTCTCAAATATGCTTTCCGAGGGGTACAACAGGGCAGTACAAGCGAGAATTCATCATATAGATGAGGATGACGATTTCGGCATTTTGTTGGCTACAGCATATAGGGATACGGCCGGAGCGGTAACCGTGAAAAAGATTCAATGATGGAAATGAAAGTATGCCCAAGCACTCTCCAGGAAGGTTTCAACACCTATTCCCCGAAAGCGAGGAGAACTCTCCTCGGAGGTCAGAAAGTGTCCCATATCCTGCCCTATGAGTCGTTGTCCTCCGGTGCTGAACTTACGGAGAACCAAGGACATCTGTCTCTATCCGGGGCCCAGAAGAAATATGGTGCCGTCATTGGCGACGGCGTTTTCCGGTTGACAACCCCTGATGAACAGGGGACTTACATGCTCAAACCGAAGCTCTCCAATTTCGAGAACAGGGATTTCAGTCCTGCTAATGAACATCTGACGATGCAAATTGCCTCTCAGGTGTTCAAAATCCCGACTGCGGATAACGGTTTATGCTTTACGGGTAATGGAGACCAGGTATATGTCACCCGTCGGTTTGATGTTCTGAAAGACGGGAACAAACTCCAGCAGGAAGATCTAGCTTCTCTGGCTGGAATCTCGAAGGACACCCACGGACCGAATTATAAGTACGATGCCCTTGACCATGTAGACCTAGCCGATATTATAAAAAAATACATCCCGGCCTGGAGGATTGAACTCGTAAAGTACTATGATTTGGTACTTTTTAATACCGCTTTCTGCAACGGGGATGCGCACGTTAAGAACTTTTCGGTTCTTCAGACCACCCAGGGGGATTACAAGTTATCTCCAGCCTATGACCTGATCAATACGCAACTGCATATCCCCGGAGATCCCATCTTTGCGCTGAGAAAAGGATTCTATCCGGGATGGAATCCAGAGTTTGGAGTCTCTGGTAAAGGTTTTCTGGAGTTTGGCAAGTTAATCGGGCTCGATGATGATGTCGCGAGGAAAGAGTTGGACCGATTCTGTGAAGATTATGAAGAGATTGACAGACTTGTTGGGAATTCGTTCTTGAGTGACCCCCTGAAGGAGAAGTATTTGGAATTATATCATGATCGGCTGAAGTATTGTCTTCGTTGTGGGCTATGAGAGTCGTTTGATGCATTTAAACCTGGTTGTATTTCCTCCTATACATTCTTATTCGATTAATCGTAAATAAGTCATTAAATGACAGTAAACGGAGGCTCACCTGCAAACTTCCGTGGGAGCCTACCCGAAGAGTTTGCACAGCCTGAACATGAAGAACGGAAGGTCTGAGACGCCTCTGACCTGAGCCGCGATGCTTCGCTCAACGAGACATATTCGTCGCCCCAAAGCGCGCCTTCGCCACGGTGCTCCTTCCGGTAGTTCAAGCCCCTCCCGACATCCCGGATATCCTCATGGCTCAGGCCGGTCATGAACCCTATGTTCATCACGATACGGTTCCTGGCTAATCCCGTGGCATCCCGGAAGGATTCTTTCAAACGGTAGTAGCACTCGTCCTCCCCGGTCAACGGATTATGTCTGAGCTGAGACGTGAAATACATGCCGCAAAGATAGGCATTCTATTTCCATCTGCTATGTCCCACAAATCGGAAAACTCCTGTCCGAAGGAGATGCTGCCATTGATTTTCAGCGGGTTACAGTTTCTAAGGAGTCGAAAAATAGCCCGAAAAAATTTCTGGAGCGGAAACTTGGGTTAACTGGCAGTTCAGGATAAAGTAAAGTCCTAAACAAATGCTGGTGGATACAATCCATAGGCATTTGTTTTCCTTTGCTAATAAAATAGGGGTGGAGTAGTTGCGCTCTGGGGAAGTATTATAAGGTATGCATTGGCTTTGAAAAGTTTAACATTTTTGGCACAATTCTTTTGTTTTGTGCCTTTTTTGTTATACTTTTGCGGCGAGAATGATGAACGAATGGCTGTCACAGATAATATCATCAGCTTCGCGGCTCAGAAAGGCGGTTCTTTCAAAAAGAAGGATCTGCTGGAAGCGCTGCGCACGGATGCTGCTGTCAATGACGCCAGTCTCTCCGCCATTCTAGGCCGTATGGTGGCCATGGGAAGACTGGTCAGGACCGGATGGGGAGAATACGCTCTTCCAGAAGGTACCAAGCCGCGTTTCCTGGTGCGTCCCCGTGAAGAGGCGCTTGTTATCGGCCAGGCGCTTCATGAGCGCTATCCGCTGGTGGATTTCTGCGTCTGGGATTCCTTCTGTGTGGTGCCTTTCATGTTGCACGTGCCAAATGTGAACATCACGGTCGTAGACGTGGAGCGGGACATGGAATCAACGTTCTTCGACGCGCTCAAGGAGATGTTCCCGCAGTACAGCGTCTTGCCGCACCCCACCAAGGAGGAATTCTATACCTATGGAGACGGCAAGGACAGCATCGTCATCCATCCGCTCTACACCGAATCCCGGCTGGAGTCATTTGCCGGATTTCAGGTTCCCATGGCCGAAAAGGTCCTGGTGGACATCGCCGTCAATCCAGAGTTCGACTACCTTCAGGGCTCAGAGGTGTACACAATTTATGAGAACGCTTTCCGCAGCTGCTCCATCTCTCGTCCCGCCTTGCTCCGCTACGCCCGCCGTCGCGGCTGCACCCTCGCCATACAGAAAATATTATCTAGCATAGACCTGCAGGACCATGATTAACCCAGAAAGCCGCACGCGTGAGTGGATTGAATCCATCCGCACCCAATACCCCTACATTAAAGATGTATCCCTACTGGAGAAGACCATTCGGGCATTCTCCCTGTAGGAGTCACTGAAAAACCCCGCTAGAGATATCTCCAGCGGGGTTTTTCTTTTTAAATGTACCACCAATGTACCACCGATTTCTAAAGGGGCTATTGCAAGTGGTTGCACAGGAGGCCGCCTGAAGGCTTCGTCAAAGAGGAAATATTGCTATCTTATTATGTTGGATCTCTACAATACTTCGGTAAATTTTAGTGCGTAGCGAGTCGCCAGGCGACAGACTCCGCGATAATATGCGTTTAACAACAAAAGTTCATTGAAAAAACTGTCAATAGCAACCGCTCAGAAGGCAGCTGAGAGTGGGTGGCAATGC
>JAFUDV010000084.1 GCA_017464245.1 Bacteroidales bacterium | reverse complement strand
TCATGTTGTTAGTTAATGTCAAGCAGCCGACCGTAGGTAGAGCTTGCTTGGTATCTGTCGGTCGATTCCCTGGTGATGACGGTGGTAGTTGTAGTCATCCATGAATCGAAGGATTCCCTGATAGAGCGCCGCGCCGTTTTCCTCCGGCTGGATGTAAATGTAATCATATTTTATCGTTCTCCAAAATCTTTCGATCCAGATGTTGTCCTTCGCCCGCCCCCGGCCGTCCATACTAATCCTCATTTCAGGATGTTCAGCACACGCTTCCTTCCAGTCGGAGCACGTGAACTGACGTCCTTGATCCGAGTTGATAATCTCCGGCGCTCCATACTTCGCAATGGCTGTTTTGAGCACCTCTATGCAGTTTGACGCATCCAGTGTATTATGCAGGCCCCAGCCCACAATGAACCTACTGTAAACGTCTATAATGGCCGTCAGGTACAAGAACCCTTTCGCCATCGGAATGTATGTAATATCAATACTCCAAACCTGATTCCTATGGTCTATCTTCAGCCCTCTCAGCAAGTACGGCATGATGTAAACAGCCGGACCGGGAACACTCAGATGCCTCTTCGGATAGAGAGCCTGAATACCCATCAGCCTCATCAGGCGGCGAACACGCCTCTGGCCCACCTTGTACCCTTCATCCAAAAGGAAATCCGTCATACTCACAACACCTTTCGAGGGATGCTCCAGGTGCTCCTGGTCCATCTTGCGCATCATCTCCAGATTCTCCTCACTTTCTCCTTTAGGCGTGTAGTATACTGCGGAACGGCTTATGTCAAGGATCTTGCACTGCTTGCTGATGCTCAGCTTCTCCTTCGGGGATATCAGTCGTCTGCGGGTATCTCTATCCCCAATTTTCTGGATACCCGCTTTGCAAAATCCAGCTGCATCTCCAGGTCTCCAATCTTACGTAGATACCGGTCTTTCTGCTTCTGGATGGCTTCATCGTCAATCTTAGGAGTCTCAAACGCTGCAGCTGAGTTCTCTATGAACTCCTTCTTCCAGCGGCTGATCATCACCGGGGATACCCCATACTTGGCTGCGAGTTCGTTCAGTGTCTCGCGCTCTTTGATCGCCTCAATGGCCACCTTCGCCTTGAACTTGGCGTCGTACTTCTTTCTTGTTCCTTTCATGGTGCTAAGTTACTATTTTTTAACTTAGGCACCTGTCTTAAATCACGATAGTATTATAGTGGAAATTTACATAACTTGCATCTTTACGAGCCTGAAACTTTCATTCTAATCTTTAACAAATGAGAACCAAACTGCTAACCTATGTGCTCTGTGTCGGTTCCCTTTTGCTTGGACTCTTGACCGCTTCCGCGCAGACGCGGACGGTCCGGGGATCGGTTGTCTCCGCCGATGACGGAGAACCGGTCGTCGGAGCGTTCGTGACCGTGGAAGGCCAGACCAAGATCGGGACCCTCACGGACCTGGACGGTAACTTCGTATTGAACGGAGTGCCGCAAAGTGCAAAGAACCTCGTGGTTTCCTTCATGGGCTATGAGGAAACAAAGACGCCGGTGAAGGACAATGTGCGTATCGCCCTGAAACCGGATTCGGAAATGCTGGAGCAGGCGGTCGTCACCGGTATGACCTCGGTGGACCGCCGTATGTTCACCGGCTCCTCTGTGAAGGTGGACGCCGATGAGGCCAAGCTGAACGGTATCGCCGACATTTCCCGTTCGCTGGAAGGCCGCGTGGCGGGCGTCTCCGTCCAGAACGTTTCCGGTACCTTCGGAACCGCTCCGAAGATCCGCGTCCGTGGTGCGACCTCCATCTACGGCTCCTCGAAGCCGCTGTGGGTCGTGGACGGTGTCATCATGGAGGATATAGTCGATATCGATGCGGAAGACCTGAGCTCCGGTGATGCCAATACCCTGATCTCGTCCGCGATCGCCGGTCTGAACTCCGACGATATCGAGAGCTTCGACATCCTGAAGGACGGTTCCGCTACCTCTATTTATGGTGCGCGCGCGATGGCCGGCGTTATCGTCATCACGACCAAGAAGGGTCGTACCGGCCACAGCAGCCTCACCTATACGGGTGAGTACACGGTGCGTCTCAAGCCTTCCTATGCCGAATTCAACATCATGAACTCCCAGGACCAGATGTCCATCTACCAGGAACTGGAACAGAAGGGTTATCTGCTGTATGCCGGTACGGCCAACGCGTCCGACAGCGGTGTGTACGGCAAGATGTATCAGCTGATCTCCGAATTCGACGAGACGAACGGACAGTTCGGCCTGCCGAACACGGACGCCGCGAAGGCCGCTTACCTGCGCGCCGCCGAGTACCGCAACACGGACTGGTTCAACCGCCTGTTTACCAACAGCATCCAGCACAATCACTCGATTTCCATGTCGGGTGGTACGGACAAGGGCAACTACTATGCCTCCCTGTCCGTGATGGATGACCCGGGCTGGACCCTGCAGAGCTCCGTCCAGCGTTACACGGCCAACATCAACTCCACGTTCAAGATCGTCGAGAACCTCTCCCTGAACCTCATCGGCAACGCCTCGTACCGTAACCAGCGCGCGCCGGGAACCCTGGGTTCCACCATCGACGCCGTGAACGGTGCCGTCCAGCGTGACTTCGACATCAACCCGTACTCCTACGCGCTGAACACCTCCCGCGCCCTGGACCCGGATGAATTCTATACGCGCAACTACGCTCCTTTCAACATCTTCCATGAACTGGAGAA
The DNA here is from genome assembly GCA_017464245.1 of Bacteroidales bacterium. Taxonomy (GTDB): domain Bacteria; phylum Bacteroidota; class Bacteroidia; order Bacteroidales; family UBA932; genus Cryptobacteroides. The sequence goes on along the minus strand of JAFUDV010000084.1, from coordinate 27,129 downwards.
CAACTATCTGGATCTGGACGTGACGAACGTCCGCTTCCAGGGAGAACTCAAGTGGAAGCTGTTCGGCCACCTGGAACTGGCCGCCCTGGCGGCCTACAAGTTCGCCGGCACCACCCGTGAGCATTACATCCGCGACGACTCCAACCAGGCGCAGGCCTACCGGGCCATGTCCACCACCACCATCCGCGACAGCAACTCCTTCCTCTACACGGATCCTGACGTGCTGTTCGCCGTGCCTGAATCCATCCTGCCCGTGGGCGGTATCTACCAGCGCACCGACAACAAGATGAACGGCTGGGACGCCCGTGTTTCCGCGAACTACAGCCAGACGTTCGGCCGGATCCATCAGGTGAACGCCTACGCCGGCGCCGAGGTGAACTCCATCGACCGTCATGAGATCTGGTTCCGCGGCTGGGGCATCCAGTACGACATGGGCGAAATCGCCAACTACAATTACAAGGTCTTCAAGAAGGGCGCCGAAGACAATGCGCAGTACTTCACCATGGGCAACTCCCATGAACGCCGCGCCGCGTTCTTCGGAACCGCCACATACTCCCTGTTCGGCCGGTACAGCCTGAACGGAACCGTCCGTTACGAAGGCTCCAACCGCCTGGGAAAGAGCCGCCAGGCCCGCTGGCTGCCCACCTGGAACGTGTCCGGTCGCTGGAACATCAGCGACGAATCCTGGATGCGCCCCCTGCAGCCGGTCCTTTCTCACGCGGCCTTCAAGGCTTCCTACTCGCTGACCGCTGAAAGCGGCCCGTCCTGGGTGACGAACTCCGACGTGGTCATCGAGGCCTACAACCCCTGGAGAAACAACGTGAACGACCGGGAGACCATCCTGACGATCTCCGACCTCGCGAACCCGCACATGACCTTCGAGACGAAGCACGAGCTGAACCTCGGCCTGTACCTGGGCTTCTTCGACAACCGGATCAACTTCACGGGCGACTGGTACAAGCGTAACAACTACGACCTCATCGGCCGGACCAACACCCAGGGCCTCGGCGGACAGGTAATCAAGTACGGTAACGTGGCGTCCATGAAGTCCGACGGTTTCGAACTGTCCCTGACGACCCAGAACGTCCGTACGCGGGACTTCAAGTGGACGACCAACTTCATCTACTCCCATTCCCGCAACGAGGTCACCAAGCTGTACAATTCGCTTCGTGTCATCAACCTGGTGAGCGGCACCGGCTTCGCCCAGGAGGGCTATCCGAACCACTCTATCTTCTCCATCCCGTTCCGCGGCCTGAACGAGGAAGGTATCCCGACCTTCGTCGACCAGGACAGTGTCTGGGATCCTGACACCCAGACGCTCACCGAGAACATCTCCACCACGGGCATCTACTTCCAGACCTCCGATCCCGACAAGCTCCACTTCCTGGAGTACTCCGGTGTCGCCGACCCGACGGATGTCGGCTCCCTCGGCAACACCTTCGAGTGGAAGGGCCTGCGTCTGAACGTGTTCCTCACCGGCTCCTTCGGCAACGTGGTCCGTCTGGACCGTGTGTTCAAGTCCCGTTACAGCGACCTGATCGCCATGCCGCGTGAATTCAAGAACCGCTGGGTGGTTCCCGGTGACGAGGCCGTCACGACCATCCCTGTGATCGCCAGCCGTGTCCAGAACACGAACGATACGCACCTCTCCTACGCCTACAACGCCTACAACTATTCGACGGAGCGCATCGCCCGCGGCGACTTCATCCGCCTGAAGGAGGTCTCCCTGAGCTATGACCTTCCCAAGAAGTGGGCCAAGGCCATCTTCTGCAACACCCTGTCCCTGAAGCTCCAGGCCACGAACCTGACGCTGCTGTACGCCGACAAGAAACTGAACGGCCAGGATCCGGAGTTCTTCAACACCGGCGGTGTCGCCGTTCCGGTTCCCCGTCAGTTCACCCTCACCCTGAAGGTTGGAATCTAAACAAGGAGGATATTATATGAAAAGATACACTTATATCATTACGGCTTTCCTGGGCCTGGCCGCAGGACTTTCCTCCTGCGACAAGTTCCTGGACACGATGCCTGACAACCGTGCCGAGCTCAACACGCCGGAGAAGATCAAAGCCCTCCTCGGAGACGCCTACTCCCGGACGGACTACATGATGGTGACCGAACTGCTGGCCGACAACATGGACAACAACGCCGCCGTCATCACCGCTTCGGCCGACCGCTTCTATGAGCAGGTGTGGAACTGGGAGGACGTGACCGAATCCAACAACGAGTCCCCCGAGAACATCTGGCAGAACAACTGGGGCTCCATCGCCGCCGCGAACCAGGCTCTCGAGGCCATCGAAGAGCTGGGCGGCAAGGAGAACCCCGACCTGGCCGGCTCCTACGGCGAAGCTCTCCTGGCCCGCGCCTACGGCCACTTCATCCTGGTCAATGTCTTCTGTCTCAACTATAATGCGCAGACCAGCGCCACCGATCCCGGCATCCCGTACATGGACAAGCCCGAACAGGGCCTGAGCCCGCAGTACGAGCGCAGCAACGTGGCCGAGGTGTACCGCCGCATCGACGAGGACATCCAGGAAGGCCTGAAGTATGTCACCGACGACTACGTGGTTCCGAAGTACCATTTCAACGTGCAGGCCGCCTACGCTTTTGCCGCCCGCTTCTATCTCTATTATGAGCAGTGGGCCAAGGCGGTCGAGTATGCGGACAAGTGCCTGGGCGTCGTTCCCGAGCTCCGGGATTATGCCGAGCTGGAGAACAACTATCCGGACAAGGCCACGACCAGCGCCGCCTATGTGCGTTCGGACCGCAAGTCCAACCTGCTCCTCCAGACCGGCGCCTCCAACCAGGGCCTCTTCTGGGGCAACTACAGCGGCTCCTACAAGCATTTCGGCCATACGACCAACCTGGCGCTGACGGAGACTTTCTTCGGCCGCGTCCCGTGGCTGGCCGAGGATCAGGCGATGAACGCTTCCGCCTACAAGATGACGCCGAAGAACTATACTTCCTCCCGTCTGCGCTACACCATCTGGTGGACCGTTCCCTATGAGTTCGAGGTGACCAACCCGGTGGCCGGCACCGGCTACCGCCGCACCATCTATCCGGCCTTCACCACGGACGCCTGCCTGCTGGACCGCGCCGAGGCCAAGATCATGCTGCGCGACTTCAACGGCGCCATGGACGACCTCAACCTCTGGGCGACCAACATGTTCGTCAACCCGGTGAACATCACGCCCGAGCAGGTGAACGAGTTCTACAAGGCGATGGATTATTACACCTGGTTCGAACCCACTCCCAAGAAGCATCTGAATCCCGCCTTCCAGATTGACGCCGAAGGCTCCGTGCAGGAGAGCATGCTTCAGTATGTGCTTCACAGCCGCCGCATCGAAACCATGGGATTCGGTATCCGCTGGTTCGACATCAAGCGGTACGGCATCAAGATTTACCGCCGCGTTTCGGACGGTGACGGCGTGATCAGCAGCGTGACCGACTCCCTGGAGGTGAACGACCTCCGCCGTGCGGTCCAGATTCCGCTCCGTGTCCGTGACGCCGGTTTCGAAGCGAACAAGCGCTAACCTTAATCGAATCGACCATGAAGAATGTATTGAAATATTCCGTCTTCGTGCTGGCCATGTTCGCCGCCTTCTCCTGCAACCGGGATGAATTGAGCGACCAGAGCATCATCCAGGTCAGCCTGCAGCCGAAGAACGATTTCGACCTCTGGCTCGACGCCAACTTCGTCACGCCGTACAACATCTCCGTGAAATGGCGCTACGACCAGAACGAGACTTCGCTGAGCTACTACACCATTCCTGCCGATCTGGACTGCTCCATCACGATGGCGCACCTGATCAAGTACCTGTGCATCGATTCCTATGATGAAGTGGCGGGCGTGCTGTTCACCCAGCACTATTTCCCCAAGATGTTCACCTTCATCGGGGAATGGGAGTACAACAACGCCGGAACCATCCGCCTGGGCACCGCCGAAGGCGGCAAGAAGATCAACCTCACGGGCATCAACTACCTGCCCAAGATCATGGCGGGCCAGTGGGGTGACTACCGCTCCGATCCCACTAAGAACCTGAACCACTACTACATCAAGACCATCCACCACGAGTTCACGCACATCCTGAACCAGACCAAGGACTATCCGACCGAGTTCAAGACCCTGACGCCGAACGACTACGTGCAGGATGCCTGGAACGACGCCCTCTACCGCGGAAAGAACCTGCCTCTCGGCTTCATCTCGAACTACGCCCGCAAGGAAGACCGGGAAGACTTCGCCGAGCTCCTTTCCATGTATGTGACCAACACGCCCGCGCAGTGGGCCGCATGGATGGAGGCCGCCTCCGTGGACGAAGAGGGGAATCCCGCTTCCGGCGCTGACATCATCACTTCCAAGATGGAAATCGTCAAACGTTACATGATGGACACCTTCGGTATCGATGTGGACCGTCTCCGGGAAGTGGTCATCCGCCGCCAGGACGAGGTCGCCGCCGGTCTTGTGGACCTGACATCCCTTGAGATCAATTAAACGGAACGAGTTTATGAAATACAATAGACTGATAGCTTGCATGCTGGCCGGGGCCCTGGCGGCCCTCTCCTTCCAGTCCTGCCTGTTCGAGCAGGAGGACCTCTTCGACAAGTCCGCCTCCGAACGGCTGTCCGCGGCTCTGGAAAACGCCCAGAAGGTCCTTCAGGAGCCCAGTCAGGGATGGTTGATGTACTATTATCCCGACAACGAGCAGCTCTATGGCGGTTACAACTACATCGTGAAGTTCTCTCCTTCCGAGGCGACCGTATGGTCCGAGAACATCGAAGGTTCCTACTCATCCACCTATCGGATGGGCACGGATGACGGCCCGGTCCTTTCCTTCGACTCCTTCAATTACGGTTTCCATTATTTCGCCACTCCTTCCGGAGGAAGCGGAAACCTGTATGGCGAGACCGGCATGTACCAGGCCCACCGGGGCGACTTCGAGTTCGTGATCCTGAGTGCGACTTCCGAGGAAGTCCGCCTGAAGGGCAAGCGTTCCGGCTGCCTGGTCGTCATGGTCCCGTTCAGCGGGGATCCCGAACAGTACATCAGCTCCGTCAACGACATGATCGAGCAGATTTTCGTGAGCAGCTTCGACGGCACCATCGGCGGCGAGCAGGGCCATATCTTCCTGGACCTGTCCAACCGTCAGGCCTATGTCTCCCTCACGGACGAAAAGTACGAAGGAAAGGAGTTCAAGATGCCGTACATGTATACGGACAAGGGCATCCGCCTCTACAAACCGGTGGAAGTGGGGACGCATACCGTCTCCGAACTGGTGTGGGAAGCGGATACGCAGAAGCTCCTTTCCGTCGCCGGCGCCTCTGACGCCATCGACCTGGTGGGCACCCTGCCCGAGGGCTGGCACGCTTATGATGATTATCTGGGGAACTGGACGCTGACCTTCAACAGCGCAAAGAACACCATGGAGGGTATCGTCATCTCCCAGACCGAGCGGGGCAAGTCCTTCACCATCTCCGGACTCAGCGATCAGTTCGACGTCGTGGCCACGTACAATCTCGGAACGGGCAAGATGACCCTGCTCTCGCAGATCGTGGGCAAGGACGAGAACAACTACGACATCCGGATGGCCTCCTGGGATTCCAAGGCCGGCTACGTGAACTATGGCAACACCATCGGCTTCACCCTGACCTTCGGTCCCAACGCCGACGGCGTGGACGACGCCTCCACCATCTACTTCGCCGACAACCGCGTTTGGGGTACGTACGTGGTGAGCGGTTTCATCCTGTACCGGATGAGCGGCAGCACCCGTATCGGCAACGCCCTCGACCCCTGGCTCTTCAGGACGGGCATCTCCAATCCCAACCGGCTTGCCTCCCCGTCGAAACTCACCCGCGCTAACTGATTGGAATTATGAGAAAGTATCTGAATATCACGCTGGCCGTCCTTGCCATCGCCTTGCTGGCGGCCTGTAACAAAGAGAAGCCGGTGGAGGACACGTCCGTGAAACTCTCCGTCCTCAATTCCCAGGTGACCTTTAACTGCCAAGGCGGTGAAGGAACAATCCAGGTGGAGGCGGAAGGTGCGGTGAGCGCCACTTCCGACCGTTCCTGGGCCTCCGTCTCCGTGAACGGTAAGACGGTCTCCGTCCATGTCGACCCTTGGGGAAAACTGGAAAGCCGTTATGCGAAAGTGACCATCCGGAGCGGCGATGAAAAAACGGATGTCGCGGTTCTTCAAACGGGCGTCACCCTCTCCTTCGAAGGCTTGTCCCTGCTGGATGAGACCACGCTGATGGGCGAAGCCGGCACCTACCGGTTCCCGTTCGTTTCGGAGGGGGACCTGACGGTCACCAGCGACAATGACTGGCTGAGCGTCCGTGTCGAGGACGGAGAAATCGTCGTCGTCACGAAGGACAATCCGGACAAGGCGGTTCGCCACGGAAGCATCCAGTGCACCTACGGCGAGGCCTCTTCCTCCGTCGATTTCGTCCAGTATCCGATTTTCGAGAAGACCGAAGACTGGGTGCTGTCCTTTGAGGGCAGACAGGAAATCTCGGGCAACACCTACGCCGTGTTCAAGAACACGGTGCAGGCCGACCAGGGCAAATACGCGCTCTGGTATGAGACTCCCGGCGCCTATGCGTCCAGCGGCATTCCCGAGGACGTATTCGTCCGCGACGTCGTCTATTCCGAACTGACTGACGCCTTGTGGGAGATTGTCGCCTCCTACAATGGCAAGTATAAATTCTCCGACTTCCTGTCTTCGGGCACGGATACGGACGGCTGGACGGACATGACGGACGGCGATTACTGGGTGTATGCGGTCGGTCTGGATGGCGAAGGCTATCCGACGGGCTGGTATGCCGCCTCCCTGCTGAAGGTGGGCGAGCCCACGCCGTACGAGAAGTGGCTGGGCAGCTGGAGCGTTCCCCGCGGGGACGGCGCCGATATCTGGATCGTCGAACCCAATGTGGAGGACAAGTCGTACAAGGTCAGCGGCATCGCCGGATTCGATGCGAACGATTATGCGGAAGGCGCCTTTGTCGCCATCGTCAACTTCGACGCTGAAACCGAGGAAATGGTCTTCGCCGTGTATGAGAACACGAGCGTGACCTGGCAGGACAGCTCCCGCGGCGCGATGAACGCGCTGCTCTCCGGCCAGTACACGAACGTAGAAGGCAAGACCTACTACAACTCGGGTGTCGGCAACGTGATCTGCCGGGCCAAGCTGTCCGAGGACGGCCTGACCGCCGACCTGACCCCGGGTTCCGTCACCTCCGCCGGTGCTCCGGCCTTCTTCTACAACATCCGCTGGTACGGCCGTTACACCAACTCCTCCGGCTCGCGCTCCGGCGTATCCTGGACGGGTTACGAAACAGCCCTCCCGAACGTCATGACCAAGCAATAAGGTCTGAGCGTCTTACGAATCGAGGCCGTCCCTTCCGGGGCGGCCTCGTTTTTAAAGGATATTCATCGACTGTTCCCGGATCTTCTCCAGTTCGTCCTTCATCCGGACGACCAGGCGCTGGATGCCGGCGTGGTTCGCCTTGGAGCCGGTGGTGTTGATCTCGCGTCCCATCTCCTGGATGATGAAGCCGAGCTTCTTGCCGGGGTAGGGCTCGCCGTCGATGGTTTCCATGAAATACCGGCAGTGCTGGCGCAGCCGGACCTTCTCCTCGTTGATGTCGTATTTCTCCAGGTAGAAGATGAGTTCCTGTTCGAAGCGGGCGGGATCGGGCTTCTGGGCAAGCTCCTCGAGGTTTTTGAGGAGGCGGGCTTTCACCGTTTCAATGCGCTCGCCCTCAAGGGCTTCCACTTCGTCATACAGGTCGAGGATGGTCTGCACACGGCCGGTGACGTCCATGTAAAGGGCGGCGCCTTCCTGCGCGCGGAAAGCCTGGAGATGGTCCAGGGCCTCGTCGATGGCGGCTTCCACCGCCGGCCAGTCTTCCTCGGAGATGGCGTCGGCCTTCTTCGTGTCCACGACGTCCGGGAGCCGGAGGAGGGAAGCGAGCAGCTCGCTGTTGGCCTCGTCACCGGGGGCGGTGAAGCCCGGGAGTTCCCGGCGGAGATGGAGGACTTGGCCATAATAGGCCTTCAAAGCCTCGGCATTGATCGGGCGGACGGCATCGGCTCCGGCGGCCTCGAAGGTCAGGAAGAAGTCGATGGTGCCGCGCTGCAGGCGCTCGGCGAGCTTTTTCCGCACGGGGATGTCCTTGTCCTTGGGCAGAAGGGGAGTCTTGATATTGATATCCGCACTCTTTGCGTTGAGAGTGCGGATTTCCACGGTCAGTTTTCCACCGGAGAGCTGGGCTTCGGCCTTGCCATAGCCGGTCATCGACTGGATCATGCTACTTGATGATGTCTAGTTCCTTGAATACCTTGGTGAGGGCGGTGACGGCACGGTCCACCTGCTGCTTGGTGTGGTTCGCCATCAGGGCGAAGCGCACGAGGGTGTCCTGCGGGGCGCAGGCCGGCGGGATGACGGCGTTGATGAACACGCCTTCGTCGAAGGCCATCTTCGTGACCATGAAGGTCTTTTCCAGGTCACGGACATAGAGCGGAATGATGGGGCTTTCCGTCTCGCCGATCTCGAAGCCCGCGTCGCGGAACTTCATCAGGGCGTAGTTCGTCACCTCCCACAGGGACTTGATGCGCTCCGGCTCGTTCTGGATGATGTGCAGGGCCTCCAGGGCGCTGGCCGTCGCGGCCGGCGTGTCGGAAGCGCTGAAGATGTAGGTGCGGGCCGTGTGGCGGAGGTAGTTGATGATCACCTTGTCCGCGGCGACGAAACCGCCGATGGAGGCGAGGGACTTGGAGAAAGTGCCCATAATGATGTCCACCTCGTCCGTGAGGTTGAAATGGTCGCAGACGCCGCGGCCCTGGCGGCCGAAGACGCCGATGCCGTGGGCCTCGTCCACCATGATCACCACGTTGTCGCACTTGTGCTTGAGTTCCACGATTTCCGGAAGTTTGCACAGGTCGCCTTCCATGGAGAAGACGCCGTCCACGACGATGAGCTTGACGGAATTCTTGGGGCAGCGGCGCAGGCTGCGCTCCAGGTCCTTCTTGTCGTTGTGCTTGTAATGCAGCGCCTTGGCGAAGGAAAGGCGGCGTCCGTCCACGATGGAAGCGTGGTCGCGGTCATCGCAGATGATGAAGTCGTCGCGGGTGAGAAGCTGGGGGATGACGCCGGAATTCACCGTAAAGCCGGTGGAGAAGCACAGGGCCTCGTCCTTGCCCACGAATTCGGCGAGTTCCTTCTCGAGCTGGACATGGATGTCCAGGGTGCCGTTGAGGAACCGGGATCCGGCGCAGCCGGAGCCGTATTGGCGGAGGGCCTTCACGCCGGCCTCGATGACGCGCTCGTCACCGGTCAGGCCCGTGTAGGCGTTGGATCCGAACATCAGAACCTTATGCCCCTCCATCTCCACTTCCGTGCCCTGCTTGCTCTTGATGGCGCGGAAATAGGGATACACTCCCTTCTCGATCATTTTTTGCGGCAGGTCGTACTTGGCCAGCCTTGCATGCAGTAAACCCATAGGTCTGTCTTGTTTAGTACGCCGCGAAGTTAGTAAAAATAATTTAAAATCCGTATCTTTGCACTCTATTTGGTATACAGCTATGGAAGAACGCAAACTGAATTTCCTCGAGGAAATCATTGAGTCTGACCTCGCTTCGGGCAAAGTGGACTCCATCATCACCCGTTTTCCGCCGGAGCCGAACGGCTATCTGCATCTGGGCCACGCGAAGAGCATCTGCCTCAACTTCGGCCTTGCGCAGAAGTACGGCGGCGTCACGAACCTCCGCTACGACGACACGAACCCCACGAAGGAGGACACCGAGTATGTGGACTCCATCAAGGAGGACATCCAGTGGCTGGGCTTCAAATGGGACAAGGAACTGTATGCCTCCGACTATTTCGACCAGCTGTACGAATGGGCCGAGGACCTGATCAAGCGGGGCCTCGCCTATGTCGATGACGAGACCCAGGAGGAGATCCGTCTCCACCGCGGCACCGTGGACAAGCCCGGCACCCCGAGCCCTTACCGCGACCGGACCCCGGAGGAGAACCTGAAGCTCTTCCGTGAGATGAAGGCCGGCAGGTACGCGGAAGGGGAGAAGGTCCTCCGCGCGAAGATCGACATGGCCCATCCCAACATGATGTTCCGCGACCCGCTGCTGTACCGCATCAAGTTCGCGCACCATCACCGCACCGGTGACAAGTGGTGCATCTACCCGATGTACGACTTCACCCACGGCCAGTGTGACTCCATCGAGCACATCACCCATTCCATCTGCACGCTGGAGTTCGACGTGCACCGTCCGCTGTATGACTGGTTTATCGAGACCCTGGGCATCTACCCGTCCCATCAGTACGAGTTCGCCCGCCTGAACCTCACCTATACGCTGATGAGCAAGCGCAAGCTCCTCGAACTGGTCCAGAAGGGCCTGGTGTCCGGCTGGGACGATCCCCGGATGCCTACCCTGTGCGGCGTGCGCCGCCGCGGCTACACGGCCGAGGCCCTGCGCATGTTCTGCGAGAAGATCGGCGTTTCCAAGCGCGACCAGCTCATGGACATCCAGCTCCTGGAGTGGTGCGTCCGTCAGGACCTGAACGCGCGGTCCAACCGCTACATGGTGGTCCAGGATCCGATCAAGGTCACCCTCACGAACTACCCGGAGGGACAGGTGGAGTGGTTCGACTGCCCGCTGAACCCGGCGGAGCCGGAAGGCGCGACCCGCAAGGTCCCCTTCAGCCGCGTACTTTGGATCGACCGCGCCGACTTCATGGAGGACGCTCCCAAGAAGTTCTTCCGCCTCAAGCCGGACGGCGAGGTTCGTCTCAAGTACACCTATATTGTCAAGTGCGACGAGGTGGTCAAGGATGAGGACGGCAAGATCGTGGAGCTCAAGTGCACCTACGATCCGTCCACCCATCCGGTCACGGGCGAATGGCGCTCCGTCAAGGGCACCATCCACTGGGTGTCCGCCGCCCATGCCGTGCAGCTGGAGGTCCGCAACTACGACCGTCTCTTCACCCTAGCCGACATGTCCCAGGTTCCCGAGGACAAGGACTACAAGGATTTCCTGAATCCGGAGTCCCTCGTTGTCGGCGAAGGCTGGGCCGAACCCGCCCTTCTGGAGGATGCTTCCGGCATCGCGGTCCAGTTCGAGCGCACCGGCTACTACGTGAAGGACAAAGACTCCACGCCGGACCATCCGGTCTTCAACAAGACCACGGCCCTGAAAGATTCCTACAAGCCGGAATAATCTATTTCAAGAACCGAAGCATCAGTTTCCGCCACCCCAGGCGGACATGATAGACGAGATTGCCCCAGGTCACCCGACCCGGGGTATTCTCTTTTCCGGTCGGGGGATGGAGGGTGTACTTCAGGTAGGGAACGTTGCGGGCGTTCAGGCCTTTGCCCAGCAGGAGGGCGGGATGATGGATGCCGTGACGGAGAAAAACCGGCATCAGGCACAGCTGGTCGCGGGGAACGCCGGCGGAGAATGCTTTCCACCAGGCCTCGTCCAGGGCCTGGACTTCGTCGAGGTCGTGCTCCCTGTACAGGATGTTGTTCTCGTAGAGGCCGGCATGGCGGGGAAAGCCCATGGCCGTCCACTGCCGATGCAGCCGGAAGGCGGTCCGGGTGCCGACCTTATCCTTCAGGTAACAATACCTAAGTTCCTCATACACACAGTCCCGTTCGGGATGCTCCACTTGGGCGAAAGAGACCGCCTCGACGATGAGCCGGTCCGCGATGCAGTAAAATTCCGCGTCCATGATGCACAGGTTCGCGTCCATGTACACGCTGTACTTGTACTCCGGCAGAACCTTGTGCGGAAGGATCTTCGGGTAGCGCGAGCGGACGACCGGGTCCGGACTCTCGAACGGAATCTTCCGCAGCTGCCATACGCCGTCCTGCCCCTCTGCGTCCGTGAAACACACATAGTCCCAGTCCGGCGCCACGGCAACGGGCTGCTCCAGGCGGTCGTAACCGCCCGTCAGGCAGGTGTATATGACTTTGCGGTTCATCGGATGGGGAGTTTTACCTGGTCGCCCAGTTCATTCAAAAACTCAGGGGTGTAGAAATCCATGCGTCCCATCAGGGAGGCGAAGGTCATTTCGCCGAAGTAGAGCTTGCCCTGGACTTCGTAAAAGTCGACGCGGACCTCTGGGAAGCCTTCGGAGAGCTTCGCGGCGGCAGCGAGCATCTGCGGGAGGGTTTCGGGCTTTGGGAGGGAGCCCCCGCCGTCGCGGTAGTGGTCGGTGAAGACCGAGGCTTCCGGGCGCGGGGTCCAGTCGAGGTCGTAGACATTGACATAGACGGCATCGGCGGTGCGGCCGTGACAGGCCCAGATGCAGGAGGGCTTGCCGTCGAAGCACCAGACTTTATAGTCGACGGGGACGGCGTCGCCGCTGTCCAGGTACTGTTCCGCAAGGATGCAAGGGTCGATGCCGTTGTAGTGCATCTCGCCGTGCCGGTAGCCGTATTTCACCTTCAGGGCCTCGTCCAGGGCAGTCGCGACGGCAGCTCGGCTGCTCCCGGCGTCCACGATGTGCGTAGAGCCGCTGTCATGGTTGCACTTGAGGACGAATTTCTCCGGTAGCTTGTCCCAGGGAATGTCCTTGGCATGCTTCCAGGTGCCAAGGAGAGGGACCAGGAGGTCTCCCAGACCTTTTTCCTCCACATACTTGCGCACGGCGACCTTGTCGGACAGGCGCGACCAGGCCGAGGTGTCGCTCCGGCACATCAGCCACTGGATCTTCTCGTTGAGGTCGCGGGGACGGTCCAGGTCCAGCTCCGTTCCGAACTTGCGTTTCCATTCGCGCTTCGCCACCCGCTCGTAGCGGTGGTCCAGTTCCCACTCGTGCCATCTGCGGCCCAGGTAGCGGCGGATTTCCTTCCTTTCGGAGGACTTCAGGCCCACGAATACCAGTACGGCCGCCGTGACCCCGCCGGTCAGGACGAGCCCGCCCAGCTTCGCCCAGCCGCTTTCAAGAGGGAAGAGGCGGTAGAGTGCCAGGTATCCCATCAGAATGAGTGCGGCGGCGGCAGGCCGCAGGTACGCTTCCTTCAGGAAGCGCGTGACATCGAATCCGAACTGGAGGTGCAGCAGGAGCAGCTGGATGGCTCGGCTCAGGAGGTCCGCGATGACGAAGCACACGATGATGCTATACGCTGGATGTCCGGTGCGGAACAGCCACCAGCCGGCGACGAGGCACCCAAGGTACAGGACACTGAACTCGATCTTGTACCACTTGATGCGGCCGAACGCGTTGATGAGCTGCGCCAGGCCGGCCGATGTGGCCGATGCGGCGGCGACCAGAAGCGTCCACCGGCACATGAGCACCGTCCCTTCCGGCATCTTCGCTCCGAGCCACAGGTGCAGGATGAAGTCCAGCTCGCTCCACAGCGGGAAGAACATCAGCAGGAACAGGAGGATGCAGATGCGGCATACGCGCTCGGTCAGGCCGATAGAGCGCCCGGTGGCCCCCGCGCTGATGTTCTGCGTGATCTGCGGGGCGGCGGCCGTGTCAAAGTTCGCAATGAACTGGTTCACATAGTTCTGGACCGTGGCGGCGTAGTAGTAGGCCGCATTGACCGTCGTTCCGAAGAAGGCGTTGATCAGCATGTTGGAGCCCTGGGAACGGACGATCATGGAAGCCGAGGAAAGGAGGTTGTAGTTATTGAATACCAGGACCTCCCGGTAGGCTTTCCGGTCCCGGACGGGCTTCCAGCGAATGATCTCCGGCCAGCGCCGGTGGCAGAGCCTGTGATAGACGATGAAGGAAATCCACGTCGTGACGCTCATCAGGACGGCATACAGCCGCAGGCCGTTTCCTTTCCAATAGAGCAGCCCGATGACGAGCCCCAGCTTGACGAGCGCATTGACAATGTCCACGACGGCGACGGTGGCGAAGCGCTCATGGACGGTGAACAGGCTCTGGAAGGGGACGTTGGCGATGCCCAGGCAGGCGACGAGCGTGGAAACCTGGAACACGAACAGGGCGTCCGTCTCTTTCCCCGACGGCACATTCAGGTAGGTGTGGATGTACCAGATGCCCACCGTCTCGAGGATGAGCAGCAGGACCAGGGCGCCGCCGATGTGGATGACGTGGCAGATGTTGAACATCCGGTTCGTGTCTCCGCCGGCCTTGCCCATCTCGAAGTTCATGAACCGGACCGTCGTCGCCGTCAGCGCCCCCGTGATGAAGGAGACCAGCGCGACGGTGCTGCCCACGGCGGCGTAGATGCCCACGTCCGAGGCCCCCAGCGCCTGGAGGACCAGGCGGCTGGTGACGAGCCCCACCACGATGGTAACCGCCATGCGTACATAGACGATGGCGGTGTTCCGGGCGATCCGTATGTTGGCGTTCGACGGCATCGGTCTGCTATAGAACGCAAAAATACGGATTTTTCACGGTATGTCCTACACTTTTTCCAGCGCCTGGGCGATGTCGGCGATGAGGTCGTCGATGTGTTCCGTGCCGATGGAAAGGCGCACCGTGCTCTGGTAGATGCCCTGGTCCGTGAGTTCGGCCTCCGTGAGCTGGGAATGGGTCGTCGTGGCCGGATGGATGACGAGGGACTTGACGTCGGCCACGTTGGCCAGCAGGGAGAAGATCTCCAGGGAGTCGATGAAGCGGTAGGCTTCCTCCTTCTCGCCCTTGATCTCGAAGGTGAAGATGGAACCGCCGCCGTTCGGGAAATAGCGCTGGTACAGGGCATGGTCCGGATGGGATGGCAGGGCCGGGTGGTTCACGCGGGCCACTTTCGGATGCTTCGACAGATAGTCGACGACCTTGAGGGCGTTCTCGACGTGGCGCTCCACGCGCAGGGAAAGGGTTTCCAGGCCCTGCAGGAAGATGAAGCAGCTCACCGGGGAAAGGGTGGCGCCGGTGTCCCGGAGCAGGATGGCGCGGGCGCGGGTGATGTAGGCGGCGGGGCCGACGGCATCGGCAAAGACGATCCCGTGATAACTGTATTCCGGTTCCGTGAACTGCGGGAACTTGCCGGAGGCCTTCCAGTCGAACTTGCCGGAATCCACGATCACGCCGCCGATGGTGGTGCCGTGCCCGCCGATGAACTTCGTCGCGGAATGGACCACGATGTCGGCGCCGTACTCGATGGGACGGAGCAGGAACGGGGTCGCGAAGGTGTTGTCGATGATGAGCGGGATGCCGTGGGCATGGGCGACGTCGGCCACCGCCTGGATGTCGATGAGGTTGGAGTTGGGATTGCCGAAGCTCTCGATGAACAGGGCCTTGGTCTCCGGCCGGATGGCGTTCTCGAAGTTGGCGATGTCCGACGGGTCCACGAAGGTCGTCGTGATCCCATAGGGGACCAGGGTATGCTGCAGCAGGTCGTAGGAACCGCCGTAAATGGTCTTGGCCGACACGATATGGTCGCCGGCACGGGCGATGTTCAGGATGGAATAGGTGATGGCCGCGGCGCCGGAGGCAACGGCAAGGGCGCCCACGCCGCCTTCCAGTGCGGCGATCCGCCGCTCCAGGATATCCTGCGTGGAGTTGGTGAGGCGGCTGTAGATGTTGCCGGGGTCGGTGAGCCCGAACCGGGCGGCCGCGTGCTCGGAGTTGTGGAAGACGTAGGAGGAGGTGAGGTAGATGGGGACGGCGCGGGCGTCGGATGCGGGATCGGCCTGCTCCTGCCCGACGTGGAGCTGGAGGGTCTCGAAATGGAGTTTACGGGTGCTCATATGCTCAAGTTTTTGTTTGATTTTCTTTTTGCAAAGGTAAATTCTGTGGCTTTATCAAACAAGAAAACTTGAAAATTTGGAGGAAAACGCTAAATTCGCATAAATAAATAGTCGAATCAAATTCAAAAACCTGCCGGGGAAGCCCCGGCGCAGATGAATCCTCGCCATGCCAGCCGAACAACTAGACAAGACCGATCTCCAGATTCTCAGGGTCCTCCAGCAGGAGGGCCGCATCACGGTGAAGGACCTCTCCCGGAAGGTCCATCTGTCCCCGACGCCCGTCTTTGAGCGGATGCGCCGGATGGAAGCCTCCGGGGTCATCGAACGCTACACCGCCGTCCTGAACGCCGCCAAGCTCGGCCGTGGCTTCATCGTCTTCTGCAGCGTGAAGCTCCACCGGATGGGCAAGGACATTGCCCATGATTTCGTGGACCGGATCAAGGATATCCCCGAGGTGGCGGAATGCTACAACATATCCGGGGAGTTCGACTACCTGCTGAAGATCTACGCCCCGGACATGCAGTATTACAACGAGTTCATCATCAATGTCCTGGGGACCATAGACAGTCTCGGGTCCATCCAAAGCTCGTTTGTGATGGACCCGGTGAAGACCTCGATGGGGATTCCGCTGGTATAGGCGCGGCTACTGCGCGTCCGGCTGCTGGCCGTCATGCGCTTTCCAGGCGCATTCGGTGACCTTCATGTCCGTGAAGACGGCCGTGAAGGAGGATTCCTCCGGCGAGCAGGCATAGATGCCGAAGGAGATGACATCGCCGCCGGCATACATGTGGCAGATACGCATCTGGGAGAAGTTCTCCCCGTCCTGTGAGCATTCGATGCAGTAGTCGTCGGCCCGGCGGGAGAAGCGGTACCACATGGTCTTGACATCGGCCGGAATGGCCGTCGTGGCCCAGTCGGAGTACCCGTTGTTGGTGGCCACGCTGCCCAGGTGCTGGAATTCCCCGTTCTCGAATTCCACGGAGCCCTTGAGCCAGTTCTCACTGTCCAGGTACATGACGATGCCGCACTGGTCGAACCGCTGGTGGCTCTGGGTGAAGTCCGTCTTCACGACGAAGCTGAAGTACGGCTCCCGGGTCTTCATCTGGAAGACCGGCGCGTTGTCGTTGCGGAAGTGGTAGTAGGTGCGCTGCCAGAGGTCCGTGTGCGGGGCGGTCGTGACGGTCAGGGTGTCTCCCTGTACGGTGCAGGCGGCCGGCTCACGGGTCCACTGGAACTGCTCCAGGTCCACGCGTCCGCCATCGGCAAGGGCAGTGGCGACGGCATCGGAAAAATCGTTCTCAACCGGCTGGACGGCGGGATTTCCACAGGAAACGGCCATGAGACCGGCGGCCAGGGCAATCAAGGTGAAGGCTTTCATGATGGCTTATTGTTCTTTGGGATGGAATCTGCGGTAGAACTTGGCACTGGAGACCAGGGAATTGAAATCCGACCGGGAAACGTAGGTGGCCCGGATGTAACCCTCGCGTTCGAGGCTGAACTCGAGCTGGCGGCCGAACAGGCGTTTATGGATGGTGACCTTGGCCGTTTCGCGGCTGGCGTTGGGCATGGCCGGGGCGAAGCAGGCTTCGATTTCCCGGACCGTCCCGTCGGGCTCCTTGAGCAGCTCCTGCAGCTGGCCGAGCGTTTCCAACGACGCTTCCAGCGTCCCGCCGAGCGGGATGAAGAGCTGGAAGACCGGGTCGAACTGGACCTGGAAGACTTCGTCCCCGACGCCCAGCTGGCCGACATTCAGGAAATAGACGGTCTGGCCGTCCCGGGCCATGGAGAAAAGGGAGAGGACCGTATCGTCCTCATTCTCGACTTCGGCGATTTCGTTGATCTGGGGCAAGCGGAATTCCTGGGCGAACGCTCCGGCGGAGAGGGCCAGGAACAAAAAAAAGGCGATGATTCTTTTCATAGTGGTGCAAAAATAGCCAATTCCTCCGATTTGGGCAAGTCGGACTCTTTGCAGTCGCAAAAAAAACGTTATCTTCGTAAGCAAGATGGGAATGGTTATGGACAGAAACCGTGAAATCTGGATCGACTGGCTGCGGGTGATCGCCTGCTTCCTGGTCATGGTCACGCACAGTTGTGAACCGTTCTACCTGGGCGGGGAGGGATCCCTGGTCCTGACGAAGGCCGATGCGTTGTGGCTTTCCGTCCTGAACGTCCTGCCGCGGGCCTGCGTCGCCCTTTTCGTCGTCGCGTCCAGCTATCTGCAGTTTCCGCTGCACTATCCCGCCGGGGAGTTTTTCCGCCGGCGCGCGGCCCGGGTCCTCATACCGTTCGCCGTCTGGACCGTTGTCTATGCCCTTGTCTGGGGCGAGCCGGTACAGAACTTCCAGGACTTGCTGCTGAACTTCAATTACGCGGCCGGCCATCTCTGGTTTGTCTATATGCTCGTGGGCCTGTACCTGGTCATGCCGCTGCTGTCTCCCTGGGCCGAGAAGGTGGGGAAGCGCGAACTCCGGTTCTATCTGGCCCTCTGGCTCTTCACGACGCTGATTCCGCTCATCCGGCAATGGGCGGGCGGCCCGGCGCCGGTCATCTACGGCCCTTCGGGCATCCCGAATGCCGCCAAGTATCCGCTCTGGGGCGAAGCCAGCTGGAATACCTACGGTGTGTTCTATTACCTGAGCGGTTTCATCGGCTATCTGCTGCTGGGCCTGTATTTCCGCAAGTTTGTGGGCGGGCTTTCCTGGAAACGGACCCTCGCGGTTGCCGTTCCGGTCTTCCTGGGCGGATTCGCCGTCTGTTCCGCCGGTTTCCTCCGGAGGGTCTGGGCCGATGCCGGCGGCGTTTTCCCGGTCGGAGGCCCTGTCGGCCTCGCAGCCCTCTGGGAAGGCCCCTGGCTCAACGACACTTTCGGTGTCGCCCTCATGACCCTCGGCTGGATCCTGGTGCTGCGGAAGATCAGGACGGGCGGACGGTTCTATGAAAAAGTGCTCCTGCCGGTCAGCAAGGCCAGTTATGGCATGTACCTGTGTCACATGCTGCTGCTCGGGGTCGTCTCCGCCTGGCTGCGGTCCTCCCTCGGGCTGGGGGCGGACGGCGTACTGGGGCCCGTCTGGACCACGCCGGTCCAGATCCTGGGCACGGCCCTGCTCTCTTTCGCCGGTGTCGCCCTCGTATGTGTTCCCCTCCAGCGGATCCCCCGGGTGGGAAAATGGATTATCGGATAAATATGGAAAAGGAAAGAATCGTCTTCATCGACTGGATCCGCATCGTCGCGTGTTTCCTGGTCATGCTGGCCCATGCCAGTGAGACTTTCTATGCCGCCGATGCTTCCGGCCTCGCGGGCAACGTATCCATGTTGGCCACGGAGTCCAACCGTCTCTGGGTGGCTTTCTATGACGGTTTCCTGGGCCGGATCAGCGTGCCGCTGTTCATGATCGTGTCGGCCTTCCTGCTGGTACCCTTGAAGCCGGGACAGACCATGGGGCAGTTCTACCGCCGCCGGTTCACCCGGATCCTGCCGCCGATGGTCGCCTTCATGCTCATCTACACCTTCTTGCCGCTGGCTTGTGGAGGCATGACCTGGGAACAGTCCCTTGCCGACCTGAAACGCCTGCCGTTCAATTTCCCGTCCATGGCAGGGCATCTGTGGTTCATGTACCCGCTCATCAGCCTGTACCTGATCATTCCTGTCATTTCGCCCTGGCTGGAGAAGGCCTCGGCGAAAGAGGAGCGGCTGTTCATCGGCCTGTTTGTCCTTTCCACCTTCATGCCTTACCTGCACCGTTTCGTTTCGGAGGAACTCTGGGGAGAGTGCTTCTGGAACGGATTCCACGGGCTTTGGTACTGCTCGGGTTTCCTGGGCTATCTGGTCCTGGCCCATTACATCCGGGTCCATCTGGACTGGTCCCGCCGCAGGAAACGGACGGTGGGCTGGGCGAGTTTCCTCATCGGCGGCGCCTTTACCGGCTGGTCCTTCTGGCTGAAGGGCGTTCCGGGGCAGGTCATCGACACGCCCACGCTGGAATGGGGCTGGCAGTTCTGCACGCCGAACGTGCTCCTCGCGACCTTCGGTGTATTCCTCCTCTTTTCCTGCATCGGGCAGCGGAAGGCTCCGGCGGCCGTCGCCGGTCTGTCTAAACTGACCTTCGGCATGTATCTGATGCACCTGCTGTTCCTGGCCCCCATCGCCGGCTGGATCATCGGCGGCGACGTCGCGAATCCCTCCCTTCCGGTCTGGCTGGCCATCCCGGTCATCGCCGTCCTGACCTTCCTCTGCTGTGCGGTCACGACGAAACTCATCTCTTTTATCCCTGGAAGCAAATGGATCATCGGGTAAGCGTCGTCATCGTCTGCATGAACCGCCCGGATTTGCTGTATCCGTGCCTGGAGGGGTTGTATGCCCATAACCGGACGGACCTGGAGGTCTGGGTGGTGGCGTACATGTTCTCCCCGGAACATCTCGCGGCCCTCCGGACGGATTGGCCGGCGGTGAAAGTGGTCGAGAGCCGGGAACTGCGCGGTTTTTCCGAGAACAACAACCTGGCCCTGCGGCAAGTGACGGGGGAGTACAGCTTCATCGTCAATGACGACACGCTCATGTCCATGCCGGTCATTGATGCGTTGGTAGCCGATTTCGACCGGCTCCCTGCCGGCGCAGCCGTCGTTTCCCCGAAGATCGTCTTTCCGGACGGGCGGGTACAGACGAGCGGCCGGGCGCCCTGGACGGCCTGGCGCTATGTGAAGCATTACCTGCATCGGGTGGATGAGACCGTCCCGACCCCCTGGTCCATGAAGGAGGGGCTCTTTCGGACCTGGACGGTCAACGGCGCCTGTTTCCTCATCCGCACGGACGTTTTCCGGCAGGCCGGCTGGTTTGACGAGACGTACACCTTTACTCCGGAAGATATCGCTATCGGCCACAAGGTCAACGAGATGGGATACACGGTCTGGTCCGATGCAGATGTGGAAATCACCCATCTGGCCGGTGGCACTGTCTCCCGTCTGGAAGCGGCGGTCAAGCCCACGCGGGTGCGGGGGGCGCTGCAGTTCTACAGCGGCGGGAATCCGGTCCGATACGCCCTTCTGGGGAGTTTCGTCTGGTGCGTGGAAGCCCTGCGCCGGCTGAAGTACCGGTTCGTCGACCGGTCGGATCCGTCTTCCCACGCGGCGATCATGTACCGGACGGCCGGAAACGTGATGCGCTCCGTTTTCACGAAGCGCACCTCCAAGGAAATCTTTGTCAGGTTATACAGGGAGGTGAACGGCCTATGAAGATTCTTGTCATCGTCGTCACTTTCAACGGCCTCCGCTGGCTGGAACGGTGTCTCGGAAGCGTCCGGGCGTCGGAACTCCCGGCGGACCTGTATGTGTGGGACAATGACTCGGCGGACGGGTCGGCGGATTATGTCCAGGGCCATTTCCCCGAGGCGAAGCTGGTCCGCAGCGCCGACAACCTGGGCTTTGCCGAGGCCAACAACATGGGCATGCGGCATGCCCTGGACAAGGGCTATGACTACGTGTATCTCCTGAACCAGGACGCCTGGATCGAACCCTCGACCCTCGGGACCCTGGTCGCAGCCCATCAGGCCCATCCGGAATTCGCCGTTCTCAGCCCCCTCCAGATGACCGACGGTTTTGTGGCTTTTGACAAGCAGTTCGAGAAGGTCTTGGGGGGCACTCGTTTCCAGAATCTGTGCCACCCTCGGCATCATAAGAGGGAGGGGCCCATTTGGGAGGGGTCGCGAAGCGACGATTCTGGAAGCGAGTGCCCCCCAAGACCGGTCCGACGTGTGATGGCGGCTCATTGGCTGCTGCCGCGGGAGGCGCTGGAGAAGGTGGGGATGTTCTCGCCCCTGTTCCCGATCTATGGGAACGACGACAATTGGTGCGACCGGGCGCGGTATCACGGGCTCAAGGTCGGTATCGTCCCCGCTGCGCGGGCGGTACATGACCGGGCCTACCGGGAGGAGCCGAAGGAGAAGGTCATCTACCGGAACTATCATATGGGCTCGCTGGTGCGCCTGTGCGATCCCGGCCGTCCGCTGTGGGAACGCTTCCTTTTCGTGTGCCTTTTCACCCTCGTGAAGGCTGTAAAATACGGAAGCATCCTGCCTTTCAAGCACTTCCGCGCTCTTTGCAGGATGCTTCCCGAAATCAGGAAGGCCCGTCGGGCCTTCCGTTAGATCTTCTTCCGGTGCACTCGGAGGCCGTAAATCGCGATTACGACGAAACACAGGGCAGGCAGGAAGAATGACATGTTCACCGCCGGCATGCCCAAGACCGTTCCCTTGTCGATGACCAGTGCCTGGAGCGGCGGCAGGACCGATCCGCCCAGGATGGCCATGATGAGGCCGGCGGCGCCGAACTTCGCATCCTCCCCGAGGCCTTCCAGGGCGATGCCGTAGATGGTCGGGAACATCAGGGACATGCAGGCGGAAACGGCGACGAGGCAGTACAGACCTGCGATGCCCTGCAGGAAGATGACGCCCAGGGTACAGGCGATTCCGGCGAAGGCGAAGCAACAGAGCATCTTCCCCGGCTTAAAGTACTTCATGAGGTAAGTGCAGATAAAACGGCTGCAGCAGAAGATGATCATCGCGGCGATGTTGTACTTCTGCGACAACACTTCCGCATCGATTTCGCTCATGCCGCGCTCCATGAAGATCCGGGTCCCGTACTGGATGATGAAGGTCCAGCTCATGATTTGCACACCCACGTAAAAGAATTGGGCGAGCACACCCTCCCTGTAGCGGGGAATGCCCAGCAAGTGCTTGATGGATTCGCCGATGCTGCGGGTGTTCTCCTCCTTCACTTTAGGCATCTTCACCAGCAGGATCAGGAGGAACATCACCAGGATGACGATGCCGATGGTGACATAGGGCTTGATGAGGATGCCCAGGTCAGACTGCCGCATGGCTTCGAACTCCGCATCGGGCAGGGCGGCCCGGGAGGCGGAGTCCATCGGGTTCAGCCGCGCCTGGATGAAGTTCATCGCCACGAACATCCCGCACAGGGATCCGATGGGATTGAACGACTGGGCGAAGTTCAGGCGCCGGGTTGCCGTCGCCGGATCGCCCATCGCGAGGATGTACGGATTGGCGCTGGTTTCCAGGAAGCTGAGGCCGCAGGTGAGGATGAAGTATGCCGCCAGGAAAGGCCAGTAGGACCCGGTTGACCGGGCGGCGATGAACAGGAAGGCACCGGCGGCGTACAGGGCGAGACCCATCAGGATGCCGCTCTTGTAAGTGAACCTCCGGATGAAAATGGCGGCGGGAAGGGCCATTGCGAAGTAGCCGCCGTAGAAGGCCATCTGCGTGAGGGTCCCTTGCGTCACGCTCATCCGGAAGATCTTGGAGAACGCCTTCACCATGGGATTGGTGATGTCGTTCGCGAATCCCCACAGCGCGAAGCATGCGGTGATCAGGATGAATGGCAGTAAATAGTTTACGCCCTCATATTTGAAGAAACTCTTTCGCTCTTTCATACTATTTCTTGAACAGCGGGCCATAGGCGGCACATGCGCGGTAATCGGCTCCTTCCGGGTCCATGCCGAAAGCGCGCCAGGTGGACGGACGGAAGATGTCCTTCTCCGGCACGTTGTGCATGCACACCGGGATACGGAGCATGGAGGCGAGGGTGATGAGGTCGGCGCCCACATGGCCGTACACGATGGCACCGTGGTTCGCGCCCCAGTTGTCCATCACGCTGTACACGTCCTTGAACGGCCGCCGGGACGGGTCCAGGCGCGGGGCGAACCAGGTCGTGGGCCAGCCCTTGTCGGTGCGCTCGTCCAGGATGCGGTGCTGCTCCGGGTCGATGTCCACGGTCCATCCCTCCGCAAGCTGGAGGGCCGGTCCCAGGTTCTTGACGAGGTTCAGCCGGATCATCGTGCAGGGCATTCCGCCCCGGGAAAGGAACTTGGAGGAGAACCCGCCGCCGCGGAAGTATTCGCGGTTCGCCGGTACCCAGACGGTGGCGTCCAGGCAGGCGTCGGCCTCTTCCCGGGAGATCTCCCAGAAAGGCTTCATGGCCGGCTTCCCGTCCTTCAGGCAGCGCCCGCTGCCGTCCAGGGTGGCCGCACCGGAGTTGATCAGGTGGATGATGCCGTTCGCGGCCAGGCCTTCCAGTTTCTTTCCGGTCACGCGCTCCACGGCCTCCGGGCTCCAGTAGGTGCGGACGTCGGCGAAGATGGCCGGCGTCTGGGAAACGAGGTGGCCGAGCAGCATGGAAACGCCGTTCAGCGAGTCGTTTTCCGTGGCCAGGACAAAGGGCTTGCGGACACCGTTCCAGTCGAAGGAGGAGTTCAGGATGGCCTCGGCGAAGTCGCCGTTGGGATAGTAGTCGGTCCATTGGCGCTGGCCCTGGAAGCCGCCCAGGATGGCGTTGTGACCCAGGGATTCCTCCCCGAAGCCCATCTCCTTGAGTTTGGGGTTGCCCTGCAGGAGGTCGCGGATGATGAGGGCCATCTTGATGGCGAACGCCCAGTCTTCGTCCTTCTCGGCGCGGGTCTTCTTGAGGTCCTCCCGGTTACAGACGTCGTCGTATTCCTTGCAGTGGACCTTGGCCCAGGCGAGGGCCCTTCCGAATTCTTCGTGGTCGTAGATGCCCCGGTCCATGCGGCGGATGATCTCCACCTCGTCGATTCCCTCGACCCGCATGCCGAGGTAGTCCTCGAAGAAGTCCGGATTCACGATGGAACCGGCGATGCCCATGCACACGGCGCCGATGGAAAGGTAAGACTTGCCGCGCATCGAGGCGGCGGCGACGGCGGCGCGGGCGAAGCGGAGGAGCTTCTCCTCGACATCGGCCGGAATGGTCTGGTTGTCAGCGTCCTGGACGTCATGTCCGTAGATGCCGAAGGCGGGGAGTCCCTTCTGGGCGTGGGCGGCGAGGACGGCGGCGAGATACACCGCGCCGGGCCGCTCCGTGCCGTTGAAGCCCCACACGGCCTTGATCGTGTGCGGGTCCATGTCCATGGTTTCGCTGCCGTAGCACCAGCAGGGGGTGACGGTGATGGTGACGGCGACGCCCTCGCGGGCGAACTTCTCCGCGCAGGCGGCGGTCTCGGCGACGCGGCCGATGGTGGAGTCGGCGAGGACGCACTCGACGGGCGCCCCGTCGGCGTAACGGAGCTTGGAGGTGAGGAGGTTGGCGACGGCGGCGGCCATGCCCATGGTCTGGTCTTCCAGGGATTCGCGGACGCCGTTCATGCGGCCGTCGATCGTGGGCCGGATGCCGATTTTAGGGTGGTTGTTCATATTTCAGTTTTTTGGTTGTCAGTTTCATCCGAAAGGTAGGGATAAATTGTGAAAAATACAAGATGCTCGGGGAATCTTGCCATCGATTTGATATTCCGTCGAAAAATATGTATATTTGTAGGATTAAGTTTGTAACTATGGCATTGACTGATATACTGAAGAAGGTTTTCGGCTCCAAGTCCGACCGGGACATGAAGCTCGTGAAACCCATCCTGGACAAGATCCTCGCGGCCTATCCGGGCATCGACGCGCTTTCCAATGACGAACTCAGGGCCCGTTCCGCGGCCCTCCGCGCCCGCATCTTCGCGGCGGAAGAGCCTTTCGAGAAGCGCATCGCCGAAATCAAGGAAGAACTCGCGAAAGACATTCCCGTCTCCGAGAAGGAGGCCCTGGCCACCGAGTCCGACAAGCTCGTCAAGGACGAGGACGACGCGATCGAGAAAACCCTGGACGAAATCCTCCCCGAGGCTTTCGCCATCATGAAATCCACCGCCCGCCGTTTCAAGGAGAGCGAGCTGATCGAGGTCACCGCAACGGATTTCGACCGCGACCTCGCCGCACGGGGACGCGATTTCGTGCATATCGACGGCGACAAGGCCGTCTGGCAGAACCACTGGATGGCCGGCGGCAATGAAATCACCTGGGACATGGTCCATTACGACGTGCAGCTGATCGGCGGCATCGTCCTTAACGGCTCCCTCAAGACCAACAAGGAGCAGCGGGGCAGCATCGCCGAGATGGCGACCGGTGAGGGAAAGACCCTCGTCGCGACGCTTCCGGTGTTCCTGAACGCGCTCGCCGGGAAGGGCGTGCACGTGGTGACCGTGAACGATTACCTGTCCAAACGTGACTCCGAGTGGATGGGCCCGCTCTATCAGTTCCACGGCCTGAGCGTGGACTGCATCGACAAGCACCAGCCCAACTCCGACGAGCGCAAGCGCGCCTACAACTGCGACATCACCTTCGGCACGAACAACGAGGTCGGTTTCGACTACCTCCGCGACAACATTGCCACGCGCCTGACCGACCTGGTCCAGCGGAAGCACCATTACGCCATCGTGGACGAGGTGGACTCCGTCCTCATCGACGACGCCCGTACCCCGCTCATCATCTCCGGACCGATGGCGAAGGCGGCCGACGACGAGCAGTTCATGGAGTACCGTCCCTATGTGGAAAGCCTGTACAACAAGCAGCGCGCCCTGGTGAACACCACGCTCAACGAGGCCAAGAAGGCCATCGCGGCCGGTGACGAGGCGGAGGGCGGAAAGCTCCTCCTGCGGTGCAACAAGGGTCTGCCCAAGTACCAGCCGCTCATCAAGTTCCTCTCCGAACCGGGCATGAAGCAGCTCCTGCAGAAGGCGGAAAGCTATTACATGCAGGACAACGAGCGCGAGATGCCGCAGGTCACCGACGAGCTCTACTTCGTCATCACCGAGATCCAGAACAGCGTGGACATGACCGACAAGGGCCACGAGGTTCTGGCCAATGCGGTCTCCGACCCGAACTTCTTCGTCCTTCCGGACATGGGCTCCGCCATCGCGGAGATCCAGAACGACGCCACCCTTTCCACGGCCGAGAAGGCCGAGAAGAAGGACGCCCTCATGGAGGACTTCTCCCTCAAGAGCGAGCGCGTCCATACCGTCATCCAGCTCCTCAAGGCCTATGCGATGTTCACCAAGGACATCGACTACGTCATCGTGGACAACAAGGTCAAGATCGTGGACGAGAGTACCGGCCGTATCATGGAGGGCCGCCGCTGGAGCGACGGCCTGCACCAGGCCGTGGAGGCGAAGGAGAACGTGAAGGTGGAGGCCGCGACGCAGACGTTCGCCACCATCACCCTGCAGAACTATTTCCGCATGTACCACAAGCTCGCGGGCATGACCGGTACCGCCGAGACCGAGGCGGGCGAGTTCTGGAGCATCTACAAGCTGGACGTCGTGTCCATCCCGACGAACCGTCCCGTCATCCGCGACGACCAGGATGACATTATCTACAAGACCAAGAAGGGCAAGTTCAACGCCGTCATCGACCGGGTGGTCGAACTCACCAAGGCGGGCCGTCCGGTCCTCGTGGGCACGACGGACGTGGAGACTTCCGAACTCCTCGCGCGCATGATGCGCCTCCGCGGCCTGCATCCGAACGTGCTGAATGCGAAGGAGCATGCGCGGGAAGCGGAAATCGTCGCCCAGGCCGGCCAGAGCGGCAATGTGACCATCGCCACCAACATGGC